>JABDPJ010000090.1 GCA_013042835.1 Lysobacterales bacterium
GGTTATAGGCGTGGAACAGTCCATCCTCCCGCCTGTTCAGTGCGATGCTGTGATCCAGGTACGTCTTAACCAGGCCGGTAAATGCCAGCACCCGCATTTTTGTCAGGCTGCCCTTGTTGCCCGAAAATCCCGTGTATACGCTCTCGCGATACCGCTCGCCCCGCAAACCCAGTTCGTCCATGATGGCTTTACGGTCTTTCGGCGCGATGCCCGCTTCGAGCATGAAAGCGTGGTTTTCGAGCACCTCTTCGATGGCATCGAACAGCTCGATCACCTCGATTGAGAGCACAAACTCCTGCGCGCCAAAACCCTCCATCAAGCCTTCCAGCGAATCCAGAAAACGGCGCAGGTAGCACAGCGTTACCATGGACAGGCCAAAGCCCGCGAGTGCGTTGTTGGCGTCGTTCCACTCGGGACGCTGGGTGTTCATCCAGATACCGCCGCCCGGCACGAAATTGCTGAGCTTCGACAAGGCGGTTACGAGCAATTTTTCCATCAGGTTGACCTTGTAGATCGAACCATCAGCCAAACACAGCAGTTTGCCGTCACTGCCTGTCCGTTCCACGCGGGCGGTCACCAGATCGGCGCGTTCATCATCGTACAGAACGCTGTCCCTCGGGTTGTTCACCATCGACCGGTAGTCTTTCAGCCGGTAGGGCACATCTGCATATACAAAAACATCACGGCCCAGGTATTTTTCTATCTTGCCGGGCTGGTAACGGCACGACGTCTCGATCAGTTTCAACAGGTAGTTGACCTGGTGGTCGCCCCAGTAACCGATGTTGGACCACGGGTCGTCGGCACTCAAAACCTCCCACTCAAAGCCTTCCTTGGTTATCCGGTAAGGGTTATAGCCGTCGGCGGTTGAAGCATTGACGAACTTGCTGATGAAACTCTCGGCAAACCCGGGGTAGGAAACGGAGAGTGCCTCCCAATTCTGGAAAATGTCCCGCCAGTTACCCTGGTAATACAGTTTGTCTGAGCCGTCCGGATTCTTGATGTCAATTGAAAACCGGTTCCAGGGCCGGCTCGGATCACCGTGACGGCGACTGAATGTCAACGGCAGGTACTCGAGCACCAGGCGCTCCATATCACTATCACCTTCGGCCTCGGCGAGGGCCAGCAGGGATTCGAGGTCATGAGGACCCGGCTTCGAACCGAGCAGGTTTTCAAACCTGGTCCTTAACGGTTTATTCCAAAGCCCGACGAAGTCGAGGAAGTCATTCAGGGGAATGTTATAGCCGTCGTAAAACGTGCCGCCCCGCATAATATTGAACAGCGTATTGGAAAAATGCCGGCCGCTGATGAGCGTATCGGACGACAGTTGACAGCCGTCGGCTCCGCCGACCAGTTGTAGCAGGCGCATGGAACCGGCTTCGATATCGGTTGCAAGTGTTGGCGCCGATATGCCGTCATCTATCGATTGGAAAAGTGCCGCCACGTCCGCTGGACCCTGGTTGATATCGGCCACCATGTACCACCGCTTGTCACCGCCGGGCGAAAGGGTGAATTCGGATTGCAAGAAAAAGGCGCTGCGCTTGCCGTGACTGTTAGCTTCACTGGTCACTGGCAGGCCGGCACAAAAAGATTCAACCTGGTCTTCTGACAAAAGCACACGCGGGTTGTCCAGCCCCATGCTCCAGGCCACCGTGGCCCTGAGAGCCTCGCTGGGCTCAGCCCGGTCCGTCAATTGCGAGCTCAGGGTGAATAAAACCGCGGTGCGCTCCCGGCAGGCCTCGGCCTGCTTGTAAGCGTCCATCAGCGTGCTCAATTCTGTCTGTATCTGGCTGGTGACACCATAGGGCAGCAGGTTTCGCAAGCCGTCGAGCACGTTGACCTGCACATCCGTCCCGCCCAGGTTGGTCAGGTTGGAGGTCTTTACGAAACCGAACTTCTCACTGTTCGACCAGCAATAGGAATACCCGAGGCCGAGCGAGTGATTCAACTCCTCGAAAATCAAGCGGGTGCCAGACAGGTTCTTGTACAGGTTTCGTTCTACGCGGTAGACATTGACATCCTGGCTGAAGGGTTTCCAGAGTTGCGTTTTGCCATCTTTGGCAACCAAAAGTGCGGTTTGCGGCCCGGTCGTGGCGCCTGCATCATGAATCTTGTCGTCGGTGTAGTATGGGAACAGCGCGTTATCGTGATCTTTTCTGCCGCAGGTTAAGCCACCGGTGCTGGACACGAACATCCAGTGATCGGAACTACTGACCACGGCGATGAAAAACGCCGGCATCGTATGAAAATTCGTGATCTTGAAGAACACTTCGCCATCACGGTGCACCAGTTCCCCGTCACCGCCCGTTTCAACGCGCTCAAGCCGCGAGTCACCCCAGTAAATATCAGTCACAATTTCTCCAAACAAAAACAGTGGCTGGCAACGCGCTAAGCGCGGGTTACCAGCTCGGATTCCAGTTGTTCCAGGCTCCTGCCCTTCGTTTCCGGCAACACCCGCATGACAAAAATCAAGCCAATGATGGCGAATGAGCCATAGATCAGGAACGTCACAGATGGGCCGAAGTTTTCAAGCTCCCAGGGAAACACCAGTTGCACGATGAAACTTACACTGGAGTTGATCAGCCCGACAAACGAGATTGCAATACCCCTGATGCGGTTGGGGAACAGCTCCGAAAACAGCACCCACATGACCGGCCCCAGCGAAATGGCGAAACCGGCGACGAAACCGAGAATACCAATCAGAATGAGGGTCGGATTCATATCGACGAGTTCGCCGGCGGCTGAGTAGCTTGCAGAGCCAAATCCATAAGCCAGCAACAGCATACTGCCTGCAATCACCACCAGGCCGAAAATCAGCAGCGGCCGTCTTCCCAACTTGTCGATCAGCAGGATGGCCACCACGGTGAATACAAGGTTGATGATGCCTACCAGCACCGCCTGCATGAAGGCGGCATCGGTGCCGATTCCGGACTGTTCAAAAATCATCGGGGCGTAAAAGAACACCGAGTTAATGCCGGTAATCTGTTGCAGTATTGCGATAACGATTCCAATGGTGAGCACCAGGCGCATGGCCGGCAGGAAAAGCTCACGCAATGAACCCTTCTCCAGTTCAGCCTCGTCATCGAGCGATGCCTGGACGGCCTGCAGATCCAAATTGGCCTGCTCGGCGCCACTGACCCGCTCCAATATTCCCAGCGCCTGTTCTCCCTTGTCGTGCATGACCAGCCAGCGCGGGCTTTCCGGGACCGTGAAAAGAGCGATGAAGTAGACAATCGCCGGCAGCGCCTCTACCCCCAGCATCCAACGCCAGGCCCATGCATCCAGTTGCAGCGTTTGCGCCCAGCTGAGATCGGACTGACCCAGGTTCAGAATCAGGTAATTACTGAAATACGCGGCCGAGATACCGATGACGATGTTCAACTGGTTAAAGGACACCATCCGGCCCCTGATGTCGGCCGGGGCAATCTCGGCGATGTACATCGGTGCGATGATCAGCGCCGCACCCACACCAAACCCGCCCAACATCCGAGCGCTGACCAGCGTCACGTAATCCGGCGCAAAAGCAGACGCGATGGCCGACAAGGTGAAGAGTACGGCTGCCATTTTCAGTACCGGTCGCCGGCCGAAGCGGTCGCTCACAGGCCCGGCCATCATCATCGCCAGCGTTGAGGTCAGGGTCAGCGATGCCACCGCCCAGCCTACCTCGATGTTGCTCAAACCAAATTCCGGCCCGATGAAACTCACGACACCGGAAATAACCGAGGCATCGAAGCCCATCAGGAAACCGCCAAGCGCGACGATAAGCGCTACCCTTATCGTATAGCGTGTACTTGCATTCATGGCGAGTGCTCTCTATTCATCGACGATGGTGAAACCCGTTTGCAACGACGCTTCGGAACTGCCGCCGATCCAGGCGTGAAACTCTCCAGGTTCAGTCATGAGCTGCATTTGCCTGCCGTAAAAGGCCAGATCAGATGTATCCAGCTCAAATGAAACCTGCCTGCTTTCACCCGGCTGCAGGTGCAGACGGGTAAACCCCTTGAGTTCCCTGACCGGGCGTGTCACATTGCCGACCAGGTCCCTGACATAGAGCTGCGCGATTTCGTCCGCAGCCACGTCACCGGCATTGGTGACAACCGCCGCAATGGTCAGCCTGCCGCCCATTGGCACCTGTTCATTGCTGACGCTGATGTCCGCGTAAGAAAAGCGCGTATAGGAGAGCCCGTAACCGAATGGGTACTGCGGTGTAATGCCGGCGTCCATGTGGGTGGACACCATGCCGGCCGAGGTTTGCGGCATGCGGACGGGGATGTCGTCAATATTCAGATAAGTTTTGGCCGTGGCCGGTTTGCCGGTGTTTTTATGCGCATAGTAAATCGGCACCTGGCCAACCATCCGCGGGAACGTCACGGGCAATTTTCCGGACGGGGAATGTGCGCCAAAAAGCACCTTGGCAATCGCCTGCCCACCCATGCTGCCGGGATGCCAGGCGAAGAGCATGGCATCGACGTTATCCACGATGTTGGCCAGGGTCAATGGCCGCCCGGCCATGATCACCGCAATCACCGGTTTACCTGTCTCCTTAAGCAGGCGCACCAGTTCTGCCTGGTCCCCGGGCAGGTCAATATTGGCCCGCGAATGTGCTTCTCCGGAAAGGATTGCTTCTTCGCCAAGAAAAACGACGACCGCATCGGAAGCTGCAGCGGCCTGCCTGGCCTCCTCGAAGGTATCGCTGTAAGGGCTGCGCGAGGTTTCCATTGCGCGCACGTGGTTTATCTTCACTGCATCACCCAGCATACCGGTGATGGCCTGCAACGGCGTCCGGCTCAGTTCGGTCTTGCCGTCAAAAATCCAGGTTCCAAGCTGCTCATAAGGGTCATCAGCCAACGGCCCGATGATGGCCAGTGAGTCAAGCTTGTCCTTTTTCAGCGGCAGTGTGTCGTTCCTGTTTTCAAGCATGACGATGCTTTCGAGGGCCGCCCGTTCAGCAATCGCAAGATGATCTTCATTCGCTATCGGGGGAAAGTCAGACAGCCTGGTGTAGGGGTTCTCAAATAACCCCAGGCGAAATTTCAACTGCAATATGCCTGCCACCATTTCGTCGATCAGCGCCATGTCGATGCGGCCGCTATCAAGCAGTTCTTTGAGGTGGTCGCGATAGGTGGTGGAGGCCATCTCCATGTTCACCCCGGCAGTCACGGCCTCATAGGCTGCGTCCCGCTTGTTGGCGCTGAAACCATGTATGGTCAACTGCTCAATCGAGGCCCAATCGCTGACGACAAATCCACCAAAGCCCCACTCTTCGCGTAACACCTGCCGCATCAGGAACCGGTTGCCCGTGGCCGGAACGCCATCGAGATCACTGAAGGAGGCCATCAGGGTCGCGACGCCCGCGTCAACCGCCGCTTTAAAAGGCGGGAGATACACGTTTCGCAATTCATTCTGAGGAATATTGGTGGTGTTGTAGTCCTTACCGCTTTCGCTGGCGCCGTAACCGGCAAAGTGTTTTGCGCAGGCCGCGATCGTGCCTGGTTGCGTCAGGTCAGTGCCCTGGAAGCCCTCCACCATGGCCGCACCCAGAACGCTCGCCAGGTAGGGATCCTCGCCGGGGCTCTCAGCGATCCGGCCCCAACGCGGGTCGCGGGTAATATCGATCATCGGGGCAAACGTCCAGTTGATGCCTGCTGATGCCGCTTCAGTGGCAGCCACGCGCGCACCCTTGCGCACCAACTCGGGATTCCAAGTCGCCGCCTGGCCGAGCGGTATGGGCAGAATGGTGTTAAAACCGTGAATAACATCCCTGCCAACCAACAGTGGAATACCCAGGCGGCTTTCCTCGACGGCTATGCGCTGCAGCTTGTTGACGGTATCGACATTGACCTGGTTTAGCACCGAACCCACTTTGCCGGCCTTGATGTCTTCGCGAAGGTGATCCGGAATCACGGCGTCACCCGCGTTGACCTGGGACATCTGGCCAATTTTCTCTGCCGTGGTCATACGTCCGAGCAGCTCGGCAACCCGAGCGTCCAGCGCGGCCGAATCAGCGCCGGCACTACTTGCAAATACCTGATGGCTCATAAGCGCAATTGTCAGTCCGGTTAATAGTAAAGTGATTGTTCGATTATATTTTTGCACTACCTGCTGCCAATTGAAGCCCGCAACATGACGTGGGGTTTAAAGGTGTTTTGAATGACCAGGTCCTTTGTGTCATAAGCGTGCTTGAGTACGGCTCGCGCGGCCATCTGCCCCATCTCCTCAATGCGGCAATTAACCGAGGACAACTGGGGGTTGAGATAGCGGGTAAAAGCGACATCATCATAACCCACTACCGACAGGTCACCCGGGATTGAGAGCCCATGCGCACGCGCGCCCTGCATGGCGCCTGCGGCCATCTCATCATTGGCGCAAACCAGGCCGGTGAACTGCAGTTTCTGCTTGAGCAGGTGGATTACCCCCTCCCTGCCACTGGCTTCCTCGAAGTCACCTTCAAAAGCCAGGCGCTCATCAAAATCCAGGCCAAACTCCTCCAGCGCCCGCCTGTGACCGGCGAGCCGCTTGAATGAATCCATCTTCCATGATGGACCGGAGATATAGGCCAGTTTTTCATGGCCGCGCTCCAGCAATGTCCGGGTCGCAACATAGCCGCCGTGCTCATTGTCCAGGCTTATGCACCGGTCTGCCAGTTTCGGAACATGCCGGTTCAGAAGTACGACGGGAACAGGGCCTTCGCTGATTTCGAGGAGGTAATCGTCTGAGACCGCCTGCACGTGCAAAATCAACGCGTCGCAAGTGCTGCCGAGCAAAAACTCGATGCAGTCCCTCTCTATTGCTTCATCACTGTGACCGGCAGTGACGATGGTACGTTTTCCAGCCTTGTGTAGTTCCGATTCCACGCTACTCAGCATAATCCCGAAAAAAGGACCATAAAGCTCCGGAATCAGTACCCCAACGCTGTTGGAACGTTTCGATGCCAGTGACTGGGCCATCGAGTTGGGCCGGTAACCAAGTTCTGCGATTGCCGCCAGGACTTTCTGGCGCGTCTTGGGGGTAACATTTCCGCTCTTATTGATGACCCGCGAAACAGTGGCGAGCGACACGCCGGCGAGCTCTGAAACCTTGTATATTGTCGCCATTCGGATTGCACCAATGAAAAATGTAAGCGTTTACATTCTAGCCTTTGACGCCAGAAAACACAAAAGCGACCCCCGTGGCGTAACTGCTTACCTCTATGGCTTTCTCGGTGGCCCTTCCTCGTGCTCAGGCAGGGAACCCGCGGACTCGTACCAGGGCGGCCTGGAGCCACAGAA
>JABDPJ010000094.1 GCA_013042835.1 Lysobacterales bacterium
CCAGCGCACCTGGACAGGTTTGCTTGATGCGGCGCGTGGCTTCGATAAAGTCTATGCCGTAACTGTTGTGCTCCTCGATACCCGTAGCGATGGCGAAAATGTTCGGGTCAAAAATGATATCTTCAGGTGGAAACCCGACATCCTCGGTCAGCAGTTTCCAGGCCCTTTGGCAGAAGCTGACGCGTTTTTCCAGGGTATCGGCCTGACCGTGCTCGTCGAAGGCCATGACGATCACTGCGGCCCCGAAACGCAATATTGTGCGCGCCTGGTCCAGGAATACGTCTTCACCTTCCTTCAGGCTGATCGAGTTGACAACACCCTTGCCCTGCAGGCAGGCCAGGCCCGCTTCGAGCACGTCCCAGCGGGAAGAGTCGAGCATGACCGGCACCCTGGCGATATCCGGTTCAGAAGCGATCTGGTGCAGAAACCGGGTCATGACTGCTACACCGTCAAGCAGGCCCTCATCCATGTTGATATCGATGATCTGCGCACCGTTCTTGATTTGTTGCCTGGCGACATCCACAGCCGCCTCGAAATCGTCTGCCTGGATCAGGCGCCGGAAGATGGCGGACCCGGTCACGTTGGTGCGCTCACCGACGTTGATAAAGTTGAGCTCGGGGCTCAGCGTCAACGGCTCCAGCCCTGCCAACCGGCACCAGCGAACGGGCTTCGGCGGTTTCCTGGGGGCTTTTATAGTCAGCACTTCGCTGATGGCCCTGATGTGTTCCGGGCGGGTGCCACAGCAACCACCTGCCATGTTGAGCAGGCCATCGTCCGCGAACTCGGCCAGCACGGCCGCCATGTCTTCAGGTGTGTCGTCATAACCGCCCAGCTCATTGGGCAGGCCGGCGTTGGGGTGAACGCTGACGGGACACTCGGCGACCCGTGATAACTCCTGCAACCAGGGACGCAGTTCGGTGGCGCCCAGGGCGCAATTCAGGCCGACGCAAGCGGGTTTGGCGTGACGTACGGAATTCCAGAATGCGGCCACCGTCTGTCCTGACAGGGTGCGCCCGCTGGCATCGGTGATCGTGCCCGATATCATCACCGGTACACGGTGCCCCAGTTCGCTGAAAACGTCGTCGATGGCCACCAGTGCCGCTTTGCAGTTGAGTGTATCGAACACGGTTTCCACCATCAGGATGTCAGCTCCGCCTTCCATGAGACCGGCAGCAGCTTCGGCGTACGTTACGCGCAAATCCTCGAAACTGACATTGCGATAATCCGGCCGGTTGACATCCGGCGACAGGGAAGCCGTGCGGTTGGTCGGGCCGATTGACCCTACTACGAAGCGCGGTTCGCCCGGCTCCAGTTCATTGAACCGCCCGGTCTCTTTCTTCGCCAGTTGGGCGGCAGCGAAGTTGAGCTCCCTGACCAGGTGCTCCAAGCCGTAGTCGGCTTGAGAAATACCGGTGCTGTTGAAGGTGTTGGTTTCGATCAGGTCCGCGCCGGCCTCCAGGAAAGCCCGGTGAATTCCGGCGATTTTGTCGGACTGGGTCAGTGTCAGCAGGTCGTTATTGCCGCGCAGTGGCAAAGGATGATCCTTGAAACGATCGCCGCGAAATGCCTCCTCATCCAGTTCAAAGGCCTGGATCATCGTTCCCATGGCGCCATCGAGAATCAGGATTCTTTCAGATAACAGGCGTTCAATCAGGGCTGCCTGTTGCGGGTTTTTGAAAGTCTGGGTGTACATGCGGCTGTTTACCTGTATTTATAACGTTGCCGACTCAGGCGGGTTTAGCCGCGAGCAACGTCAATACCTCAAAATGGGGAGTACGCTTTTCGATGGCTGACAGCTGGATGTTGTGAGGTTCCAGGCCGGCAAGTTTGCAGTAATCTGTTAATTGAGCCTCAGTGAAGCCCAGGTTCGTGTGGTTGTAGGCCAGCACTGCATTTTTGTGCGGGTGCGTTTGCAGGGTCGCCGCCAACAGCCGCCCTCCGGGCTTCAGGACCCTGCTGACCTCGTCAAAAACCTGCTGTGGCTGCTTGGTATAGGTGAGCGCGTGCATCAGTAAGACCGTGTCGAATGATGCTTCCGCGAGTGGCAGTTCGTGCATATCCCCGGCCTCGAAACTGACATTTGAATAGTTTTTCAGGCGCTTTTTACCTGCCTTTACCACCCTTTGGCTGATATCAAGGCATGTGATGCTTGCGGCATGCGGCGCCAGCAGCTCGGCGAGCACGCCGTCACCGGAGGCGATATCCAGCACGTCGCCCAGCTCCAGCAACTGGACGATGGCGCGGGTGGCGACTTCCCAGGTCCGGCCCGGCGAATAATGCCTTTCCATGTCACCCGCTACGCTGTCGGCCCAGTTGGACTTGCCGTTGCGTGCGTTCAAAACCTGGGGAATGCGTTCAAGATCCTGTTGGACCAGGGGGTCGGCCGTATTACTGCGCAACAGTTCCCAAAGTGCTTTAAGGCCGCTATCTTTTATATTGGCAGCCATGCGGTAATACACCGAGACGCCATCACGGCGGTCACTGACCAGTCCGGCTTCTTTCAGCTTGGCCAGATGGGTGGAAACCCGCGGTTGTGCAAGCTGCGCAATGGCGGCCAGTTCAGCGACGCTCAGTTCCTCCTGGTCAACCAGCATTAACAGGCGCAAGCGGGTGCTGTCAGACAACAGGCGGAAATGTTGTGAAGCATGTTGCAGATCCATTTCTGAACGCATATATCCTTCTATCATGATTTAAAGATATATAGGTTAACCAGTGAAGTGATAGGGGTCAACAAGCAAGGGGTTCAAAGACCATGATAGACCGTCAATATATTCATGAAAACGTGCTTTGCCCGGTGACAAAACCATGTTTCCGGCGGTTAAAGTCATTATACTTTCCAATGCGGCCTGGTTGATGACGCCACGCCATGATCATAAAAAGAGCCAACAGCGTGGGTTATTGCGATGCGGAACGATAATGACAACAAAAAGAAGTTGTTTCTCAAGCAGATCAAGGCGGAACTGAAGAGTCAGCTGTCGCCGGAGTCTGCCGAACAGGCCATACTGTTCAGCGATATATTTTTCAGGCGCGTGCCATATGCGGGCCTGGGCCAGGAATCACCACAGGTTGCAGCTGCCATGCTGGTTTCTCAACTCGATTTTTTGCAGTTGAGAGAGCAGGGCGGTGTATTAATACGCGTCTTCAATCCCGGGCATGACAGGGACGGCTGGGAATGTCAACACACAGTGGTGGAGCTAGCCAACGACGATATGCCATTTTTAGTGGATACCGCCACCATGGCTCTGCAGGAGTGCGGTGTGGATGTGCATCTCATCATTCACCCCGTGTTGAACATTGAACGAGATGCAGATGACAGGCTGAAAGCATTCCTGAAGAGCGCAACCGGAAAGTCGGGCAAAGAGTCATTCATTCATATTCAAATCGAGAAGCAGACCGACGCCTCCGCGCTGGATTCCATCTGGTCCCGGCTTGATTCACGCATCCCGAAGGTGCGCATGGCGGTGGACGACTGGCATGCCATGACAACCAGTCTGGAGCAGGCAATTGCCGGCTTTGGCAAGAACGCACCGGGATTGCCGGAGAGGGTGAGACAGGAATGCATCAACTTCCTCGAGTGGGTTGGCGATGATCATTTCATGTTTATCGGCGCCCGTTCCTATGACATTGTGCAGGAAGGCAATACCGCTTACCTGAATGTCGTCGATGGCACCGGTCTGGGGATTTTGCGTGAACAGGAAACCAAAGTACTCAGCCGGCCGATCACCGGCCGTGGCAATGATGATTCACGTTTCAATCCGGATGCGCCCCTGATCGTCACCAAGACCAATGGCCGTTCACCCATGCACCGCAGCGGTTACATGGACTACATCGGTGTCCTGCGCTTTGATGAAAACGGCAAGGTCATCGGTGAGCACCGCTTTATCGGCCTGTTTACATCGCTTGCTTACCAGCAGCGCCTGGCAGATACGCCGCTGGTGTCCATGAAGGTCCAGACCGTTCTGGACAACTCAGGCCTCAGGGAAAACCGCCACGCCTGGAAGTCGTTGCTGCATATTCTTGAGACCCTGCCGAGGGACGAGGTTTTCCAGGCCAGCAGCACCGAATTGTTGTCCATTGCGATGGGTGTGCTGGATTTACAGGAGCGCCAGACCGTTCGCCTGTTCATCAGGCAGGAGCGCTTTGGGCGGTTTTTCTCCTGCCTGGTTTATATCCCCAGGGACCATTGGAACACGGAAAACAAACTCAAAATCCAGCACATTCTGAAACAGGCCCTGAAGGGTGGACAACTGGACGACACGATCCAGGTTTCGGATTCGGCGCTGGCCCGGATGCACGTCATTATTCGCCCGAGCGAAGGCGAACACCCGCTGCCCGACGTGCAGCAACTGGAAAAAAGCATCATCAACGCCATCCGGCCCTGGGAAGAGGAATTGCAAACCATCCTGGTGAACAGGCTTGGGGAAGAGCCGGGACTCA
>JABDPJ010000100.1 GCA_013042835.1 Lysobacterales bacterium
CAGGACAGGTGTCCACTGCTACCCACGGATTTTGATCCCGCAAGCTACGCCGCAGCCAGTCCGGGATTATGCGCCGACCATTATTTTTCCGGCGGTGAAACTGTCACTATCAATAACATAGCTCACAGTGGCCAGATTCACTATCAGTTACCGCAACGACACATCAAGGTCGTGTCCTATATCGACCAAAATCGTGTTGAACACGAGCCAGTCATGGACACGGTGATCCTCGAGCCTCATCGTAACCGCCTCGTGATCACGTGGCGCGTCGCGATACGATGCCATTGGAACCTGTCCATGATCGAGTGGATAAAAGTACTGGAGGCAGTCTGAATGCCCGCACATGCTAACAATGCCCCGGAGATCGTGGTGACTGCCGTGGAATCAAATACACCTGTCGGGCTGACGATGGAGCAATCGGCAGCCGCTATCAGGGCCGGCATAGCAGGCTTCAGGGAGTGGACGGGTTATATGCCAATCGCCCGGGAATTCGACGTGGGTGACGAGCCGATAAAGGTGGCTTCTCATGGTCTCGTGACAAGCCTTGACTGGGACCGTCTGTTTGACCTGGTATTCGATCCGCTAACGAAGCTGGTAGAAGATTCCGGCCTCGGGCGCAAGGAACTGGCTTCCGGCGGGCTTTATTTTGCCCTGCCGGCCAATGATAAGGTGATTGCCAAGTGCAATTTGCGCCGGCACTTCCTGGACCAGGTGAACGAGCGCCTGGCTTTACCGAAAACGAAAGAGTTCCTTGGTGTTCAGACCGGGTCGACAGGAGTTTACGTGCTGATAGAACGTGCAATGGAAAAGATGCGGGCGGGTGAGATGGACTTCTGCCTCATAGCAGCGGTCGATTCTTACCTGCTTGAAGGCCGCCTGCCGATTTACGATGAACAGTGGCGCCTGAAGACAGATCGAAACCCAGCCGGTTACATACCGGGAGAGGCTGGTGTCGTATTGCTGCTCGAAACCGAGGTGTTTGCGCGGCAGCGTAATGCGCCTGTGCTTTTGCGAATCGATGGGGTAGGGTCCGGTAAGGAACCCAACCCGGTTACGGGTGCAAAAACCAGTACCGGCCATGGATTGTCCCAGGCGATCACTTCATTGGCAGAGATCACCGGTTACGACCAGCCGTGGCAATGGGTAATGTCTGATCTTAATGGCGAACGCTACAAGGCGTATGAGTGGGGAGTGGCTCTGCCACGACTGAATGCCTTGATTCATGACAAGCACGAGTTTTCGTATATCGCAGAATGCATAGGCGACACGGGTGCGGCAGTGGCCGCTATCCAGGTCGGGTGTGCCAGCGAAGCTTTCAAGCGTGGTTACGCGCCTGCTGAAGTTGCATTGCTGTTTGCCGGGAATGATGCAGGTAATCGCTGTGCATTGTCGGTTTCCAGGAAGTAGCCGAGTTTGAAAGGCATGACGGTTGTAAAGAAAGGAGATGTAGTATGCCGATAACCGTTGGAGTAAATTTTTTGAGTGTCGTACACAAGAAAAGCGCTGGTGTGACAACGGCTTTTCCCGACGTGTGCAAGACACCGGCGCCTCCTGCGCCTTTCGTACCGATTCCCTACCCAAACATTGCCATGTCAACAGACACTATGCAGGGTGCAAAAAAAGTCAAAGCCAAGGGCTGTCCCATCTGTGTAATCACGTCAAATTTCAAGATGAGTACAGGTGATGAAGCAGGAACCTTGCTCGGCATTGTCTCGCAAAAAATCAAGGGCAAGGCGGAGTTTGTAATGTCTTCATTTGACACCAAGGCCGAAGGTAAGGGTGTTACGCGAGCACTCGACATCATGCTGCACAATGACAAGAACACACCGCCATTCCCACTTATCCAACCACCCGTAATGGCCATTCCTGTCGACCTGGACGACGACAATGACGACAATTCAATTGAGAGTATTGATTTTGACTGACATGCATTCAAGACAATCTCCTGTAGCCGGGTGGGGAAGGTGACATGAGCAAGGAACAATGGGTAAACCTGCCGCGTGAGGGCAAGTTCAAAAAAGACGAAATCACGGAAATCAGACGCCTGGATTTCGTTCGCTTCAACGTGAAATTCAAGAAGGCCATCCTCTCGGGATACCAGATTGAGATCAAGTGCGCGGGGGGAGCCGCCTTCGAGTTTTATGAAGACAATGAGCGGGCCCGAAACCTGAATTTCAAAGTCCGTGGCGCACCCGGTGTGTTGACCAATGCAGGTAAGACGGAGAACAAGTATTCCTTCGATTGTTATTTGAATGCAGCGGCGGACAACGAGTACGAAATCAGTGCCAAGCACAAGGGCAAAGCGGTCACCGGCAAGTTCAAAGTCAAATCACGCAGAAAACTGTTCTACCAGGTCATGAAAATGAAAGGCTGCCCCACGACATCGATGGCCGACATGGAGACGGAATTCTGGAACCCTGGCAGAAAGCACTATATAAAAATGAAAAAGCTGGGTGCGGAATCCAAAGTCAAATTCATTGACTGCCTTGACGGCAACAATCACGACCTGTTTATCAAGGAGTCCGCCAAAGGCTATACCGCAAAATCACACAAGCCTTACGCGTTTGGAATGACCTTTGTCAACTACATTGCAACACCCGAAATCAGGACCATCACGCGTTCAGTTAACTTCTCACTACCCAGCATACTGTCTGAGTGGAGCCCTAAAAACCTGGTATGGACCGTCGATTTAGGCAGGTATCTGTGGTTTGAATTGGATCCTAAAGATGACAAGAACAAGCGTTGGTGGCGCCAGATCGACCTCTGGTTTGAACCCGATGACAAGCCGGGGACAAAGGAAAACGTCACGATCAAGAAGTCCATGGTCGTACCCACGGGTTCCAAGGGCGGGTCATTTGGCGGACGCCAGAAACTGAAAATTACCTTTCCCCAAAAACACATGACGAGGAACCTGATCACCAGCCGCAAGGGGAAATGGAAAGTCAGGATGAAGGTTGTTTGCGTCAGGGGATTTTCAGGCGGTTTTGCCTACACGGGTATCAATCTCCTGGCTATCGCGACAAAATCCTGGTGGAAAACCAAGAACCTGGGTGGAGCCTCCAAGACCGTCATCCATGAGGTTGGGCACAAGGTAGGCATGGTCGCACACGGTGACAAGGCGGCCTATGGAAGCACTCCCGCTGCGATTGCCACAAGCCTGGCGAGGAAGAACACATTACCAAATTCGCACGGCAACCTGTACGGTGATGTCCGCGGCACCAATGACCAGGACCACCGGGGACCACATTGCTCCAAGGGCGCTGCCTGGGATGCGACAAAAGCCAGGGGCCAGCGCTGGAGCGGCAACCCTGGCTGCGTCATGTTTGGCTCTAATGCCATTGGTGCAAATAAGGCCCCCAAGGAATTTTGCAGTGACTGTTCCAAGATCGTGCGCAAGCTGGACTTATCTGGAGCGACTCTGAAACTGGGAGGCTTTAAAGTCTCCATGGATGAATACAACTAACCAAATTGAATATCTTGTTGGAAGCCAGAGTACCGAGAAATCTACTGTTTGCATTATTGTGTTTGACAGTCGTCCTGGCAGCCTGCAATAACAACCCGGAACCGGATGAAATAGAAATGGCAGAAAACACCCCCAGCACAGCCTTTGATGATGTGGTCGAAGGTTCCTACATGGATTACGACTGTTCCCCGGATATCGATGATCCGGATTTCCGCGGCATTGTGCTCAATGCGCCTGAAGTGGTGTATTTCAGCCCGGGTGAATCCAACCCGATTTCCGGAGCCTTTGCACAGGTCATCGTTTGCGGTGCCTTCGCATTCGACTACGACACCATGGGCCTTGAAGGTGATTTTGCCGACTCCATCGTGGTGGTAGCCGTTGATGAAGCGACACGGGCCAGCTTTCACGGCACTATGCTGGGTATCGAAAACCAGGAACCGGAACCGCCGGGGATCTATGGTGAAGTAACACCGGAAGACCTCTCGGATGACGTGATCGGAGGCTATTTCAATCCAAATCTGGCAGTCATACTCGGATTGCCTGAGAAAGAAGCAGATTACGTCGTTTATGCGCTATTAGGGTCTTTCGAGTCCAACCGCGTTCGAATATCTATTCGCGAATCTCAAGAGTAGCTTATCCATGGTTGACAACAGGCTTCCCAGTGTTACCGCAGTTGCTGACAAGCGTCTGCAAAGCCTGACGACTCCGGGAGTCAGGGTCAACGGTCCGCAGTCAGTGGATATCAATTCCGTTTTTGTCATTTCCGGTAGGTTCATCGTGACAGAGGATGAGTTTTTACGGCTTGGCTCCTCACCGCACCGCAACCTGGTTCTGACCGTTCTTCGTGAACCCCTGTACGGCAGCTGTCACCCGTTGAAGAATTGCATGATATTTCACGATGACGTGCAGAACCTATCCGGCGCGTACAGTGGCTGGTTTAGCCTGGATGTATGGTCTTATGCCGGGTTCAGGCATCCGGGCATTTATCACATTCGTATGTCGCTGGGCGAAGCACTGTCGAATGTTATTGAGACCAGTGTCACCGATAGCAGAGGCGGGTAACAAGTTGTTCAGAAATTCAATGTTGCCAATAGGCTGAGCGAGGAGACTATAGTCTTTTCTTTTGCCATGCGCCCGGTCCCCTGATGTTGAAATAGGGCGCCTCCGGGCTGCTCAAGGCCAACTCGAGCGCCGCTGCATGACGCTGCCGCTGATTGCCGTTTTTAAGCACCTGTCTACAGGTTTCCGGTGTGATCGGGTGACCTGCAAGATAGCGGTTGCCGGTCTGGAATGCTGCAGCGTTTTGCTCCCACCAGCGCGACACGAGGTCTGCGTCCGGCCAATTCAAATCCTCATCCTCATCCATTGCGACATCGTCGTTGTCGGTATCGTCGTTGGGTCCGGCTTTGAAACCCTGTGGTGGTTCTTGTTCAAGCTTCTCAGCAGCCAGGTCGATTCCGGTAATCATTTCAAACGATTCCCCTGCAGCACGCGCGTATTCCGGATTGCTCATTTGCTTGATCAACATCGGGATATAGCCAGGTTCGCCGGTTATACCGGTGCCAATCAACATCTGGCGCCTCTGCTCGGGAACCTTGGCCTGCGCTTTCAGCCAGTTGCGGGCGGTCTGGGCGTCAACCAGCCGCAGTGCGATTCGCATTGCCGGCAAGGTGTAACTGGACTGGGTCAGGACAAACGCGCTGAGTGCTTCCAGTGCAGACCTGTCGCCCAGCAGCAAGGCCGAGCGGGCCGCTGCGAAACGGCAGGCATGATCTTCGCGCTGGATATTGCGCTTGATCGCCGGCAGCAGGTCCAAACGTTTCAATTCTCCTGCAGCTCTCAGAGCCCTGGCTTTCAGGTACAAATCCGAACTCTCAACTGCCTGGTCAAGATACTGGCGGGGGTTGATTCTGCGAATGCCGCAAGCGGCGACACCCAGGCGCCGGTACTTGCGTGATTTGGCCCTGACCAGTTCAGGAATTCGCTCTTTGAAGCGCTTGTTATTCATCCAGCCAAGACCGGAAACCACGGCACGAAATGCGGCGCGGGACTGGTTCCCGGCATCTATCACCTGGTCGATTCTTTCCGCGTCACCACTTTCCATTGCGATCACGGAGGTCGCGAACGCCGTTCCGGGTTCCTCCTCATCGAGTCCGTCCTCACAAAGCTTCCAGCCGTATTCACCTGCGAGTCTCAATCCATCAATGTGGGCATCCACGCGGCTATCGAGATAGGCCAGGTCTTCGAGCGAATAATTGATCGCCGTGACCGCCGCGTCCCGCTGCTCCCATAAAAATGCAGCCTCGTCAAAATGTTGATCGACAATGTGTTCAAGAATGGGACTGGCTGCAGTCATAATTAATACCGTTTCATTGCCAAAGCTGTCAGTTGATCTGGACCGAGCCGCCCTTGATGCGGTTGACGCCCGTGGAATGATTGGTCAGGTAGGCGCCTTTTATGATGACTTTACCCGCCCGGGTCAGGGTGATGCTCGACTTGCCACAGCGAAGCACTATTTCCTTGTCGGCACTCAAGGTAACTGTTTCACCATCGACTTTGACGTTGACGGCCTTGCGGTCCCCGTGCGCATTCTCATCAACCTGTTTGCCGAGATCCGGGTGTTGGATTAAGCCCAGCACAATCAGCAGGGATGGATCACCATT
>JABDPJ010000101.1 GCA_013042835.1 Lysobacterales bacterium
GCCGTACTCTTCAAATGCGCGCGTCCTGAGCCGCGCGGCCATGGCCTGGTAGTCATCACCCGGATTGGCTAGCGTTGCCCTGAATATCACTGCATACATGACGGTACCTGCTGACGTGGTTGGTGGAGGTTAACCGCTCTTGTAACTCTTGAGAGACCCGGCTTTCAAGGAACTTCAAACCAGGTGGCATAGCCGACCGCCACGCGGTTTCCCGACGCTCCGAACAGCGCGGTGCCGGTGAAGTGCTTACGCCCCTGCTGTTCGATCTGCCAGCCGATGAGGACACATTCTTCGCCAGCGGCAACTGCTCCCTCGACAGACACGGCCAACTCACCGAGGAGGATGGCGCCCTGCTCCGGTTCCGGGAAAGAATAAGCGCCGGGGCAGTCCAGCACAGCCCACAGGTACTCTGTCGAAACATGGCCCGTGGGATCCAGCAATGACGCATCAGGAACCCAGGCAGCTGCAACCATTCCCTCCGGTGCACCCGCCATGTCCACCGGCCCGGCAAAAACCCGCAGACCGTCGCCGTGCTCCCGGTCCGGCCCGCAGACGAAACAACCCGGGTAGAAATGTGACTCGAAGCCCCGGTAACGCTCCGATGCCACCCGGGCTTCCGGGAACGAAGGTGGTTGGGGGGCGTCGAGCTCAACCGTCGCCGGCCGGCCGCTCGCCACCAATTGGCCGGCATGGTAAAGCTCCACGCCGTCATTGTTGCGGCGCAACTCCAGGGGCGTGTCGAGTGGCGGCGGAATTCGCAATCGCACTGCCGCCGGACCCTTTATATACCGGCTGACAAGGCCACAGGAGTAACCGCCGTTGCCGGAATCAGACGGCCCGTGAAATCGCTTGCTGATGGTGATTTTCGCTGTCATCGGCGTGGCTGATTCAAGCACATGCAGGCGGACTAACTTGCAACCGCCCCGGTCAAAAATGCACAGGCGACGGAGCGGGACAACAGGCGCCAGGTCGAGGGACCGGTTTGCTCAAGCCCGGAATCCGCGCTGTAAAACTCGACGTTCCATTGTCCACCCGGCAAGAGTTCCGGCAGGCTGAATTCCATTGAATCTGCATCTGCATTCAACATGATGGCGACAGCGGAATGGCCATGCCCGGGCCGTTTGTCAAATCGCTCCCCGGAATGGTCGACATCGGAAAACAACAGCGTCAGGGCATGTTCCCTCAACCACTGCTCCACGTGCATGTGCTTACCGCCAGGATGTAACCAGTCGATACCCAGCCAACCTTCGCCGTTGGAGTCGTGGGCGTGCAGGTAAGCGGTGCGCTTGAGGTGGGGCATCCTTTTCCTCAGACTGACCAGCTTACGCACCTGCGACAAAAAGTCCGGATCGCTTTCAAGGCCGCTCCAGTCGAGCCAGCCCGTCTCATTGTCCTGGGCATAGGCGTTGTTATTGCCGCCCTGGGAATTACCGCATTCATCCCCTGCCAGCAACATCGGCGTACCCTTCGAAAACAGCAGCGTGGCCATAAGGTTCAGGCGTTGCCGGCGCCTTAAGCGGTTGATTTCCTCGTCCTGCGTTTCACCCTCCACTCCGTGGTTGCAGCTGTAATTGTGAGAATGACCGTCGCGATTGTTCTCCTGGTTGGCCTCGTTATGCCGAAGCTCGTAACTGACCAGGTCATAGAGGGTATAGCCGTCGTGCGAGGTAACAAAATTAATACTGGCCTGGGGTGCGCGCCCGCCGGCCTCGAAAATGTCAGAGGAGCCGTGCAGGCGTTTGGCCAGGCTGCTCAGCTGTTCCGGCACACCGCACCAGTAACGCCGGACATTATCCCGGTAACTGTCGTTCCATTCCGCCCAGCGGGAGGGAAAGTGACCGAGTTGATAACCACCCGGACCCGGATCCCATGGCTCGGCAATCAGCCTGGCGGAGGATAAAGCCGGCGCGTCATTGAGCTGCAACAACAACTCGTGATACGGATCAAAGCCAAACTCCGACCTGCCCAGCACCGGCGCCAGGTCAAACCGGAAACCATCCACACCCATCGCCTCGTGCCAGTACACCAGGCTGTCCATGATCAACGCCTGGACCCGCGGGTGATCGGCGTTGATGGTGTTGCCGCAACCCGTGTCATTGACATAAGTGGCCGGATCATCCGCCTCGGTGCGGTAGTAACTGAGGTTGTCGATGCCGCGAAAACTCAGCGTTGGGCCACGCCTGCCGCTTTCACCGGTGTGGTTGTAGACCACGTCCAGGATGACCTCGATACCCGCGTCGTGAATGGCATCGACCATTTCCCGGAACTCACTGACCGGGTCACCGGCTGTATAGCGCGCCGCGGGTGTGAAAAAATTGATGCTGTTGTAACCCCAGAAATTCCTCAGGCCGCGCCCGACCAGGAAGCCTTCATCGATCATGGTGTGCACCGGCATCAGTTCCAGCGAGGTGATACCAAGCGCTTTCAGGTACCCGAGTATCTTGCCGTTGCTCATGCCACGGAACGTGCCGCGCTCCTGCTCCGGTATACCAGGATGCGTCATCGTGTAACCACGCACATTGGCCTCATAGACAATCACATCGGTCCACGGAATTTCCGGTCGCTGCGCGCTGAACTCCGGCAGCGGGCCGGTCACGACGCACTTGGGCATGCTGCCGGCACTATCGGTCAGGTTGGGCTGCAACGACCCTTTCCTGCTTGAATGGTCAAAGTCAAAAACGGCCCCGGACCATTGATACTCGCCGTCAAAGGCGCGGGCATAGGGGTCGATCAATAACTTGGACGGGTTGCAGCGCAGGCCCTGCTCCGGGTCCCACGGACCGTGGACACGGTAACCATAGCGCTGACCCGGCTGGCAGCCGGGCAGGTAACCGTGCCAGACATGGTCATCACAAGCCGGCACGTGAAAACACTGTGTCTGCAGCTGGCGTTCATCGAACAGGCAAAGCTCAACGGCAGTCGCGACCGATGAATACAGGGCAAAATTGACACCCTGCCCGTCCCAATGAGCTCCCAGCTTGCCAGGGTTACCTGCCTGGATCATGAATCTCCTGCATTAAGCTTTTCAAGGTGCCAGATATCACGATTGTAATCCCGCATGGTGCGATCGGTGGAAAACCGTCCGGATCTGGCACTGTTCAAAATACTCATACGGGTCCAGCTGCTGGTGTCCTGGTAAGCCCTGCCCACGGCGTCCTGTGCATCGACGAAGCCACGAAAATCCGCTGCCGTCATCCACGGGTCCTGCGGGTCACGCACGGCGGCAATCACCGAATCGAATATACCCGGCTCGAAATGGTTGAAGTGGCCGTTATCCAGCAGCCGCATGACGCGCCGGAAATCCCGGTCGTTGTCGATAATGGACTGCGGATCATAGGTTTCCCGGACCGCCGGGATCTCTTCAACCGTCAGGCCAAACAGGAAGAAGTTTTCGTCACCCACGGCTTCCAGTATCTCGACATTCGCACCGTCGAGGGTGCCAATGGTGACGGCGCCGTTCATCATGAACTTCATGTTACCCGTACCCGAAGCCTCCTTGCCGGCCGTGGATATCTGCTCGGACAAATCGGCCGCCGGACAAATCAGCTCCATGGCTGAGACGTTATAGTCGGGATAGAACAACAGCTGCAATCGCCCGCGCATGGCCGGATCGGTATTGATCACCTCGGCGATGTTGTTGATCAGCTTGATATGCGCCTTGGCCATGTCGTAGCCGGGCGCCGCCTTGCCGCCGATAATGATCACCCGCGGCGGCAGGTCATCACCGTCACCACGGACAATACGGTCGTACAGGTGGATGGTATGCAGAACGTTCAGTAGTTGGCGCTTGTACTCATGAATGCGTTTGACCTGGACATCGAACATCATCTCCGGATCGACCGGGTAGCCGGTCTTGCTCTCAATGTTGGCCGCGAGACGGGTCTTGTTGTCCTGCTTGACCGTCCGCCATTCCTGCTGAAAATCGCTGTCGTCCGCCAGCGGCACCAGCTTCTCGAGCTGTTCGAGGTCGGTGACCCAGTCCTCGCCTATGCGTCCGCTGATCAGGTCGGCGAGACCGGGGTTGCAGGCAGCCAGCCAGCGGCGCTGGGTGACGCCATTGGTCTTGTTGTTGAACTTGGTTGGCCACAGCTCGGCGAAATCCCGGAACAGCCCCTGTTGCAACAGCTTCGAATGCAGGGCCGCCACGCCGTTCACCGAATAGCTGCCGACAATGGCTAGATAGGCCATGCGGATTTTTTTCTCCGGTGTCTCCTGGATCAGTGACATGCGCTTGAGTATCTCGAGATCGCCCGGCCAGTGCCGGCTGACCTCGGCCAGGAAGCGGACGTTAATCTCGTAGATGATCTCCAGTACGCGTGGCAACAGCGTCTCGAACATCGCCACCGGCCAGGTTTCCAGGGCTTCCGGCAGCAGCGTGTGATTGGTGTAGGCCATGGTCGAGGTCGTCACCTGCCAGGCCTTGTCCCAGCCAAAACCGTGCTCATCCATTAACAGGCGCATCAGTTCCGGCACCGCGATGGCCGGGTGCGTATCGTTCAATTGAAAACAGTATTTATCGGCAAACTGATCAAAATCGTTGCCGTTTTGTCGTGCCCAGTCGGCGATGATGTCCTGCAGGCTGGCCGATGCCAGGAAGTATTGCTGGCGCAGGCGCAGTTCGCGGCCATTTTCCGTTTCCGCGTTCGGGTACAGCACCATGGTGATGTTCTCGGCTTCATTTTTGGCCGCGACGGCGTCGCCGTAACTGCCGGCATTGAATTCTTCGAGGTCAAACTCGTCGGTGGCCGCTGCGGACCATAGCCGCAAGGTATTGACCACGTCGTTGCGGTAACCCGGAATGGGGATGTCGTAAGGGATCGCCAGCACATCGTGGGTGTCGATCCAGTCAATGTGGACGCGCCCCATCGAATCCTTGAAGCGCTTTACCTTGCCGCCAAACTTGATCGTCTGCCGCCGTTCAATGCGTTCGATCTCCCACGGGTAGCCTTCCCGAAGCCAGGAATCCGGCTCCTCCACCTGGTAGCCGTTCTCGAGGCGCTGGTGAAACATGCCGAAACGGTAGCGTATGCCGTAACCGGTCACCGGCAGACCGAGCGTGGCGCAACTGTCGAGAAAACACGCCGCCAGACGCCCGAGGCCACCGTTACCCAGGCCCGCATCGTGCTCCTGCTCATGAACGTCCTCCAGTTTGACCCCCAGGCGATCCAGCGCCTCGCTGGCTTCGTCGGTGATTCCGAGGTTCAACAGCGCGTTCCTCAGCAGGCGGCCCATGAGGAACTCGAGTGACAGGTAACAGGCGCGTTTGCCCTGTCCACGCGCCAGGTCGGTGCGGCTTTCGATCCAGCGTTCCGTCAGGCGGTCACGGGTGGCGTGAACCAGTGCCTGGTAAAGGAAATGCTCGTGCGTGCGAAAGGTGCGCCGGCCCAGCATGCGGCGGTGATAATGGATGGAGTCGGAAAGGATCGAATCCGCGTCGAGGCCGAGGGGCGGCAGTCTCAATAATTCGACGTCACCCAGGCTGTCTGTTTCCGGTCGGTCTATCATGCTTTCATTCTCCACTTTCCCCGTCACCGGGATTTGTTATTTTTAAAACCAGGGTCGCCAGCGGTGGCAAATCCAGTTGTAATGATTGTTCGCGTCCATGTGCCGGCACATTCTCCGTGGGCAGATCTTTACCCAATCCCACGCCGCTGCCGCCGTATTCTACCGAATCGGTGTTGATAAGCTCGGTATAAAGGCCTGCCTGCGGCACACCGATACGATAACCGGCGCGCACCAGGGGCGTAAAATTACTCACGCAGATCACAAAACTGCCGTCGCGGGCGCGCCGCAACCAGCACAGCACGCTGCTGTCGGCGTCCTGCCAGTCGATCCATTCAAAACCTTCGCCGCTAAAGTCCAGTTCATGCAGGGCTGCGGTTTCCCGGTAGACCCGGTTGAGTTCGCGGACGAGATTCTGCACACCCTGGTGGCGGGGCTGGTCAAGCAGGTGCCAGTCCAGCGAATGGTCATGATTCCACTCTTTTTCCTGGGCGATTTCCGCACCCATGAACAACAGCTTCTTACCCGGGTGCCCGTACATAAAGCCGTAATAGGCGCGCAGGTTGGCAAAGCGTTGCCAGTCATCTCCCGGCATGCGCCCGAGCAGGGAACGCTTGCCGTGCACCACTTCATCGTGCGACAGGGGCAGGACAAAGTTCTCGTCAAAGGCATACACCAGGCCGAAGGTCATCTTGTCGTGATGATACTTGCGGTGCACCGGGTCCTCGCTCATGTACGACAGCGTGTCGTTCATCCAGCCCATGTTCCACTTGTAGGTGAAACCGAGGCCGCCGACATTGGTGGGGCGTGAAACACCGGGCCAGGCCGTGGATTCCTCCGCGTAGCTGGTCGCCCGGTAGGTGTGGATGATCTCGTTCAGGCGGCGCACGAATTCGACCGCTTCAATGTGCTCGTTACCACCGTATTCGTTGGGCAGCCATTCACCCTCTTCGCGTGAGTAATCAAGGTAGAGCATCGAGGCGACCGCGTCCACGCGCAGCGCGTCGATATGGAACTGGTCAATCCAGTACAGCGCACTGCCGACCAGGTAGTTGATCACTTCGCGGCGGCCGTAATTGAAAATCAGCGTACCCCAGTCACCGTGTTCACCCTTGCGGGGATCTTCGTGTTCGTACAACGCAGTCCCATCGAGGCGGCGCAGGCCGTGCTCATCTTTCGGAAAGTGGGCCGGCACCCAGTCCATGATCACGCCGATGCCCGCCTGGTGGAAGCGGTCGATCAAA
Organism: Lysobacterales bacterium; assembly: GCA_013042835.1. GTDB lineage: Bacteria > Pseudomonadota > Gammaproteobacteria > Xanthomonadales > SZUA-36 > SZUA-36. Next base: position 6,747 of record JABDPJ010000101.1, read on the forward strand.
AAGCGGAAATCATCCGGCTCACCAAACCTCTGCGTCGGCGCGTACATGCCGATGGGTTGGTATCCCCATGAACCATCGAAGGGGTGCTCGGTCACCGGCATGAGCTCGACGTGCGTGAAGTTCATTTCCCGGACATAGGA
>JABDPJ010000088.1 GCA_013042835.1 Lysobacterales bacterium
CCGCCGGCACGCTGGCCGCCGGTGATTTTCTGCGCACCAAACATCCGGCTATCCGCGTGGTGGCCACCGAGGCCCTGCAGTGTCCAACCCTGCTGAGTTTCGGCTTTGGCGAGCACCGCATCGAGGGTATCGGTGACAAGCATATTCCGTGGATACACAACGTGCGCAACACCGACATGGTGGTGGCTGTGGACGATGAACAGACCATGCAGTTGATGCGCCTGTTCAACGAACCGGAAGGACATGCCTGCCTGCGTCGCGAGGGTGTGGATGAGGCCACTATCGCAGCGCTGGGCCAAATCGGCATTTCCAGCCTCTGCAACCTCGTCGCCAGCATCAAGGCCGCCCGCTATTACGGTATGGGTGGCCGCGACGTGATTTTCACGCCGCTGACTGACTCCATGGAGCTTTACTCATCCAGGGTTGAGGAAATGCTGGCGGACCACGGTCCTTACACGACCCACCTGGCCGACCAGCACTATGGCCGCTACCTGGCGGGCACTTCAACGGATCACCTGCGGGAGTTGAGTTATGCAGACCGCAAGGCGCTGCACAACTTCAAGTATTTCACCTGGGTGGAGCAGCAGGGCCGCTCTTCCGCGGAGCTCAACCAGCTCTGGGACGAGGACTTCTGGCTGGAGGTCTTTTCACAGGAGGTGGTGGACGAGTGGGACCGGCTTATCGACCGGTTTAACCAGGCAACCGGCCTCAACCGGTCAGAGAGAGAACACACGACATGACGTTGAATGCAGAGTTCTATGCAGGCGCGCAGTCCCTGCAGGCGGAGTTGGCGCGCTTTATGCAAGACATTATCCGAATCCCATCCCTGAGTTCCGAGGAAGGGGATGTCATCGAGCGGATTCGCAGCGAGATGCAGGCAGTCGGCTTTGATGAAGTGACGGTGGATCCGATGGGTAACCTGCTCGGCCGCATGGGTTCCGGCCCTTACGTGATAGCACTTGACGGCCATTCGGACACGGTCGATACCGGCGACCTGTCACTGTGGGAGCGCGATACGCACTCCGGCGACATTGAGGACGGGGTTTTGTACGGCCGCGGTGCAAGCGACCAGAAGGGCGGGATCGCCTCGGCTGTTTATGCGGGGGCGCTGCTGAAAAAGACCGGTCTGCCCGACGGTATCACCCTGTACGTCACCGCGACTGTCCAGGAGGAGGATTGCGATGGCCTGTGCTGGCAATACATCGTAAACGAGGATGGCTTGCGCCCGGACCTTGTCGTGATTACGGAACCGACCAGCCTGCGCATCTACCGCGGGCAGCGGGGACGCATGGAAATGGAGGTTCACACTTCCGGTGTTTCCTGCCACGGCTCGGCGCCGGAACGCGGCGACAATGCGATTTATAAGATGGCTGGAATCATTGCCGATATTGAAAAACTCAATGAACGGCTGGCACCGTGCGAACCGCTTGGGAAGGGCACGGTAACGATCAGCGATATCCGCTCGACTTCTCCCAGCCTGTGCGCGGTTGCCGACGGCTGCACCATCCATCTCGACCGCCGCCTGACGGTGGGAGAGACCGCCGAATCCTCGGTGGCGGAAATCCTGGCGCTGCCATCGGTACAGGCGGCGCAGGCAACGGTAACGGTCCTCGATTACGCGGTTCCCAGCCACACGGGATTGACCTATCCCACGCGAAAATACTATCCGACCTGGGATATCGATGAAGATGACCCGGCGGTAACCGTGGCCAAACAGGCGTACCGTGAGGCCTTCGACGCCGAGCCCGAAACAGGCTTCTGGACCTTCAGCACCAACGGCGTTGCCACTGCCGGGATGCACGGTATTCCATCGATAGGCTTCGGCCCTGGACACGAGCACTTCGCCCACGCGCCCAACGAGCAGGTCGAAGTTGAACACCTGGTGCGCAGCACCGCGTTTTATACCGCCCTGGTGAACACCATCGCCCGGCGACAAGGAGAATGAAATGAGCCGTCAAGCACTGCCGTTAACCGACCGCATGAGAGGGCGTGACTGGCTGATGACCCAGGACTGGGCGGACGACGAGATTGAGCTCGTGCTCGAGACCGCCAATCAGCTGAAGTCGGATTTCAAGACCGGAGTCCAGACGCTACACCTGCCGCATAAGACCATATTTCTGATCTTCTTCGACAAATCCACCCGCACCCGCAATTCATTTGAGGCCGGTATCACGCAGCTGGGTGGCCATGGTCATTTTATCGACTCGGAGACATCGCAGATCGCGCATGGCGAGAGTCCCAAGGATATGGGGATCATACTCTCCAGCTATGGCCACGGCATCGCGATACGCCACGATACCGTACCCGGTGAGGGGCAGACATACATGCGCGAGGTCGCCGAATGGGCCAGTGTGCCGGTACTCAACATGCAGTGTGATGTCGATCATCCCTGCCAGACCCTGGCCGACCTGATGACCATTCGAGAGGAGTTCGGCAAGGACCTGAGCAATCTGAAGATTGCGGTTTCCTGGGCCTACGCGCCGAGTTACGTCAAACCCATGTCGGTGCCGCAGGGGTTGGTCATGCTGATGACCCGCTATGGCATGGACGTGACGCTTGCGCACCCGCCGGAGTACGCACTGATGGAAGAGCCGATGCGCCTGGCACGGGGTAATTCAGCGAAATCCGGTGGAACACTCACCGTCGTGAATACAATGGAAGAGGCCTTTGCAGACGCGGATATCGTTTACCCCAAGAGCTGGGGGCCGGAAAGCCTGTTCGACAAGCCGGAAGAGGCGATGCAGGTGGCGGCGAAATACCGCAACTGGATTTGTGACGAGGAAATGATGGCGCGCGCCCGGGCACGGGCAATCTACATGCATTGCCTGCCCGCGGACCGTGGCTACGAGGTTACCGATGCGGTTATCGACGGTTCGCAGTCGCGTGTTTATCCAGAGGCAGAAAACCGCATGCACACCGCCAAGGCATTGATGGCCTTAACGATGTAGCCGGTTCGACCACTCGTTCAACAAGTTGGATAACGACGATGTCCCAGAATGGAAACAAGCATGATTCACCGCTGGTGGTGATTGCCATCGGCGGGAATTCCCTGATCAAGGATGACCGCCACCGCAGTGTGATGGACCAGTACCGGGCTGTCGGGGAGACGGCCAGCCACATCATTCCGATCGTCCGCGAGGGCTATCGCGTGGTGGTTACCCACGGTAACGGGCCGCAGGTGGGTTTCATCCTGCTGCGCTCCGATATGGCCCGCAATGTGCTGCACCAGGTGCCGCTGGCCAGTTGTGTCGCTGATACCCAGGGCGCAATTGGCTACCAGATTGCGCAGACTTTGCGTAATGAACTGCGCCTGAAGGGCATGAACAGGGAAGTAGCGGCCCTCGTCACGCAGGTGGTCGTGGACAACGGCGACCCGGGTTTCGATCATCCCGACAAGCCGATCGGGCCGTTTATGACCGAAGAGGAAGCACGGCAGCGCAAAGAGAATGAAGGCTGGGTGGTCGGTGAGGATGCCGGCCGCGGATGGCGGCGCCTGGTGCCAGCACCGGCGCCGTTGGAGATTGTCGAACTCGATGCCATCCGGGCGTTGCTGGAACGTGGCACACTGGTTGTCGCTGTCGGCGGCGGTGGGATTCCGGTCGTACGCGAGCCCGACGGCATGTTGACTGGCAGGGACGCGGTCATTGACAAGGACGCGGCATCCTGTGTGCTGGCCAACGAACTCGACGCAAGCGTCATGATCATGTCGACCAGCGTGGACAAGGTCGCATTGAATTACGGCACGCCCCAGCAGGTGGATATCGACCTGATGAACGCCGCGGAAAGCCGCCGGTACCTCGGGGAAGGGCACTTCGCCGCCGGCAGCATGCGGCCCAAGATCGAAGCCGCGCTGACATTCCTGGAGCAGGGGGGAGAAAGGGTGGTCATTACGCAACCCCATCACCTGCAGGAAGCTCTGCACGGCATACATGGCACCCACATCGTGCCATGAAGGACATGACTCCATGAACATGAATGGCTACCGTTGCATTCGTTGCACCGGGACACAAGTCGCCGACTTTGCAGGTTTTCTGTGTCCGCAGTGCGGTGGAAATCTCGATATCACTTATGATTACGCTGCCGTGGCGCAGCAAATTGACGGCTCGCTTGCGCGCGCTCCTGGCGACTTGTTCCGTTTCTCAGCCCTGTTGCCGCTCAACGCGTCGAGTACCCCGCTGTCGCTGCGTGTTGGTGGCACACCACTCTACCCCTCGCAAGTGCTGGCGGGACAAGCCGGCGTTCGCGAACTTTACCTCAAGGACGACACGCTGAACCCCAGCGCCTCGCTCAAGGACCGTGCCAGTGCAGTCTGCATCGCCCGCGCCCGGGATGTTGGCGCAGAAACGGTTTCGGTGGCGAGTACCGGTAATGCCGGTTCTTCGCTTGCCTGCCTGGCGGCAGCTACCGGACTGCAGGCGGTTGTGTTCGTACCGGCCAGCGCCCCGGTGGCAAAGCTCACCCAGATGCTGGCCTTTGGCGCCCGCGTGCTGGCAGTGCAGGGCAGCTATGATGATGCTTACGACCTTTGCCTGGCTGCTTCCGAAGAGTTCGGCTGGTTCAATCGCAGCACTGGCTTCAACGCCTATACCCGGGAAGGCAAAAAAACCTGTGCCTACGAGATCTGGCAGGACCTGGATGGCAAGGTGCCCGACCGGGTGCTTGTTTCCACCGGTGATGGCAACACGCTCAGCGCTATCTGGAAAGGCTGGTGTGACTTGAAGGCGGTTGGATTGATCGATCGCGTGCCGAGAATTGATTGTGTCCAGTCGACCGACAGTGCGGCAATCAGCCAAACGGTACAGCGCGTCCGCTCGGACAACCAGGCCGTGGTGGACTGGTCAGCTGTCGAGGTGCAGAAAGTCAATGCGTCAACCATAGCCGATTCCATCTCTGTGGACCGGCCACGCGATGGCCTGGCGGCAGTCAAGGCCGTGATTGAGTCCGGTGGTGAGGTGGTCACGGTTTCGGATGAGGAAATACTTCGGGCCATTCCCGAAATGGCGCGGGCCAGCGGTGTGTTTGCTGAACCGGCAGCGGCGGCGCCATGGGCAGGTTTAAAGCAACTGGTCACGGAAAAGCGTATTGGAGCCGGTGAGCGCGTCGTCTGCATTGTGTCCGGCAGCGGCCTCAAGGATATTGCCGGCAGCCGCAAAGCCGTTGGTGAGCCGCACTTGATCGAACCATCGCTCGAAGCCGTGCGTGAGTGCGGACTTTAACGGCTCACCGGCCGACCGACACGAACATTTGGCTTTGTTGTTGGTGTCTCGGGAGTTGCCAAACCCAACAAATGCATACAGAATGTCGCGTCAGGCAGCAATTTTTTATCGCGCCCGGGTTCATTAAAAGCGGCAGGTAGCCATTCATTGAGCAAGATTAGTGTGAAATCAGCGTTACGGATGCTGGAGTCAGGTTTTCTGACACTGGGCGTAATTCTGCTTGCCACATTTGTCTTTTTGCGCGCCTGGGGCGGCCATCAAAGCCAGTCAGATATCCAGGCTTTTGAAGAAGCGGTGGCTGCCGGGTCAGCACCCTCGACGCAGCAGCCTGAGAGCGATGGAGACTTTGCGTCCGAACCCGATTACACGCTTTGGTCCAGCAAGCGTATCAGTGACTACCATGCCAGCAACGCGCAGCGTGATGACCCGCCACTGGCGATTCTGAGCATCGATGAGCTCGATTTGAAAGTGCCGGTTTACAACGGTACCGATGAAATCAACCTCAACCGCGGCGCCGGGCGGATCATAGGCACGGCGCGAATCGATGCACCCGGTAACCTGGGTATAGCGGCTCACCGTGACGGGTTTTTCAGGGTCTTGAAGGATGTCGAACTGGGTGACACCCTGGAGTTACAGACCCACCTGGGCGAAAAAGAATTCGTGGTGTCGTCAATCACCATAGTCGATCCAAGCGACGTGAGTGTGCTGGCGCCGACCGATGAACCCACGATTACACTGGTGACGTGCTATCCGTTCTACTTCGTCGGCCACGCACCCAAACGATATATTGTTAAAGCTGAGTTACTTTCTGAACAGGTCAATAAATCCTAAGGAGGAAATCATATGAAAAAACTGAACCTGAAATACGGGCTCGTTGCCCTCGCCGGCCTCGGCCTTTCCGCAAACGTAAGCGCTACTGACTTGACTTGTAGCGACGTCGTTTTTACCCCCGAAGCTTATGCTGCTTATGAGTTTATTGACAAGGCGTGCCTCGAAATGGTCGATCGCAATGGCCGGACTTTTGCCAAGATGACAGCCCGTATCGTGGCACAGACGAGCAGTGCAACTCATGTACGGTTCCGCGACGCGAACGGAGAGTTGGGGCCGAACCACAGAAGTGGTTTGCCAAGAAATTTCGAAATCCTGTCTTCCGGCAAGCCAGTCAGGCTCAGAGACGTTGCCGTTCGCCAGGAAGTCAATGTTTATATCAGTGACGAATTCTGGGCAGCGCCTGCTGCTGAGGTTGCTGAGGCAGTAGCCGCACCTGCTGCAGCGGCAGCACCGCCACCACCACCTCCAGCACCGGAGCCGGAACCAGCACCAGAAATGTTGCCAACCACCGCCGGACCTTTGCCCTGGCTGGCCCTGTTCGGTTCACTGTTCCTGATCCTCGGCGGCGCTCTGAGGTTGTCAAGGAAGCAGTAAGGGAGAAAAGTGCAGGGGTTTGACCGGCTGTAAACCAGTCGGTACTAGTAGCCCTGCATTTGATTGATAATGAAGGCGGAGAGGTTATTCCAACCTCTCCGCCTTTTATTTTGCCTGACCAAAGTCGTTCAGGCAGGACGTGGCCTTGCCGGCCAGAAAGTATCGAAGACTGCTACGGAAACTGTGCCGTAAATCGCGATCACAACAAACAGCAAGAGACGTGTATAAAACGCCATTGCAGCATTGCTGCCACCCTGGGAGTCCATGACGGCGGGTGTTATCAGTATGATCATCGTCAACAGGGCATAGGACCACATACCAGCTTTTGGATGCATGCCCACCTCCCAAAAGATACGTTTGCCATAAAGCAGGCAGGCCAGACCAATCAGCAGGATAAACAGGAGCAGGGAAGGCCAGATACTCATCACTTGCCACGCAACGATAGCCCCCAAACCGCCCCACAGGGTTGATTCGATCTGCTCCATCCCCATCGACCTGCTGGCTTCGGAACTGGCTTGTTGACCCATACTCGCTACCTTAATCATGACCGCCACGTAGGATGTGCTTGAACTGCTGAACAGGAAAATGACCACCAGCGGCAGAACCACAACCCACGAGCGGAAAGCGGTCCTGCGCGCCACGTCCAGTGCCGGTTTGGGCGGGGCGGGCGGCCTTGGCGCCGGACCATTCGCCTGTTGCAGCGACAAGTCCGGTAGCAGGGCATGGGCGAGATAAAAGAAGGCAATACCGCAGGCGGCGCCAATGGCGATGCCGTTAACCACCATGAGCATGATGTCGGAACTGATGGAACCGACAGTGACCACCATGGTGATTCCCAATGTCATGAACATGCCCATGATGGGTGAACCACCGCGAGCGGAATAATAGAAGCTGCCGAAAAGGGCCAGCATGACGAGCAGCACACCGGACCATCGGGCATATTCCAGGAAAGGCAATAACAACATACCCGCATAAGCCGGTAAAACCAGCGCCACCACGAACTTGACACCGCTTTTCAGCGTCGGCGGTGGTAACGGCAGGGCCAGCAGGAACATGGTGAAAACCGCGGACATAAATGACAGCGGCCAGTTGATGAGCAGGGCGAATGCCATGCAGAGGCTGGTACCAAGGGCCAGGCGCAAAATCCGCCGGTTGGCTATGTCCGTCGCAGTCTTTGCCATGTCAGCTATACCCGTCAACGTGGTGCTGGCTCTAATAGGCGTAGGTCAGGATACTGTTGAACCACAATTGCAGGTTGGCCAGTGTATTCAACAGCGCATTTTCACCGGTATGAACCACCACGGTGACTTGCGAGCCCACCCTGAGTCTGGAAGCCAACTGTCTGTCCTGTATATCAAAGTCGATCAGTACAGGGTAGCGTTGTGCGGAGCGTAACCAGTCACGGTTATTCTCAATGGTTGGCAGGCTGCCAAGCGGGGCCGAATCGACCGAAACACCAAAGCCGAGTTCACGCACTTTTCCGGAAAAAACCTTGCCCGGGAGCGCATCGAAAACCAATCTGGCCTGGTTGCCGGCCCGGATATGTCCCAGGTTGTTCTCGGTGAAATCCGCCTGCACCCAGATATTGTCGAGGGCAATAAACGTCATTTGAGGCGCGCTGGCATTGGCGTAATTACCCTTGTTCACACGCACATCGGTCACGAGGCCATCCTCGGGCGCCCTCACGATCGTCCTCTCAAGGTTGAGCGTGGCCTGGGCGAGCGCAGAGCGGGCTTGCAGGATACGCGAATTTTGTTCGCCCGTTTTACCCAGGTCCTGGCGGGCTTTCTCGACATTGGCTTCGGCGGCTTCGACCTGTCCCTTTGCGGCCTCCAGCGAGGCCTCTGCAGATTCAATACGCCGCAGTGAAATAGCGCCGGGGTCTTCCTCCCTGATACGCGTAAAGCGTGCTGCGTCTTTCTCTGCGCGGACCAGGCTGGCCTTTGCGCTTACCAGGGTCGCCTTGGCTGCGCTGACGTTGGCGGAAGAGGCGCCCATGGCCTGCCGGGCGGTTTGCAGATCGGCTTCGGCCGTCTCCACCGCCAGCTGATAACGCTCGGGATCGATATGGAATAACTTTTCCCCGGCGCCGACGCGCTGGTTGTTGCGTACTTCCACAGAAATCACCGTGCCGGAAACTTCGGGTGCCACGGGGACCACCAGGGCGTGCACACGTGCCTGCGAGGTGCTGGGAACCAGTCGGTCGGAAACCAGGTACCAGGCCAACAATATCACGGTGGCGGCGAGCAATATGAAAGTCCACTTACGCACCGGATCAATGCCCTGTTTTTGCGTTTGTGCAGCAGCGTTTTGTTCGTCGCCCTGCCGGGTTTCGGCAGGATTTTCGTTCGGGTCATTGCCCGGTTTGTCGTTTTCCGTCATCGTACTTTACTTTTCTCTGTTGCTCTCACTCGGGTCCTTGTTTTCCAGGCGGCCGTTTTCGATAATCAATGTTTCGCTGTCCAGCAGATCACCCCAGTTGGTTCTTTGCTGCATTTGTTCACGGCTGCCTTCGCTGATCAATGGTTCGCCGCTTTGCGTTTCCCAGCCGCCCCCGAGTGCTTTATACAGGGCTACCAGGCTGGCCACTGATGTTCCACGTTGGTTAATCAGGCGCTGTTGTTGGGAAAAGAGGGATTTTTGTGAATCCAGCACGCGCTGGTAGTCGGAAAACCCTTCCCGGTAACGCAAAACGGACAGCTCATTTGAGCGTTTCGCAGACTCAACCGTCTGCACCAGGATGCTTTCCTGCGCCAATGATCCGTTGAGTGACGCCATGGCGTCTTCCACCTCGCGAGCCGCCTGGATGACGGTTTCCCCGTAGTTGACCAGGGCCTGTTGTAAACGCGCGTCCTGTACGCGGACATTATTGCGGATACGGCCATAGTTCAGAAATGGCCAGACGAAGGAAGGGCCGATTGAAAAGGTCAACGCGTCGCTGCCAAAAAGGTCGCCAAAGCCGGTACCGCCCGGACCTCCGGACGCCAGGCCGATACTGCCGGTCAGGCTGAAACTCGGGTACAGGTCAGCTTCCGCCAGGCCGACCAGGGCATTCTGTGCCATGGCGTTGAATTCAGCCTGGCGCACGTCCGGACGGCGGCGAAGCAGATCCGCTGGAATTCCGGTCTCGATGGTAACGGGCAGCGCGGGAATACTCTGGGCGCGATCCACCAGGTCGTCAATGCTCCCGGGTGGTTTACCCAGTAGTGTGTTGAGTGCATTCTGGGCCTGTTGCACAACAGTTTCAAAGCCGGGAATCGTCGCCTGCGTGCTTAGCAGAAGTGTGCTTGCCTGCTGCATGTCCAGTTCTGAATCAGCGCCATTGCGGAACAGGACACTGGCAATGTCATAGCTTCGTTGTTGTATGTCAACATTATCCCTGGCGATGCGCAGCTGCTCCTGGTTGACGCGTAGCGTGGTGTAAGTGTTGACAACCTGCGCGGTCAGTATGATCAGTGCCTGGTTCCGCGCCTCGATCGACGACAGGTAAGCGGCATCGGCCGACTCGATCCCGCGCCTGAAGCGGCCCCAGAAGTCGATCTCCCACGAGGCGCTCGCACCGATGCCGTATTGCCAGAAACCCGAACCGCCACCCAGATTGTTGGCGGGTGATGTGTAGATGCCACTGCCCGCGGCCAATTGCGATTGCGGATACAGGTTGCCCTGGGCGATCCCCAGTTGCGCCCGAGCTTCAAGCACCCTTAAACCCGCTATTTCAAGCGAGTTGTTCTGTTGCCAGGCCGTCTCGATCAAACCATTGAGAACGGGGTCATTGAAAATCAGCCACCAGCGGGGCTGTTGAATGGCTAATGACTCAAATTGATTTTCACCGGACTCTGACCAATCGGGTGGCAAGTCGACTTCCGGTTTGACCCACTCAGGACCCACCGGCGCACATGCCGCCAGGAGTGTCAGCAACGACGTTCCAACGATGGACTTGAAGGCGGTTTTCATGAAGCCTGCCGGAACGGTTGGTCAGGACTGCGGTTCGGCCGTTTGCGCGGGTGATTCAGGGGATTCATTACCAATCTCGACCCATTCCCTGAAAAGGCTGTAACCCAGTGCCAGGACAATCGCGCCAGTGAACAGGCCAACGATACCCGATGTAATCATCCCACCGATCGCGCCCAGCAAAATCACCAGCATGGGTACGTCCACGCCCCGGCCGAGGAAAATTGGCTTCAGGACCGCATCGCTGAAGCTCACCAGCAGGCTCCAAACCAGGAAGGTCACCGCCACTGTCGAGCTTTCAACGGAGAACACGTATACGGCAATCGGTCCGAGCACCAATAGCGGCGGTAGTTGTGCGATGGCCAGGACCAGTATGACGATAGCAAACAACCCGGCGGCCGGCACACCGGCAAACAGCATGCCGAGTCCACCGAGCACCGACTGGATAAACGCGATTCCGATGACACCCACCGCTACGCTGCGAACCGTTGATGCCGACATGTCCAGTAAATCTTCACCCTTTTGCCCGGTCAGGCGATTGGCGGTTTTTCGCAGGCCTTCGCCCACGCTTTCTGCGTTCAACAGGAAAACGGCGGCGATCAATGTGGATATGACGAACTGCAGCACGCCGATACCAACGCCCGTCGCGGCGCCAAGCAGTCTCGTGCCAGCCACGCTGAGTTGTTCGGGATATTGTTCCAGGGTCGCGCGCAGGTTGGTGGACGCGCTGAGCCAGAAGGCATGGGTTTTCTTGCCAATGAGCGGCCAATCCTTCACCGAATCAGTCGGTGGCGGTATGGTCACCTGTCCGCTGCTGATTTCATTGCCCAGCCTGGTGGCGCCGTCGACCATGGAACCGGCGAGTGAAAAGACCGGCACCAGTATCACCGCAATACCGATGACCGCGACCAGTGTGACCGCCAGCTTTTTTCTGCCGCCAAGTTTTTCAAGCAGTTTAAGGTACGGGGAATAAATGGCTACAGCAATAATGGCGCCCCAGGCAACGATTGAAATAAAAGGCATGAGTATCTGCAGGCACCACGCCAGGATAAGGAATACGAGGCCGAGTCGAATGGCGATTTCGATGGCCTGCCTGGTGGGCGTGTTTTGCCGATGACCGGGTAAATTCATTTGTGCCTGCTCCTGGGTGAATTCAATTTCGAGGAGAAAGCATACACCGACCTGACTTTACAGGTCGAGAGAATCGGCTGTCAGGCAGCTTCTTCGCTGAACTCCAACAAGCGGGTTATGTCACTGCTCGGATCCAGGACGTCGGCCAAAGTAAAGTTACTCAATGTTTCAAGGTATGCCTGTAGCGCATATTGCAGGAAGTTGCTGAGGCGCGAATGCGCGCAATGCTCATCCGCATCGTCCCGCCCCGGTCCAGTGAATTGCTGAAGGTGCCTCTCGGTTTTGCTGATGACTTCGTCGAGACAGATTTCTTCCGGTGCACGGTTCAGTTGAATACCGCCCCCGGGGCCGCGCTGGGCGACAACGAATTCAGACCTCGTCAGGTTGCTGACAACCTTCATCAGGTGGTTCTTCGAGATATCGTATTCCTCGGATATCTGGTGGATGGTGACTCTTTGTTGCCGGTTCTGACCGAGATAAATCAGGACGCGCAGCGAGTAGTCTGTGAATCGTGTGAGACGCATGATTTTTTATTTTTCTCCAAATTTGAGCCCCCCCAAATTTGTGCGTCCATTATAGTCCCGATGGGCACAGGTGCAGCAGTTTTATACTCAGAAGGTTTGCGGAATTTATGCAGAAAAAAGGCCGGAATTAGATTCCGGCCCATTTCCATGTCAGAAATTACATTTCTGCGTAGTAGGCTGCCAGGTTGGCAATATCCTCATCGGTCAGGCCCATCGACATGGGAGCCATCAATGGGTCCTTGCGGATTCCGTCGCGGAAAGCGGTCATCTGTTTTGCCAGGTAGGCTTCTTTCTGTCCGGCAAGGTTCGGATAAAGCGGTGTCAGGCCGATACCGTCAGCGCCGTGGCAGCTGGCGCACATTGCCGACTTGGCTTTGCCTGCTGCGGCATCTCCGGCCATGACAGGTGCTGACACGAATACCAGCGTTGCAACAAATGCAAAAAACAGGGATTTCATTTGGGTGTCCTCCGTAGGATCGTGAAAAAACAAACTTGCAATAAGTCTTGTCAGGATTTTATCCAATTTTGGGGCATTAGTAACCAGTACAAGGCGATTGAAACATCTTTTTTCAAAACCGATCAAACCGGTTAAAAAACCGAGTGACCTGGTCGCTGGATTTCTTGCTGTTCAGCCGCCACACACCCTTTGGCAAAATGGGTTATAACCTATGGATTTAAATTGTTTTTAAACTTTTTTTATGCCGTCTTTGTGTGCCACCAAAACAAGGTCTGCGGGTCGCAGGGCGAACAGGCCGTTGGTGACCACGCCGGGCAGGTTGTTGATGGCCTTTTCCATCTTTACCGGATCGACCAGGTCAAGATTGTGAATATCCAGTATCCAGTTGCCGTTATCGGTAATAAAACCTTCGCGCCATTCGGGCTGGCCGCCCAGTGCGACCATCTTCCGCGCCACCAGGCTGCGCGCCAGGGGTATCACTTCCACCGGCAATGGAAAGGCGCCGAGCACCCCAACCTGTTTGCTTTGGTCCGCAATGCAAACGAATGTCCTGCTGGCGGCAGCGACAATTTTTTCCCGGGTCAGGGCGCCACCGCCACCCTTGATTAAACGGCGGTGCGAATCAAATTCATCGGCGCCGTCGATATAAATGTCCAGGCCGCCGGTCTGGTTCAGATCAACTACCTGTATTCCACCGGTTTGCAACAAGAGCGTGGTGGCTTCCGAACTGGAGACTGCGGCCTCAATTGGGATTTTGCTGTTGATCAGCGCTTCGATAAAACAGTTTACCGTGCTACCCGTGCCAACACCGATAATACTGTCAGGCTGGACATGGTCCAGTGCGGCTTCGCCGACAAGGCGTTTCAGTTCATCCTGGTTCATGCGGCTTTCAACGCCATGATGTAATCCCATTGGTCGGCAGCCACCGGCATGACCGAAAGGCGGTTGCCCTTGCGTATCAAAGGCAGGTCGCCCAACGTTTCTCCATGTTCCTTGATTTTCTTGAGGGAAATCGGCTCGTCGAGTTTGCTGGTGAGACGAATATCCACTAAGTACCAGCGGGGGTTTTCAGGATCGCTTTTCGGATCATAATATTTGGCTTCAGGATCGAACTGATCCGGGTCGGGGTAAGGTTCAGAGGCGATTTCAGCGATTCCGACAATGGCCGGAATATCGGTATTGGAATGGTAGAAAAATACCCGGTCTCCAACCTGCATATCGTCACGCATGAAGTTCCGTGCCTGGTAATTTCGCACATGTTTCCACCAGCGGGTCTGGTCAGGGCATTGTTCCAGGTCGTCAACACTGAAAACGTTTGGTTCGCTTTTAACCAGCCAATGTTTCATCTAATTCTCCGGGGCAAAAAAGTTTATCCGGTAAATGTAAACCATCCGCGCTCATTTACAACACCGTGCAGCGGAATATCCCATTTATTTTTTTCGATGGGGTCGATTTCCTGCAAGCTGTACGCGATACCCACTCTCAAGGGCGCGGTTGAATCTCGTAACTGCTCGAGATGACGGTCGTAGTAGCCGGCACCCATGCCGATTCGGTTACCGGACATGTCATAACCCACCAGGGGCATCAATAGCAGGTCGAAACTGGTGACCGGCACTAATGCGGATTGCGCCGGCTCACAGATTCCATACCTGTTTTTGACCAGGGTGGAGTTTTCGTGCCAGGCATGAAACGTCAACAGGTTGTCAGTGTTATGCGCAACCACTGGCAGTGCCAGGAGGTGGCAGTTGGACATCAGTTGCTGGCACAGCAGCAGGATGTCCGGTTCGCCGTTGAACGGCCAGTAGCAGGCAACCGAGCGGGTCTTGCTGGCTGTCACCAGTTGTTGCAGATGTTTGCGAATCGACTCATCGAAACGGCTGCGTGATGCTTCGGAAAGAGAACATCGCCGGGTGCGCAACTCGATGCGCATTATCGACTTGGAGTCATTTGGAAGCTGGCCG
>JABDPJ010000119.1 GCA_013042835.1 Lysobacterales bacterium
TTCAGGAACAGCAGGACCACCAGTGCGGTCAGCAGGGTGCCGGCGATCAGGTGTTCTTCCAGTGAATCTATGACGCCCTGCGTCAGGTCCCCGTCATCGTGGGCAATGCCCAGCTCAATGCCCGGCGGCAGGCGGGGTATCAATTCTTCATTGAGGCGTCTTTTGATTTCATCGACGATCGCCACCGTGTTGGCGTTCTGGACCTTGAGTATGCCCAGGCCTACGGCGGGTTTACCGTTGAAACGAGCCAGTTGCCGGTAGTCGGCCAGGCCGTCTTCGATCCCGGCAAAATCGCGCAGCCGCTTGGGCGCCCCGCCGGAATAACTGACGATCATGTCTCCCAGCACATCGGGGTTATGGTATTCGAGGTCCAGTTCGATCAGTGTTTCCCGGCCTTCCTTGATCAGGAAGCCACCGGGAAGGCGCAGGTGCTCGCGGTTGAACATCTGCACCACGTCAGGAACCGTGATGCCCAGCTGTTTCATGCGCACGGGGTCGAGGTTGACACGGATGGTGCGCCGCAGTTCACCGCCAAGCTGGATTTCACCCACGCCGTCAATGGTCTCCAGGCGTTTCTTGACGACATTGCGGGCATATTGGTTCAGTTGCTGCAGGGTGCGGTCACCGCTCAGCGTCAGCCACATGACCGGCAGGGCGCCGATTTCGATCTTGGCCACCACCGGAGGCTCCGCCTCGTCGGGCAGGTCCCGGAGAACCCGGTTGACCCGTGCCTGGACCTCGTTAAACGCAACGTTGACATCCTTGTCCATGTTAAAGCGGACGTTGATAGAGGAAACGCCGGCGGAGGAATTGGACTGGATGTGATCGATGCCCGGCGTGCTGTTAACCACGGACTCGATCAGGTTGGTGACACTGGCATCTATGATCTCCGGGGTGGCGCCCGGCAGGATCGTCGTGATCGAAATCATCGGAAACTCGACCGTTGGGAAGCGGTCAACGCCGATATCCTTGTAACTGATAATACCGAACAGCACCAGCACGGCGGAGAGCATGTAGGCGAACACATGCCGCTTGATGGAAATCTCGGGGAGATTCATTCTGAAACCTTCACCGTGGCGCCGTCGCTGAGGAAAGACGCCCCGTCAGCCGCAATCGTTTCGCCGCCGGCCAGGCCGGAGACAATCTCGATCATGCCGTCTTCCTGGTAGCCGGGCTGCACGATGCGGGCCACGGCGATGTTGCCATTGATCACATAAACCAGCTCACCGGCAGGGCGGCGCACGATGCTGCCGTTGGGGATCATCACGGCCTGGCGATGTGTTTCCACCAGGACCTTGCCGGCGAGTGTCGCACCGGGTCTCAGCTTGCCGGGGTTATCCAGGTCGACAATCGCCATGACTGCGCGGCTGCCGTCACCCACGGTTGGCTGCAGGTCGGTGACGACTCCCTCGACATGCTTCCCCGGTGTCAGCGGGCTGTAGATTTTTACCGGCTGGCCGATGCGAATCCTCAGGGCAACGGATTCGGGGTAGGGCAGCCATGCCTGCAGCTCGTCCGGGCGGGTGATCTCGAACAACGGTTGCCCGCGGTTGACAAAGTCACCGGTGGCGATCAGGCGCCGCTGGATCACGCCGGCAACGGGTGCTACGACGCGGGATTTTGTCAGCGAGTCTTCAACAATGGCCAGCTGGGCAACGGCTGCCTTGTAGTCGGCATTGAATGCATCGAGTTGCTCACGGGCATCGTCGAGCTGGGTTTGGGAGGAGAGGTTCCTCGCGGAAAGCTTTTCGATTCGCTCCACCCGGCGCTTGCCGTTGGCGATGTGGACCTCGAGGCGCTCAATGGCAGCCTGCGCGGCAAGTTTCTGCAACACCAGGGTAGAGGTGTCCGTTTCCGCCAGCAGTTGACCTTGTTTAATGGCGTCACCTGTATCAGCGGTAACCTGCGTGATACGGCCTGCGACTTCGGCGGCCAGCGTTGGCGCCGAACGGCTATGTACCTGCCCGGGGGTTTCGAGCCAGATTGGCATGTCCCGGGCTTCGGCCACCGTCGTTGTAATCAGCACGGCGCGTGCATCTGCATCGCCGGAGTGACCGTCGTTGCTACCTTGCCCGCAGGCACCAATGAGCAGGGCGGTAAACAGCATGGCGGTAAGCAATCTAAGCCTTCTCATTTTGTTTCTTCTCCTTGCAGGAGTATGCCGTTGAAAAAAATATCCATAACGGCATGACTGAAGATGCCGGAATCATCCGAAAAAAGGACCTCCGGAATGTGTTTCATGATCGGTTCGGACTGGAAATAAAACATGTTCGCAGAAACGATCATGAACGCAGCCAGCCGCGGATCAACGTCCGCCCGGAATTCTTTGACCTGCTGGCCGTGCCTGATCATTTCCACCAGGCGGTTAAAAACCTTACCCACCGCGTAGCGCGCAATCTCCCGCCCGCTTTCGGAGACGCCCGCTAAAGCCTCACGCAGGATCAGCTGCATGCTGCGCGGGTGTGACTGGATATTTTCAAGTTGTCCCGCGGAAAAATCCGCCAGGCGCTCGCTGAAGGTCCCGGGTGCGTCTTCAAGTGCATCGAGCAGTAGTGAAGAGCGCTTCACCGCCGACTTCATAATCGCCAGGTAGAGGTCGTTCTTGTTCTTGAAGTGGTGGTAAATATTGGGCTTGCTGGTGTTGGCGAGCCGCGCAATGGCGCTCATGGAAACCGCCTCAAAACCCTTTTCAGCAAACAGGGCTTCCGCCGCATCGAGGATGGCCTGCTCGCCGCTTGATGTGCTTGTTTTCTGGCCGGCTGGACTGGACATAATATATCGTTAACCCGCGATTACTGACCGAACGGTCGGTTGGCTAGTATAACTCCGGATCAAGGTCCGAACAACAAAATTCCGGCCTGCCACGCCCCGTTCAGGTAGAATTCGCAACCTGTGTCATGAAACTACTCGGTAAAAGTGGCGTCTATTGCGGGACGATGCACCCAAACTCATGAATTTACGGTTTATCTGATGATGAAAAACAGAACAATAAAGTGGTTGTCCGGTCTCTTGCTGCCGGCCTTGCTGCTGCTTGGAACCTCACCGGCAACGGCGATCGAATTCGATGAAATCAAGGAGTATGGCGAGGCCTTTGAGATATCGGCGCGAGCCGAAGACCGCCAGCGTATCGAGATCAGCTGGAAGATTCTGGATGGCTTCTACCTGTACAACAACAAGTTCCTGAGGTTCGGAACGGAAACCGCGGGCGTCGAACTGGGAGAAGCTGAAATCCCACCGGGTAAACGGGAGTTTGACGACCTGCTCGGCGAGCAAGTCATCAAGTTTCATGATGAAGTGACCATCAGGCTGCCGCTGGAATCGATTCCCCCCGGCGTGGACCTCGTCAGTTTGAAAGTACGCTCACAGGGTTGCATGGAAGACGTATTTTGCTACCCACCCACGGAGCAGTTGCTGGTCGTCAATTTACCGGCTGCTGCTGCCAACGAGGATGCCGGCGAACCATCCAGCCCAGCCGCGAGCATCGCTGATGTATTCAATCAGCCGCAGGCTGGTGCGGGGCAGGATGTGTTCGGCCAGGAGCCGGCTTTACCGCCGGAAGAAGCCTTTGTTTACGAGGCGATCGGTGAATCCGCAGCGACCATCCTGGTCCGTTTGACTGCCCAGCCGGGTTATTACCTGTACCGCGACAAGCTGGCTTTCAGGGTGCTGGGCGACGACGGTTTTGTCATCAACAGTGTTGAACTGCCGGCGGGTACAACCAAGGACGACCCGGAGTTCGGCCTCGTCGAGGTTTATTACGGGCAGGTCGAAATACCCGTTCACGTCAACCGTCCTGCCGGACCGGAACAGACGATCAGCCTGGAGGCGGATTACCAGGGTTGCCGTGATGGTGATATCTGCTATCCACCACAATCGATGGCCGTGGCTTTGCTGATGCCCCCAGCGGCCGTAGCGATCGAGGCGGAATCACCAACCGCTAAGGAAAAACAAACCGATACCAGCATAGCGTCGTTGTCAGCTGACAGCGGCCAGGTGTCAGTGCCGGCGTCGGAACAGGACGTGCTGGCGAGAATGCTGCTGGATAATCCTGCCGGCGCAATGCTGGCATTCTTCATTGCCGGTTTACTCCTCGCCTTTACGCCCTGCGTGTTCCCGATGGTGCCAATCCTTTCAGGCATTATCGCGGGGCAGGGTGAAAACATGACCGCGACGAGGGCTTTCTGGCTGTCACTGGTCTACGTCCTCGCCATGGCGGTGACCTATACCGTGGCAGGCGTCCTCGCCGGCCTGTTCGGGCAGAACCTGCAGGCACTGTTCCAGAACCCGTGGATACTCGGGTTCTTCATCGCCATATTCATCGCACTGGCGCTCTCCATGTTCGGCTTTTTCGAACTGCAGTTGCCGGCCAGTCTGCAGACCCGGCTTACCCAGGCCAGTAATCAGCAAAAGGGCGGCAGCCTGACCGGTGTTGCGGTAATGGGCTTCCTGTCGGCGCTGATCGTCGGACCCTGTGTCGCCCCGCCGCTGACTGCAGCACTGATTGTGATCGGTGCTTCCGGCAGTGCCTACCTGGGTGGTGCGGCGCTGTTCGCACTGTCCATGGGTATGGGCGTGCCGTTGATACTGTTCGGTGTGTCGGCGGGCAAGCTGGTGCCCAGGGCGGGCCCCTGGATGGACGCCATCAAGGCCGTGTTCGGTATCGGCTTGCTGGCGCTGGCCATCTGGATGCTGGAACGCATCGTGCAGGGTCCGGTCATCCTGCTGTTGTGGGGTGTCCTCGCCATCAGCAGCGGTGTTTACCTGGGTGCGCTCGAGCGGATTCCCGATGGTGCATCAGGCTGGCGGCGCTTGTGGAAATCGCTGGGGCTGGTATTGCTGCTTGTGGGTGCGCTGGAGATCGTCGGCGCCCTGTCGGGTGGTGACGACTGGATGAAACCGCTCAAAGGCGTGCGTGGCGGTGGTCATTCGGAAGCCGCTGAGCATGTGGCTTTTGAAAGAATCAAGTCACTGGGCGACCTCGAGGTTGCGGTGGCCGCGGCCAACCAGTCGGGTCAGCCAGCGATGCTGGACTTTTACGCCGACTGGTGTGTCGAGTGCGTGCGCATGGAACGCAACACATTCGTTGATCCCGCCGTCCAGACCCTGTTCGAAAAGATCCAACCGCTGAAGGCAGACGTCACGGATAACGATGACACCGACCAGGCCCTGATGCGTCAATATGGCGTCATCGGGCCGCCGGCAATACTGTTCTTTAACCGCAACGGCGAGGAATTGCCCGCCTTTCGCCTGGTGGGTTATTTTGAACCGGAAGAATTCGCGGCACACCTGGGAAGGGTGCTGGAGGTTCAGTGATGCGGCGATTTCTCGTCAACCTGGTTGCCGTAATAGCGCTGCTGGCGGGCTTTTACATCTCCGCCCGCTACTACGCGGAACCAGTCAGTGTCACCCAGCCCGGACCTTCGGGCAGCTTGGTTGGCGGTATCCGGCCGGACTTCTCGCTGCAAAGTCACCGGGGAGGCCTGGTGTCCCCCAAGGACTTCGCCGGCAAGACCCTGCTGATCAATTTCTGGGCAACCTGGTGTGCACCGTGCCGGCAGGAAATGCCGATGTTGATGGACCTGCAGCGGGAATATGATTCACTGGGCCTGCAGGTCATCGGCATAGCGCTGGATAACGAGGACAGCGTCAGAAGTTTCGTTGATGCCTATGGCATTACCTATCCCATACTATTGGGCGCGGAAGACGTATTCACCACCAGCGCCGAATATGGCAACACCGAGGGTGTCCTGCCCTACAGCGTGCTGGTGGACCGCGATGGAATCATCCGCTGGCAGTATGCGGGCCAGGTTCACCATGAAAATATTTCCCCGCTGCTGAGCGAGGTGCTTTAACCAGCCTGCACGGCATTCGTTGGGAGATCCCCGCCTGCGCGGGGATGACGGTTCTGGATGTTGGCACCGTTTATGACCGGGTGACGGTGCCTCTTACGGGCAACACCGTTCACGAACCCGTTTTTACAGCGTTTTGACGCCCTTCCCAGCCTCGAAAACACCAATTGTTAAATTTTTATTGCGCCTATGTTGCAGGCATCTTCTTCAATACGGTGGCGAATTGTAGACAACTGTGACTTTTTAGGGCAGACTTGTCGCCCCTGACGAGGAAAGCAATAACCGTGGTTAAAGTTAGCGTATTTAACGGTCCCAACCTGAACCTGCTCGGCCAGCGGGAGCCCGATACCTACGGGCAACGCAGCCTTGAGGACATCATGCGGGACCTCGAGCAGTTTGCGGCCGATTGCGGGCTGCAACTCGATCACATGCAGACCAACTCCGAGGGGGAAATGGTGGATGCCATTCAACAGGCGGGTAAGGATGCGGTCGATTACATCATTATCAACCCGGCAGGTTACACCCACACCAGCGTCGCCATACGAGACGCGTTGCTGGCCGTGGAGATACCGTTTGTTGAAGTCCATCTCTCAGCTGTGAATTCGCGTGAGCCATTCAGGCAGGTCAACTATTTTTCCGACATTGCCATCGGTGTGATCAGCGGTTTTCGTGGCGAGAGTTATTTACTGGCCTTGCAGGCTATTTTGAATCGAATTGAACCCTGAAGCGGGAGCGGCAGCACGTGGATATCCGAAAGATTAAAAAACTCATAGAGCTGCTGGAAGAATCCAGCCTGACAGAAATTGAAATTGTTGAAGGTGAAGAGTCCGTGCGCCTGGCGCGTGGCGGGCAGATGCAGGCCGCGCCGGCGCCGGTCGTTGTGCAAACGTCCGGGCAGGTGCCTGCGGCAGAAGCCCTGCCGGTGTCAGGCGATCAGCCGGCCAGCGAAGAAGATCAAATGCCCGAGGGTGAAGTCGTATTGTCACCCATGGTGGGTACGTTCTACGGCGCATCCAGCCCGGAGGCCCCGGCGTTTGTGAAGCTGGGTGACACGGTCGGCGTTGGTGACACCTTGTGCATCATCGAAGCCATGAAAATGTTCAACCAGATCGAGTCGGACATCTCCGGCACCGTGGTGGCGATACTGGTCGAAAACGGCCAGCCGGTTGAATATGATCAGCCGTTGTTTGTCGTTCGATAACCCCGAATTGGTTCAGGACTGAAATCATGGCCGTACTAGAAAAACTGGTCATCGCCAACCGCGGTGAAATAGCGCTGCGCATCCTGCGCGCCTGTCATACCATGGGTATCAAGACCGTCGCGGTGCATTCCACCGTTGACCGCAACCTGAAGCATGTCGCACTGGCCGACGAGGCCGTCTGTATCGGTCCCGCCCCCGGCACCGACAGTTACCTGAACATTCCGGCCATTATCGCGGCGACGGAAGTCACCGATTCAGTGGCCGTGCACCCTGGTTACGGCTTTTTGGCTGAGAATGCCGATTTTGCCGAGCGCGTTGAACAAAGCGGTTTTATATTCGTTGGCCCGCGCCCGGAGACCATCCGTCTGATGGGTGACAAGGTATCTGCAATCACGGCGATGAGAGAGGCCGGCGTACCCTGTGTGCCCGGATCGGACGGGGCACTATCCGACGACTTGGCTGAGAACCAGGCCATTGCACGGCGCATCGGATATCCGGTGATTATCAAGGCCGCCGCCGGCGGTGGTGGCCGTGGCATGCGGGTAGTGCATACCGAGGCCCACCTTTCCAACGCCCTGCAGCTGACCCAGCGGGAAGCGCAGACGATCTTCGGTGATGGCACCATTTACATGGAAAAATTCCTCACCAGCCCGCGCCATGTCGAAGTCCAGGTAATGGCCGACCAGCATGGCAATGCGGTGCATATAGGGGAGCGTGATTGCTCAACCCAACGCCGCCACCAGAAAGTGATTGAGGAAGCACCCGCGCCGGGTATCACGCCGCAGCAGCGCGCTGAAATTGGCGGTGTTTGTGTCGAGGCATGTAAAAGAATTGGATATCGCGGCGCCGGTACTTTTGAGTTTTTATTTGACTCGGGCAATTTCTACTTCATAGAAATGAATACCCGTATCCAGGTTGAGCATCCCGTTAGTGAGCGGATTACCGGCGTCGACCTGATCAAGGAGCAAATCCGCGTGGCAGCGGGAGAAAAGCTTTCCTACACCCAGGACGACATCGTCATTCGCGGTCACGCGATCGAGTGCCGGATCAATGCCGAGGACCCGGAAACGTTCATGCCCTGTCCGGGCACGATAAGCCGTTTTCATGCGCCGGGCGGCCCCGGGATACGCGTGGACTCGCATATTTATGACGGCTACACGGTGCCTCCGCATTATGACTCCATGATCGGTAAGTTGATTGCCTACGGGGAAGACAGGGAGTCTGCAATCGCCCGCATGCGCATGGCGCTCGACGAAACGGTACTCGAGGGCATCAAGACCAATATACCCCTGCACAAGTGGTTGTTGAGGGACCCCGGATTTATCGAGGGCGGCTTCAATATCCACTACCTGGAAAAGCGTCTCAAAGCCCGGGCGTCGGACTGACCGGTTCCAGCCCGCCTGTTTAGCTGATGTCCTGGCTTGAGCTCAGTGTGCGGGTTGCGCGGCAAAACGCTCCGCTGGTTGAAAGCCTGTTACAGAACGAACCCGTGCTCGCCCTGACGCTGACCGATGATGCGGATGACCCCGTACTGGAACCCGGCGTGGGTGAAACACCACTCTGGCCCTCGGTATGCGTGACGGCATTATTCAGCGGCGATACTGCGGTTGAGCCGCTGGCGCAACTACTCAGCCTCGTGCCAGGCGTGGACAGGCCGCAACATGTCACCTTCAGGAAATTCGCGGACCAGCAATGGGAGCGCACCTGGCTGGATCGCTTTCAACCGATGCAGTTCGGCGCGGGCCTGTGGATCGTGCCGGGCGAGAGCGACGCGCCTGCATCGGCGACTCACGTATTGAGGCTCGACCCCGGCCTGGCATTTGGCACCGGAACCCACCCGACCACGCGCCTGTGTCTCGAGTGGATAGACAAGCATGATTTTACCGGTCAGCGGGTCATTGATTACGGCTGCGGCTCGGGCGTGCTGGGCATTGCCGCAGCGATCAAGGGTGCCGCCAGCGTGGTCTGCGTGGACAACGACCCGCAGGCGCTGACCGCCACCAACGACAACGCAGAGAGAAACAGTGCACAGGATGTCATCAGCAGCATGCGGCCCGGGGAATTCAGCACACAGCGCGCCGACGTGGTCCTGGCCAATATCCTGGCTGCGCCACTGGTTGAATTAGCCCCGCGCCTTGCCGCCGCCGTGGGTGCAGGCGGCGCCCTGGTGCTCTCCGGTATACTGGAGGAGCAGGCGGAAGAGGTCAGGGCCGCTTACCTGGCGGATTTTCCCGGCATGGAAAAGCGGGTTCTGGATGGCTGGGTTCTGCTGACGGGCACGAAGCCGGAGTAAACGAATGAAAGACGGGATAAAGATCAACCTTGGCTCGGGCCACTGGAAGCTGGACGGCTGGGTCAATGTTGATATCGACTTTGCTAGCGACCCGGATGTATGCGCCAACCTGGCCGGTGGCCTGCCGTTTACCAGCGGCGTGGCGCAACTGATGCACACCGAGGATTTCATCGATCAGCTGGAGCTGGAAGAGGCCGCAGAATTCCTGCGCGAATGCCACCGCATACTCGCCCCGGGTGGTGTGCTGCGTGTTTTGACGCCCGACATGCGGCAACTTGCCGACATGTATCTCAACGACCCCGAACAGTTAAAGTCGATGTGGACGGAGTTTGTCGGCGTTCCCCTGGCGGTGGAAACAGCCGGGGAAGTCTTCAACCTGGGAATGCGTTTCGCCGGCCACACCTTTTTATATGACGAGCGGACGTTCCAGGCGCTCGCCACAAAATGCGGCTTCGAGGCGCGCAGGGTCGAGTACCAAAAAAGCGAGGTTCCCGGGCTGCGCGGCCTGGACCTGCGCTCGCCTGAAAACGCCATCTCACTGTATTTCGACTGTTACCGCAGGCCCTGAGAAGCCGCTCGCCTCATATCTTCAGGGTTTTTAGCAGCCCAACCGGTTCCGACCAGTCCCTGCCGCAGACGAAGCGGGGCAGGTTCCAGCGGTCACTGGCGCCTGAAACAAAGCCGGGTTCAGTTCCGACAACCGCCTGGCAGCGGTGTTCGTCGCGCTTTTCCGGGAAATACTCGTTGCGGATGAACGCGCTGGATTCGCCAAATGGATAGGCGAAAAACTCCGGCCTGTTGCCGGTTTTCTGCCCGATATATTCAGCCGCCTGCACGACCTGCTGGCGGCAATCTTCAAGCGAGTTGACGACCTCAAAACCACCCCGCGCATAGCGCTCCTCTTCAAGGTCGGGATGGTTGTGGTCCCAGCCGTGATTACCGATAGCCAGTAGCCGATGGGCTTGCGCCTCGCGCCACCAGTCATCGCTCATGTGGCCTTTGCCGAACAGGGATTTCTGGTCGATTAGCCGGCGGGCTTCAGGGCTGGCGATAACAAAGCTGGTCGCGTGCAAGCCGGGCTGGGCGTCTTTACCATGCTTGCGGACAAAGTCTTCCATGATCTGCAGAAAGCCCGTCTGCGTGCCGTGCCCCGGAAACGCCCGGGTGTGCACATCCCAGTCGCAGCCATCGTCAAAAGTCAGGCAAATGAGTGGCCTGTCGACAGGCAAGGCAGCGCCGTCAAAAACGCCACCGATGAGCGAGGCAAGGGAAACGAAACGGCAGCCGGCAGCATGCAGCGCATCCAGGTCGGTAGCCAGCGCGACATGGTCGTTTTCGGCGCTTGTGTTGCCTGCAATATTTTGCGAGTGGTACGCGAGTATGGCTGCTTTCAAAATCGAATTACCTGCGATCAATATTTTCGGCCCGGCCAGGTGTAAAACAATATGACACTTGGGCGGGTGAGTTGGATAATATACCCTTTCCGGCACACAGTGTTCGACCGCCGGGTTCAATCCCGTTCATGAGCCAGTTATTCAAGGACCGATATCGTTGATGAAAGTTTGGGCAGCCATTCGCAGACAGCTGGTAGACCTGATGGTCTACCTGGCCCTGCCGCTGGTTTCGGTCGTGTTTCCCGCCAGCTGGTCGCGGGCGCTGGTGGCCCGCGGCTCGAATTTCGACTGGTTGCTGGCAAGTGAGGCACAGGCGGCTTTTTCAAGCGCTGCCGAATTCGTCGATATAGCGGATGAGCCGGCCTGGAAAGCACGCTGGAAGCAGGTTGAAATGCTCGACGTGCGCGATATGTACATGATGAGTTTTGGCCGCACGCGCGCAGTGTTGAGCGAGATCGAATGTACCACGCCGCTTGAAGTGGCCAGGGACAGGGTCCTGATCGGCATGCACTGGGGGCCTTCGATTTCCATCCTGAAACTGCTGAAAGAGAACGGCCTGGATCCGGCTCTGCCATACCGCCGCCCGGAAAAGCACATTATTCTCAGCCGCCCGTTCTACTACCTGTTCGTCAGGCTGGCTGCTCGCCACATCGTCAAAACCATGGGTGACAGGGCGGTACCCATCGGCGGCGCCGGTAAGCGGTTGCGCGCGATGATGGATCAGCCAGGCAGCGTGATCGTGGTTATGGACGCGCCCCCCAAGGAAGGCCGCCCAACCCTGAAC
>JABDPJ010000121.1 GCA_013042835.1 Lysobacterales bacterium
GGTGTGTGGATGTCGCGTTACCTCGATATGGTCGGTTATAACGTCGATGTGGCTGACCGGGTTAATGTTGAAACTCCCTTCAGGCGGGTGGACGACTGGGAAGCGGTGGTCAATGATTACGACCTGATCGTGGTCGCGGTGCCATTACGGCCCAGCAACGAGATTCTCATGCGCCTTGCAGAGCTGAAGCCGCAGGGCCTGGTGTTCGACATTGGTTCATTGAAAAGCCCGATGCGCGAGGGTCTCGACGCCATGCGTGACAGCGGTTGCCGCATATGTTCCGTGCACCCGATGTTTGGCCCTGAAGAGATCGGCCTGTCGGGACGCCATATCCTGTTCGTGGATGTGGGCAACAAGGACGCCATCGCCGAGGCACGGGCGCTGTTTGCACACACTGCGGCGGATTGCGTGGAGTTAAGCCTGGAGGAGCACGATGAAGTCATGGCCTGGGTGCTGGGTTTGTCCCACCTGGTCAATATCGCATTTGCCGGCGCCCTGGCGCAGAGCGGTGAGGCGGTGCCCTTGCTCAAACAGATTTCCAGCTCCACCTTTAACGCCCAGTTGAATGTCGCGACGCAGGTCGTGTCTGAAAACCCGCATTTGTACTACGAAATCCAGCAGGGAAATGTCAATACTGCCGAAGTGAGCAGGCACTTCAGGGAAGTCCTCGATGAGCTCGTCAACGCGGTGGCTGACAATGAAGAAGCGGTATTCACCCGGCATATGGGTGCTGCGAAACAGCGCCTGGCTAACGCTGAAAAAAAGCCAATAGGTGGCTGAATGACCATCAATACGCAGCGGAAAGCCGGTCTGAAGCAGCTTGCTGACATCGACTGGGACAA
Source organism: Lysobacterales bacterium (assembly GCA_013042835.1). Classification (GTDB taxonomy): domain Bacteria; phylum Pseudomonadota; class Gammaproteobacteria; order Xanthomonadales; family SZUA-36; genus SZUA-36. The sequence continues at coordinate 843 of JABDPJ010000121.1, forward strand.
CTGGCAGGCCAAAGACCCTGCTACCCTGGTATTCGTCATTCGCGACGGCAAAATCCTCCTGATCGACAAAAAAACCGGCCTTGGAAAAGGCAAGGTCAATGGCCCCGGCGGCAAAGTTGAACAAGGTGAAAGCCCGCTGCAGTGTGCCGTGCGGGAGTGCCAGGAAGAACTGGGTATCACGGTTTCCGACCTGCAATATTGCGGTCAGCACCGTTTTCAGTTTGTTGATGGCTATTCCATCCATGTATGGGTTTACCGCACTGACGTTTTTGATGGCGTACCAACGGAGACTGTAGAAGCAAGGCCGCTGTGGGTGCCGGTGGACGAGATTCCTTATGACCAGATGTGGGAAGACGACAGGATTTGGATTCCAATGATGCTGCGTGGTGAAAAATTCCAGGGCCGCTGGATTTTTGACGGTGACGCCATGCTCGATTATGAACTACTCAGTGAAAGCAGGGATAACGAATGATAATGAAAGCAACCATTTTGATCAGGGCTTCCATCATGGCGGTTTTGATGTTCTCCATTACCGCCGTTAGCGCCGGCGAGGATTCCTTGAATGAAAACGCCCGGCGCATCGCTCAGCAGTACCTGCTCACTGATACTCACATCGACGTGCCTTACCGTCTGCATGCCGGTTGGGTGGACGTCACGGAATCAGCAACCGATGGGCAATTCGATTACCCAAGAGCGGTGCAGGGTGGATTGAACCTGCCGTTCATGTCGATTTACACGCCGGCGGAAATGGAAGCGGAAGGCGGCAGTTTTGAACTGGCCAATCAACTGATTGATACAGTTGAAGCCATGGTTGGCAGGGCGCCGGAGAAATTCATGCTGGTAGGTTCGGTCGCGGATGCCAGACAGGCCATGCAAGACGGCAAGATCGGCCTGGCAATGGGTATGGAGAATGGTTCTCCGATCGACAACAAAATTGAGAACGTGCAGTTTTTTGCCGATCGCGGAATCAGCTACATTACGTTGACCCATGGCCTGAGCAACCAGTTATCCGATTCATCCTATGATGACAACCACGCATGGGATGGCTTGAGCTCGTTTGGAAAAGATGTCATCAGGGAAATGAACCGCGTTGGCGTCATGGTGGATATTTCCCACGTATCGGATGCCGCCTTCTGGCAGACACTGGAGGTTACCGAGGTGCCGGTGATTGCTTCACACTCATCCGCGCGCAAATTCACGCCGGGTTTTGAACGCAATATGAGTGATGAGATGATTGTCGCCCTGGCGAAAAATGGCGGCGTGATTCAGATTAACTGGGGCTCTTCATTTCTGACCGAAAAGGCCAATGCATACTCGACAGAGTTCTGGGAGACGCGCAAGGCCTGGGCGAAAGAGCATGGTTTTGATGAAGACTCTTTCGAAGTTAAAGCCTATGCCAAAGAATACAAGGAAAAGCACCCCTACCCTTACGCCACGCTGGCGGAAGTCGCAGATCACTTTGATCATGTCATCAAGTTGACAGGCATCGACCACGTCGGTCTTGGATCTGATTTCGACGGCGTGGGTGACAGTCTGCCGATTGGCCTGAAGGATGTTTCGCAATACCCCAATTTGGTCGCTGAGTTTCTGCGCCGGGGATATTCGGAAGAGGATATTGCCAAGATCCTGGGCGGCAACCTGCTGCGTGTCTGGGGCGAGGTTGAGGCTTTTGCGGCCAGTCAAGGATAGCCACTTGTGACGTCATTCATCGCTGTTTCACTGGCAGCGCTTTTTGCCGCTGGCTTAACGATGTATTCAGGTTTTGGCTTGGGCACGTTGCTGCTGCCTGTCTTTGCCCTGTTCTTTCCCGCCGAAGTGGCAGTGGTGGCAACGGCCATGGTGCACGGGGCCAACAATGTCTTCAAGGTATCCCTGTTAGGACGCCACGCCGACCGTGAAGTCGTTTTAAAGTTCGGTCTGCCGGCGATTGCCGCGGCGGTGCTAGGCGCATTGGCGTTGGGCTGGCTGGCGCAGTCTGATTCGGGCCTGACCATCCATGTCAATGAAGAAGTGCTTTCCGAGATTACGCCGGTCAAGTTGCTGATCGGCCTGCTGATGATTGGCTTTGCATTGTTTGAATTATTGCCGCGCTTTCGCAAGCTTGAATTTGAACGGCGCTATTTGCCGCTGGGGGGAGTGCTTTCGGGCTTTTTCGGGGGGCTTTCTGGTCACCAGGGCGCATTGCGATCGGCTTTCCTGGCCAAGGCGGGCCTGACCACCGAGCGCTTCGTCGGCAGCAATGCAGCCATCGGTTTTCTCGTTGACCTGACCCGTATCTCCGTGTACGCCGCCCTGTTCACGGCAGCCGGCGGCCACGTCAGTGAGTTCAACGGCTGGCCATTGGTGGCAACCGGCGCGGTGTCGGCTTTTTTTGGTGTCATGTTGGGTAAACGTTTTCTGCACAAGGTCACCATGACCAGCGTTCAGACGCTGGTAGGCATACTGTTGTTTGGTGTTGGCCTGG
>JABDPJ010000130.1 GCA_013042835.1 Lysobacterales bacterium
GCCTGGGTGAGACCGGGAAGCTGATACTGGAAGGCAACCTGTCCAGGTCGGCGGCTTCACAATTGCTCGTGGGTGGCCGGATTGCGCTGCAGGGCGGTGGAACCGGTGCTGAATTGACCTACGTTTCCAGCGTGCTGGATCCGCAAACCCAGACCGTTTATGTCCGCGCGCAAGCCGATGACACGTCCGGCCTGCTGCCGGGTCAGCTGGCACGCTGGGTCGTGCTCTCCGGCGGGCAGTTACTGACCGTACCGTCGAGTGCAGTGGTCAAGCTGGATGGCCGGGACGTGGTTTACCGTTCCGTTAATAACGGTTTCGAAGTGCGTGATGTGCAGGTCAGGAGTACCGGCAGCGGCACCTGGATCGTGCTGGATGGCCTCGACACAGGTGACGTCATCGCCGTTGCCGGAACCGCAGCGCTGAAGGGCATGAGCATGGGACTGGGCGGGGGAGACCAGTAGTGTCACTCGCCGGCCTCGTGCGTTTCTCGCTTACCCAGCGAATGCTGATGCTGCTGGTAGTGGCGCTGTTGATTCCAGCCGGATGGCTGGCTTTTGTCTCCATACCCATCGATGCCTTTCCCGATATCTCACCGACCCAGGTGAAGATCATCATGAAGGCGCCGGGGATGACGCCGGAAGAAGTGGAGTCGCGCATCACCCGCCCGATTGAAGTTGAGTTGCTCGGTGTGCAGCGCCAGACCATGCTGCGTTCGATCGCCAAGTACGCCTTGACGGATATCACCGTGGATTTCGAGGAGGGCACGGATATCTACTGGGCGCGGCAACAGGTCGCGGAGCGCCTGACCGCAGTGCGCGATGACCTGCCCGAGGGTGTCAGCGGCGGACTGGCGCCGATGAGTACGCCGCTGGGTGAAATGTACATGTTCACGGTCGATAGTCCCGAGTTGTCCATCATTGAGCGGCGTTACCTGCTGGACTGGGTGATACGCCCGGCCTTGCGCACCGTGGCCGGCGTGGCGGATGTCAATGCGCTCGGCGGCAAGGTCAAAACCTACAGTGTCAGTCCTAGGGCCGATGCGATGCTGGCGCTGGGCGTGACCACCGGTGATTTATCCGCGGCACTTGAATCCAACAACCAGAATGACGGGGCCGGTCGCTTGAAACGGGGCGAGGAAGCCCTGCTGGTACGCTCGGAAGGGGCGCTGGTAAACATTGCATCGATTGAAGAGACACCTGTTCGCAATGAAAACGGCAAGTTGATCACGATTGGCATGGTGGCCGATGTCACGCTGGGAAGCCTGGAGCGTTACGGTGCCGTGACCGAAAGCCGTGAGGGCGAAGTGGTCGAGGGCCTGGTCGTCAGCCTGCGCGGCGCCAACGCGCGTGATGTCATCGCGGGCATTGAGGACAAGCTGGACGAACTGAGCGAGAGCCTGCCCGAGCATGTCTCAATAAGCGTTTTCTACAACCGTAGCCACCTCGTCAACCGCGCCGTTTCGACCGTCTCCAAAGCCCTGGTCGAGGCCGTGGTGCTGGTACTGATACTGCTGGGCCTTTTCCTCGGCAACGTCCGCTCGGCTCTGACCGTGGCCCTGATCCTGCCGCTGTCCGCCATGGTGACGTTTATCGCCATGCGCGCCACGGGTATGTCGGCCAACCTGATGAGTCTCGGCGGGCTGGCGATTGCCATTGGCCTGCTGGTCGATGCCGCGGTTGTCGTGGTTGAAAACATCGTCACGAAAATGTCCGACACCCGGGTCAAGGCGCTGCCGAGGCTGCACGTGATCTACCGGGCGGTGAAGGACGTGAGCGTGCCGGTTACATCCGGTATCGTGATCATTATTCTCGTTTTCCTGCCGCTGCTGTCCCTGCAGGGCCTGGAAGGCAAACTGTTCAGCCCGGTCGCACTGACGATTGTTTTCGCGCTCGCCGGTTCATTGCTGTTATCGCTGACGGTGATCCCGGTGCTGGCATCGTTCCTGATTACCTCGGGCGGGCACGCCGAGCCATGGCTGCCGCGCAAGCTATCCGCCCTGTACGGGCCGTTGCTGAACCGGGCGCTTGCAAGCGAGCGGCTGGTGCTGATACCCGCGGCTGTATTGCTGGTGGCGGCGCTGGTTTCATTCCCCTTCATCGGCAAGACCTTCATGCCAACCATGGACGAGGGCGATATCATCGTGCAGTTGGAGAAACTGCCCTCCATCAACCTCGACACCTCGATCGAGCTCGACCAGGTGGTTGAAAACGCGTTGGTCGAGCAGGTGCCGGAAATTCGCCGTATCGTCGCCCGCACCGGTTCGGACGAACTCGGGATGGACCCGATGAGCCTGAATGAAACGGATATGTTCCTCGAGCTGATCCCGCAAGATGAATGGCGTATGGACAGTAAAAGCGAGCTGGAAGACGCCATTCGCGAAGTGCTGGAGCAATTCAAGGGCATCAACTACGGTTTCACCCAGCCGATTGATATGCGTGTGTCCGAGATGCTCACCGGTTCCAGGGGTGATCTCGCGGTCAAGATTTTCGGCCATGACCTCGGTGTACTCAATGGACTGGCAGGCGAGGTCTCAGGGGTGTTGAGCGGCATCGAGGGCAGTACGGATGTACTCACCGGCGTTAACGAAGGCATGCAGTACATCGTGCTGAAGCCCAAACGGGATATGATCGGCCTCTACGGCGTCAACCTGCAGCAGGTGCTGGACCATGTGAAAGTGCTGGTCGAAGGTCTGCCTGCCGGCACCGTGATCGAGGGTTCCGCCCGCGTACCCGTGATACTGCGCTATGAACAAACGGATGGGGATCCGCTGGAGAAGTTTGCCTCGGAGCTGATGAACCTTCCGGGCGGGGGCCACGTGGCCTTGTCCACGCTGGTCGCGGCGGAGCGCGTCGAAGGCCCGGTCTCGGTCAAGCGCGAACAGGGCCGGCGTTTCGTGGTGGTCATGGCCAACGTGAAAGATCGCGGTTTGGTGGGCTTTGTTGAAGAAGCGCAGTCGAAAATTGGTGCGGCGGTCAATTTGCCTGTCGGCTATTACATGGAGTGGGGCGGCGAATTTGAAAACCAGCAACGCGCTGCCCGGCGGTTGATGCTGGTGGTGCCGGTGGCAGTCATATTGATCTTCCTGCTGCTGTTCTCCACTTTCCGTTCCGTCGTGCAGGCCGGGCTGGTGTTGGCCAACGTACCGCTGGCCCTGATCGGCGGCGTGCTGGCGCTGGCCCTGTCAGGCGAATACATGTCGGTGCCGGCATCGGTAGGCTTCATTGCATTGATGGGTATCGCGGTACTCAACGGCGTGGTGATGGTCAGTTACTTCAACCAGCTGCGCGATCGCGGCCTTGGGATCGAAGAAGTCGTCCGGCTCGGTTCCGAGCGGCGCTTGCGGCCGGTGCTTATGACCGCCTCCATCGCCGCACTGGGCCTGATACCGCTATTGTTCATGAGCGGGCCGGGTTCCGAAATTCAGCGGCCGCTGGCCGTGGTTGTGATCGGCGGTCTGCTCACCAGCACCGCGTTGACACTATTTATCCTGCCGGTGCTGTACCGGCGTTTTGCAGGGATTGAAAAGCGATGAACCAGCAATGCCTTTTAAGATTGAACGTGCCGCCGAGCCTGGAAGAGGACGTCGTTGACCTGTTGCTGACAGCTGACAATATCCCGGGCTTTCAGTCTTACCCCACCCGCGGGCATGGCCAGGTTGGCGCCATGACCATTGCCGAACAAGTTGAGGGCCGGCGCAATCGCGTGCAGTTCGAGATCGTATTGCAAACCGACACGCTGGAGTCGCTCTTGCAGACATTAAAAGAAGCGCTACCGGTTCCCGATATCATTTACTGGGTGTTGCCGATATCGGCGAGCGGGCGTCTGCTTTAGGCGCCTTGGGGAGACACTTGACCGACGACCTTGGAACTTTGGGGGGCGCCAGGGTGGATAGTTAGTACCAGGGCACGCTCAAGCACGTCCTGTGGCGCTCGATACTCGGCTTCCTGCCTCGTACGGCCCTGGAACTAACCATCCGCCCCAGCTTCAGCCTGACCCGAGTGCAATCATCAGAATCCATTGTCCTGTGAAGACGCACAGAGCAGAGGGTGTGTGGTGCCTTACTTCAGGACCGTTATGTTCAGGATGAACGGTACTTCGCGGTAGAGCACAGGGATGTGCGGCGCGAAGCCTCACGGCGACTACCCATGGTTCTCGCGAGTCCTGAAGTAAGGCACCGCATGGCCTCTGCTCCCACACTGGCAGATAGAAAAGCTTTTTCGCACCACTACTCGATAGATGCACCAACTTGGTGCATTTATGAGGCTTCTCTTTCACCTTTTTTCAACTTTCAATCGCCCATTTTTCCAACAGCCCTGCGGATTTAAGTCATAAATCACTCATGGCGCGATTCCTGCATATAGATACCCGAAGCACCAATATGCGAGGAATCAATCTATGCAATTAGTTACCGCAATAATCAAACCATTCAAGCTCGACGACGTCCGCGATGCGCTCTCGGAAGTCGGCATCAACGGCATCACCGTTACCGAGGTCAAGGGATTCGGCCGGCAGAAAGGCCACACCGAACTTTACCGCGGGGCGGAGTACATCGTGGATTTTCTGCCCAAGATCAAGGTCGAGACTGCTGTCACTGATGACCTGGTCGAACGGGTCGTCGAAGCCATCGTGCAGTCGGCGTCAACCGGCAAGATCGGTGACGGCAAAGTTTTTGTACACAAGCTGGAAGAGGTCGTGCGTATCCGCACGGGCGAAACCGGCGCGCAAGCGATATAGGAGGTATTAGACATGGAAAACCAGATTTTTGAACTTCAGTATGCCATCGATACCTTTTATTTCCTGGTCTGTGGCGCTCTGGTCATGTGGATGGCCGCCGGATTCTCGCTACTCGAATCGGGCCTCGTGCGAGCCAAGAACACCGTTGAAATCCTGACCAAGAACGTCGCGCTTTATGCCGTTGCCTGCATCATGTACCTGGCAACGGGTTACGCGCTGATGTATGGCGGGGGCTGGTTCCTGCAGGGGATCGAGGCCTTCGATCTCGGCCAGGTACTCGCTGATTCAGCCGAGAACGGGTTTGACGGCGACAGCGTGTATTCACCTGCCTCGGACTTCTTCTTCCAGGTCGTGTTTGTTGCAACCGCGATGTCGATCGTGTCGGGCGCGGTCGCCGAGCGCATGAAACTATGGGCGTTCCTTGTGTTCGCCATGTTCATGACCGGTTTCATCTACCCGATGGAAGGCGCCTGGACCTGGGGCGGCAAGGATGTTTTCGGCATGTTCAACCTGGGTGATCTCGGCTTCAGTGACTTTGCCGGGTCCGGTATTGTTCACCTTGCGGGTGCTTCGGCAGCCCTGGCCGGCGTGCTGTTGCTGGGAGCCAGGAAAGGCAAGTACAGCAAGACGGGAGCGGTCATCGCCATTCCCGGCGCCAACCTGCCACTGGCCACGCTGGGTACTTTTATCCTGTGGATGGGCTGGTTCGGTTTCAACGGTGGTTCCGTGCTCAAGCTGGGTGATATTGCCAACTCCAACTCGGTTGCGATGGTGTTCCTGAATACCAATGCGGCAGCTGCTGTTGGTGTTATCGTGGCCCTGGTTGTAGCGAAAATAATGTTTGGCAAGGCTGATTTGACCATGGCATTAAACGGTGCGTTGGCTGGTCTGGTAGCGATTACAGCTGAAC
>JABDPJ010000132.1 GCA_013042835.1 Lysobacterales bacterium
TGTGTCTGCGGGTCAGCAGTTGTTCGATGGCGAGAGCCGCCTGGGAAGGCTTGATGCCGCTGCCAAGTCGAAGCTTGAGTATGTCCAGTTCAGCGCTAAGCTCTTCCCGCTTGAGGCGGGCCAGGCCTGTCTCGAGGGGTATGTATACATGGTTGCTTTCGCCACCGATCTCGCGTCCCTGGAACTGGTTCTCGGCCAGTTGCCGATCACGCAAAACTGCAACGACTTCCAGCCAAAGGTGGTTCACCTTTATGTGTTTGCCAACCGCTGCGCCATTTGGGAACAGGTCACGTGCTGCTTGGCTGCCGAGCACTGCCACCTGGGAAAATGAACGGTTTTGCCGCTCGCTGAACAGGGAACCCAGGTCAGCCTCGAGACTGCTCAACTCTAAATAGCCCGGGCTGACGGCAAAGACTGTTGCCCGGCTCTGGCCTTCTCGGCTGAAAAGCGTCCAGGTGCGAAAGCGCCGGCTTCCAGCCCAGTCTTCCACGAACGGGAGTGTCGTAGCGATCGATTCGGCATCGCGGATGTTGAGACCGGCCGAATACTTACGAACCTCGTTCAGCGAATCACGGTCGAGTTCGCGGCCCTCGACGATCAGGTTTCTCAGGCCCATGCCCTCGATCAGTTCCAGTGCCTGGCGCTTGCCACCCTCGCTTACAGCCAACATGGCGATGACTGCGCCGACACCAAAGACCATACCCAGGAGCGTCAGAGCGGTCCGCATGCGATGATGCGCCAGTTGCCCCAACGCCTGCCGGGCGTCGAGCAGCAGGATGTTCAGCCGTTGCCGCATCACGACTCTCCCACCGGTGTAACAAGGCTTATGCGGTCGCCGGGTTCGATACCTGATTTCAGCTCTACCAGGTCAGGGCTGCGCCGCCCGAGCACAACATCACGTCGTTCCACCTGGCGTCCATTCACGACGAACACATAGGTATTGCCTGCCTCGCCATGAATCGCCTGTGCCGGTACAACCAGACCTTGTTCTATCTCTCCTGTAATGATCTCCGCCCTTAGCCGGCTGCCCACTCTCATCAGATCCGGGTCGACCTCGTCTATCTCGGCATCAAGACGAAAGAATTTCTGCGGATCCTCCCTGGTACGCGGGCTTGCAACGGGCGATACTTCGACTACCCGGCCCGTGAACTCTCGCTCCGCCGCAGAATCCAGTCTGAACCGAACCAGTTGTCCCACAGCAAGGCCGACGGCATCTGCTTCCGGCACGTAAAGCCGGGTTTTGACCTTGCCGCGAACCGGAAGTAATCCGATCGGCATCCCCGGATAAACGGTTTTTCCTTTGCCCAGCTTTTCACCCCACGGCGTTCTTGCGTAGACAAAAGTGCCATCGGCCGGGCTTCTCAGTTCCATCATTTCAAGTGCTTTTTCCTGCTTCTCGAGCTTGGAAAGTTCACCCTGACGCTCTGCCATGATGAAGTTCTGTTCAGCCTGCATGCGCCGGTCAAGTGTCTCGTATTGCCAGTCGAGAAAGGATGACTCCACATCGAGGTAGTCAAGATCGGCGAGGATATCGATGAGTTCATTGCGGCTGAAAAGCCTTTCATCGGCGGCTGAGAAAGCCTCGGATATATTCCGTTCACCATCAACACGCAGCGATTCATGGCCGATCCGCGTGCGCTCGAGCAAGCCATCACGTTCAGCATCGGCAAGTTTGAATTCGGATTTCGCGACGTTCAGCGACGAGGACTCCTTCTCCAGTTTTACCTGGACATCATCGAAACGCGCAATGACGTCTCCCTCCCTGACGTCCGAAAATTCCGGCGCAAGCCAGGCCACGTTGAATGACATTCGAATCGAGCCAGGCAGTGAGATTGGCATGGATTCGGAAGCCACGAGCTCTCCGTCGGCCCTGACACTGAATTCCAGGTCCGCTGGCTGACTGGTCAACGTCGGCAGGTCCGGGCCGGAGGCGCCACAACCCGCCAAACCCAGGATTATAAGCGCGGTAGCAAATATCGGTAATAAGCGGCTTCTCATCACAGGCCCACCTCTTCACCTGCTGCGATGCCCGCCTCGATAATATGCAAACCGGCACTGGCCCGCCCCAACCGCACTGGTCGCCATCCTTCGCCCCGCACCACGACACCGGGTTCGCCGTGCTGGTATTGAATGGCTTCATCCGGGACTGCCAACGAGTTGCGCTGTGTGTCGATGATGATGGTGAGCTTTGCCGACATGCCAGGTCGTAATTCACCGATCATATCAGGCGGCAGGGAAACGCTGACATCGCGGACCATGGCCTGCGAGTACTGGGATTGCCGGCGAACAATGCTGGCCACATCAATCACTTTGCCTTGCAGTTCACTGCCACCGGCGGCATCGATCGAGATCATGGCCGCCTGGCCGATTGCGAGGCTGTTGGCTGCAAACTCAAACACTTCAGCCTGGATGATGAGGTCATTTTCATTTGCAAGCTCGACCACCACCATGCCGGGGTTTACTGCCTCGTTGGTGTCCAGCTTCTGGCCCTGCCGATTGGTGCCAACGATCACGAGACCTTGCCGGGGCGCCCTGATCGTAAACGATTCGAGTTCACTTTCCGCACCGGCCAGCTCACTCTCCAGGCGGCGGATATCTGCCTCGAGTTCCGCCTGCTTGGATTGCCGCACGCGCGCGACCAACTCTACTCGTTGCTCTTCCCGCCGGTATATTTTCTCCGTGACGGCTTTCTGCTCCAGCAACTTCTTATATTCCAGGCTGGCAAACAGGTCAGCGCCGGCCGCCGCTTTGCGTGCTGCCTTATCTGCTGTGCTTTTTGCCGCGGCGAGCCTTACTTTGCCATCTTCGATCTCGCTGGCCTGGGTTTCCTGCAATGCTGCCAGCTCAGAGCGCTTGGCGTTCAACTCCGCGCCAAGCGTGCGAATGCGGTCATCGGTGGCGCTGCCGTCGAATTTTGCCAGTACGTCACCCGCTTCGACCCGTGAGCCCTCAGTCGCCAGTTCGGTAATCGTGATACGCCAACTCCTGCTTGGCGGAGGTCCAAACCGCAGTGCATCCGCAGAGGCAACGATACCGCTTGCAGTCACGGTAATGGGCCGGTCCGCCGGCTCCATTGGAATCCATTGCTGCGCCTGCAACAGTCCAGGTAGAAAAGACAGTATCAACAGGGCCCTTACGTTCATTATTCAGCTTCCTTTTCCGGAATCTCACCCATTACGCTCATACCTGGCATCACCTCTTCGGGAATCGCGGCATTTGGCGTTGCGAACGCCTCGAAGTAACCACCATCACTCCAGTCCTGTTTCTCCGTCGCCTGGCTGGACGTCCAGCTAATCGTCGCCATGAATGGCGTTGCACCCTGGGCGTCTGCGGTCACGATAATTTGCTGGCCTTCTTTTACCTGGAGAAAATCCGCTTCGTGAACCCAGAACCGCAGCTGCAGATCGACCTTGCTGGCAATCGATGCAATGCTGAAGCCACTGTACAGGGTCTCGCCGGGAAAGACTTTTTTGCCGGTGAAGCGATTGCTGCCATAGATGATGAAGCCGGCCTTCTCAGCCCGGATTTCGGTAGCTTCCAGCGCATCCCGGATACGTTTGTAATTCGATTCCGCCTGGCGAACTTCGAGCGCTGATTCGGCCTTGATATCCTCGAGTTCAGCCTGCTTGTTGAGCATATCGGCCTGAGCCCTGACCAGGGCTTTCTTCGCTGTTTGCAGGGTTAATTGATTGCGGTCATAGTCCAGCCGCGGAATGGATGATGCCGGGATCACCGCGTCCAGCTCCGCCAGCCTGACATCGGATTCTGCCTGCACGAGCGTTCTCTCGGCATCAAGCAACTCCAGCCTTAGTTCATCAATGCGCCTGGCGGCAGAAAGCCGGCGTTTGTCCAGGTCGGTTCTGGCCTGTTCTTCCTGCCAAACCAGGTCACCGGGCTCTAAGCGAACGACCAGGTCACCAGCGTTGACTTCGCTGCCCTCACGAGCCATCCATTCCACGCGCCTTTGCCATGCGCCCGGCAGTGAAGGCATTTCGATGGTCTGGGCATTGGTATCCTCGACTATACCGGTCAGCAAAGGTCCTGCCGCCACGGAGGTCGCCATCAGGCTCGTAATGATAGCAAGCAACGCTGTGTTAGTGAGTCGTTGAGTCATCTTCAATTTTTCCATCCCGCATGCGGATCAGGCGCTTGGCATGCGCGGCTATTTCCTCTTCGTTGGTCACCATCAAGATAGTCTGTCCGCGTCCATTGATTTCTTCAAAAAGCTCCATAATCTCCTCGGATGTGCGGCTGTCCAGGTTACCTGTGGGCTCATCAGCCAGCAACAAAGGGGGCTCATTTATCATTGAACGGGCAATTGCTACACGTTGTCGCTGGCCCCCTGATAACTGGTTGGGTCTGTGATCTGTCCTGTCTGAAAGGCCGAGTCGTTCCAGCAGGTGCAGGCCGCGCTGCTGGTTTGCTGACGGGTCGGAATCGCTGAAACGCATGGGCAACAGAACATTCTCGAGTGCTGTCAGCCGCGGCAACAGGTGAAAGCTCTGAAATACGAAGCCGATGTGCTGGTTGCGAACGCGCGACAATTGGTCGTCATCCATGTCTGCCACTTCCTGATCGAGAAACCGGTAATCTCCCTCATCGGGTGTATCGAGACAGCCTAGTATGTTCATCAAAGTAGATTTGCCGGAACCGGAAGGACCCATTACGGCCACGAAATCGCCTTTGTCTATTTGCAGGTCAACACGATCCAGGGCGTGCACCCAGCTGTCACCCACATGAAATCTGCGGCATAGGTTGTTCGTGGTAATCATGTGCAAAGTCTCAAATTAATCCTGGCTCGTGGCAGAAGTAATGCCGCTTCGTAGCGTTCTTCCTGCGCAAAAAGTGGGTCCCGAAACCCGCTTTTAACCAGCCATGGCATGCGGTTGTTATGATCCATTACGTGGAATGTCTCATAACAACCGCGTTATTGTCATTCTGAATCCAGGCAAAAGTATATCCCAAGTACGATGGTCGGACTGTTCAATCTTCTCTTGAGCGTCAACGGTGGTGTGGAATTACTTAAATTACCGGAAAGTGTGATCAATTGTGGACGGTGCGATCCGCGTAATTTAACCTGATTTCTGATTTACCGGGCGTGACAGCCTTCATTCAATTGCAAGGGAATAAAAAATGGGTCACATGAGCAGAATCTCCGAGCACATTCACATAAAAACCACAGTTGCCGCCCGCATTGTCATTGCCGGTCTTTGTTTTCTGGCTATCAGCACGCACGCCCTGGGTGCGGCGAGTCCAAAAGTGGTTGGTGATGCCGCGAGCGGTTTGAAAATGCGCAGCATCGGCCCGGCCTTGATGGGGGGGCGTATATCTGACATCGCGGTGCACCCCTCCAATAGCAGTACCTGGTATGTCGCCGCAGGTTCCGGCGGTGTTTGGAAGACCACCAATGCCGGCGTTAGCTGGACGCCTGTTTTTGATGAGCAGCCGTCCTATTCCATTGGCGATGTAACGCTCGACCCCAATGACCCCGACGTGGTTTGGGTAGGTACGGGTGAGAACGTCAGCGGCCGCCATGTCGGTTGGGGTGACGGGGTTTACAAGAGCCTCGATGCCGGTAAAACGTGGGCCAATATGGGCCTTAAACAGTCCGAGCATATCGGCAAGATACTTATTGACCCACGCAACAGTCAGAATATTTTTGTTGCCGCAGAAGGCCCGCTGTGGTCAGCCGGTGGTGACCGGGGACTGTATAAATCGACTGATGGTGGCGCAACCTGGAAACATATTCTCGAAATTGATGAAAACACGGGCGTGACCGATATCGAGTTTCATCCGGACAATCCGGATGTCATCTATGCGGCCGCCTATGAGCGCCGCCGGCATGTCTGGGGGCTCATGGCCGGTGGTCCCAATGGTGGTATCTATAAATCCAGTGACGCTGGCGCATCGTGGAAAAAACTGGCCAGGGGCCTGCCGCAAGGTGATGTTGGCAAGATTGGCCTGGCGGTTACTGCAGCCAATCCGGGACTGGTCTATGCAACCATTGAAGCGGATGACGAAAACAAGGGTTTTTACCGTTCGGAAGACCAGGGCGAAAGCTGGACCAAAAGAAACAGCTATATTTCGGGTGGCACCGGCCCGCATTACTACATGGAACTGACGGCATCGCCGCGCACAGCGGACCTCGTTTTTCAGATGGATGTCTTTTTGCATGTCACGCGGGATGGCGGCAATCATTTCAACTACCTGGGTACAGGGCGCGAAAAGCACAGCGACAACCACGCTTTGTGGATTGATCCACAAAACGACCTGCACCTGCTGGCTGGCACCGATGCCGGCCTGTATGAGACCTTCGACCAGGGAACCACCTGGCGTCATTTTCCCAACCTGCCGATTTCACAGTTTTACAAGCTCGCGGTAGACAATGACCTGCCGTTTTACAACATTCTTGGCGGTGCGCAAGACCTCGGCACGCTGTTTGGACCATCACGCACGATGACCACAGAAGGCGTAAGAAACCAGGATTGGTACGTGCCGCTCGGTGCGGATGGTTATCACGTCGCATTTGACCCGGAGGACTCAAATATTGCCTACATGGAGTTCCAACAGGGTTACATGTTCCGGCACCATCGCGATAGTGATGAACTGGTTCATATCCAGCCACAACCCGCTCCCGGTGAGGCACCGGAGCGCTGGAACTGGGATACGCCCATTTTGATCAGCCCGCATGATGCTTCGACAATCTATGTCGGTTCACAACGTGTCTGGCGTAGTGACGACCGGGGGAATTCCTGGCAGGCGGTCAGCGATGACCTGACCACCAACCAGAACCGCTATGAACTTGGTTACCAGGGCAGGGTATGGAGCGTGGATGACCTGCATGACAACGGCGCCATGTCGAAATACTCCACGCTGACCGGCATTTCTGAATCACCCATAACGGCAGGTATTCTGTATACGGGGTCGGATGACGGCCTGGTTCATGTCACTGCAGATGGTGGTGCCAGTTGGCAAAAGGCAGATTCGTTGCCGGACGTACCGGCACGGTCATTTATCAATGATGTTGAAGCGTCTCTGTACGATACAGATACGGTTTTTGTCGTCGCTGACGCGCACAAAGCCGGCGATTTCTCCCCCTACGTTTTTGTCAGCACAAACAGGGGCCGGAGCTGGCGTTCCATCTCGGGTGACCTGCCCGATGGCACGATTGCCTGGGCGATCCAACAGGATCATGAGAATGAGGACCTGTTGTTTCTTGGCGCCGAGTATGGTGTCTATTTCACCGTTAACGGCGGCACCAACTGGCACAAGGTAGCGGGCGCACCCACCATCGCGTTTCGTGATATCAAGCTGCAACGTCGCGATAATGACCTGGTTGGCGCTACTTTCGGTCGCGGATTCTATATCCTCGATGATTACTCCGCACTGCGCCAAATGGCGATAACCGGTTTCGGCAGTAATGCCAGGGTGTTCCCGGTTCGTGATGCCTGGTGGTACATTCCTTCGGCGCCGTCACAGGCACCCGGCATGCCCACGCTAGGCAGCGATAGCTTCAAGACTGCAAACCCGGATTTTGGTGCGACCATCACTTACTTTCTGGATGAGAAATATGAAGACAGTAAAGCGCAGCGAAATGCACAAGAAAAGAGCATGCTTGAGAAAGGCAAAAACATACCTTTTCCGGGCTGGGACCGTCTGAGACGCGAGTCACTCGAACCGGAACCACGGGTCATGGTTCTTATCAGCGACAGCAAAAAACAGCCGCTTCGCTGGCTGTCGGCAAACAACGAGCAAGGTATCCACAGGGTGACCTGGGATTTGCGCCTGCCAGCGCCGGATGCCATTGACCTGAGTACACCTGAGTTTGTGCCGCCCTGGGCGGGCCCTTCCATGGGACCGTTGGCCGCACCAGGTAAATATTCAGCGCAGCTATTTGTGTTTGCGGATGGAGAGGCGTCTCCATTAGCCGAGGCGCAGAATTTTGCCGTCAAGCCTGTTCGTGACGCTGCAAACGGCATCGACTATGCTGAGGTCGCAAATTATCAACAGGAAACCGCCGGGCTGATGGTTCAGATCAACCATGCCAGGGAGGAGCTGGACCGCACGCTGGATCTGCTGCGTCACATGATGGCAGCGGCAGTCGCCGCACCACGCGCAGGCCCTGCGTTGATAACACGCCTGGATGCATTTGGTGCTGAGCTTACCGGGCTAAAAACTCGCTTGAATGGCGACCCGGTCAGGGGGCGTTTGGATGAGGCATCTTCTCCTTCTATCAGGGGGCGGGCATATAATGCAGCCAATACCTGGCAAAGCACACAGAGCGCGACCGCGACGCAGCAGTC
>JABDPJ010000139.1 GCA_013042835.1 Lysobacterales bacterium
GCCGTTCAAGGCGTTTAACGCGTTCAATACAGGGTGTTGGCGTCAGGTTCACCTTGCGTGCAAGCTGCACATTGGAGATCCGCCCATCCGCTTGCAGACATTCGAGTATTCGCCGGTCAGTACGATCGAGCGCCTTGGGGTTCTTGTGCTTTCTCTTCATTAAATAAACTACAAAAAGTGTAAAAAAAAGCATAAAGCACTATCTAGTTATTATCAATAGATAAAAAAACTGCTTTAATGCAGATAAAATAGTATTTTCACACGCTTTAGAGGGCTTTGTCATGAGAATTGGTGTACCAAAAGAAATAAAAAATAATGAATTTCGTGTTGGCCTTGTGCCCGCCTCCGTACGCGAGTTGACTCACCACGGCCATGAGGTGTTCGTTGAGACCAAAGCCGGTGGCGGCATTGGTATGTCAGACGATGATTACGTGGCGGTCGGTGCGAAGATACTTGATGACGCCAAGAGCGTTTTTGAGCGTGCCGAGATGATCGTCAAGGTCAAGGAGCCGCAGGCGGTGGAACGCGCGATGCTGACACCGGACCACACCTTGTACACGTACCTGCACCTGGCGCCGGATGCGCCCCAGACCGAAGGGTTGGTCAAGAGCGGCGCGACCTGCATCGCCTACGAGACCGTCACCGATAAGAATGGCAGCCTGCCTTTGCTGGCGCCGATGTCTGAAGTCGCGGGACGTCTCTCCATCCAGGCGGGCGCCTGGTGCATGGAAAAGGCCCATGGCGGCTCCGGCGTGCTGATCGGTGGCGTACCCGGCGTGGAACCGGCCAAGGTGGTCATCATCGGCGGTGGCACCGTCGGTTTCAATGCCGCGCAGATGGCTGTTGGCATGGGCGCCAATGTCGTGCTCCTCGACCGCAGTCTGAAAGTTCTGCGTTTCCTCGACTCCATTTTTGATACCCGCGTACAAACGGTCTATTCCAACAGGGATGCGATCGAGCGGCATATCGTAGACGCCGACCTCGTGGTTGGCGGCGTATTGATTCCGGGCGCGGCGGCACCCAAGCTGGTCACCCGTGAGCACCTCTCGATGATGCGTGAGGGTTCCGTACTCGTCGATGTTGCCATCGACCAGGGCGGCTGTTTTGAAACTTCGAAACCGACGACCCATGAAAATCCGACCTATGTCGTCGACGGTGTCGTACATTACTGCGTCGCCAATATGCCCGGGGCAGTGCCGCGCACGTCAGCCTTCGCGTTGAATAATGCGACGTTGCCGTTTGCGCTGGCTCTGGCTGACAAGGGTCCCAAGCAGGCAATGCTGGATGACCCGCATTTGCTGGAAGGCCTTAATGTTCACCGTGGCATGGTGACCTATGACGATGTGGCGCGTGATCTTGGTTACGACTATGTACCGGCGCTCAAGGCGCTCGAAACGCCCTGATTGCTGAATAGTCCTGAGTGAAGCGGCCGGCCTGTGCTGTTGCAGTGCAGGCCGGCCAGTTGTATTTGCCCGGGAATCGTGTCGTTACAACATGCCTCTTATCAATCCGAACAGGGCGCCCAAAACCAGGACTACGTTTGCAACGAGGGTCAGTGCCATACCCGGCGTGCGGGATTTCGGGTCTTTCACATACTCGGCCGAGTACATGAAGCGGCCGATAATGAAAACGGCACCTGCCAACAGCACCCATGTTGAACTCAGGTAGTAGGCGAACGCATAGGCCGCAGGAATCAATACGAGCAGTTGCTCCATGGTGTTTTGTTGCACCCTGAACAGACGCTCAAAGGTCTCATCGCCCTCACACGCGGGAGCATTGACTTTGTATTTACCCCGCGCCATGCCGACACGCATGCCGAACCATATGTATTGCAGCAGGGCCAGTAGCACGATCAGGGTGGCATTATCCATTTGACAATCCTCTTTATTTATTTGAGTTAATTTTCAGCGCTATCCGCGTTTGTCGCCATGCACCCACAGCACTTCCGAACCACCGTTGGCCCTGGCGAGCACACGGGCGATGACGAACAGCAAGTCTGACAGGCGGTTCAGGTAACGCAGGCTGACCTCGTTGATGTCTTCAACTTTCGCCAGCGACACCATCAGCCGTTCGGCACGCCGGCAAACCGTGCGGGCAAGGTGGCAACGGGCAGCCGCTTCCGAACCGCCCGGCAGGATAAAATCCTTCAGCGGCGGCAGGTCTTCATTGAAACGGTCGAGATCGGACTCCAGCTGTTCCACACAGGCTTCGGGAACCAGCGTGTAACCCGGCATGCAGAGTTCACCGCCAAGGTCGAACAACTCGTGTTGCGTGCGTGTCAGGCAGTCTGCCACCGCTTTGCCGACATCACTGGTCAGCACCAGGCCGACGAGGCTGTTGAGTTCATCCACGGTGCCGTAGGTTTCCACCCGCAGGCTGTCCTTGTCCACGCGCGAGCCGTCACCCAGGCCGGTAGTGCCCTTGTCTCCGGTGCGCGTATAAATTTTCGATAAGCGGTTACCCATATTCTTTTGACCAATTTCAGCTGTTAAAAAAATCAATATATCACGATGACGAAGACAAGCGCTGGCAATTGCCGGTAGCCGAAGACACGGCTACTATTGCCAATTCCATTTATTTGTCCGGCAGGAACGAAGAATGCAGGAAAAAATCACGTTCAAAAACAGGCGGGGCCAGGCCCTCGCCGGGGTATTGCATCATCCAACAGGTAAGAAAGCCCACGCCTGCGCGGTGTTTGCGCATTGTTTTACCTGCACCAAGAATAACAAGGCGGCCGTCAGAATCTCGGAGTCGCTCGCATCTGACGGTCTTGCCGTGTTGCGCTTTGACTTCACCGGCCTGGGCCAGAGCGAGGGGGATTTTTCCAGTACGCATTTCTCCAGCAATGTTGATGACCTGGTGGATGCCGCGGCGTTCATGTCTTCGCGTGACCTGCCGCCCTCGCTGTTGATCGGCCATTCGCTGGGCGGCACCGCGGTTTTGGCGGCGGCGCCTGAAGTTGATTCGGCGGTCGCGGTGGCCACCATCGGTTCACCTGCCAACGCGAGCCATGTATTGGGCCTGCTTGAAGAGGAATTGCCGGCAATTGAGTCGCAGGGCCAGGCGACAGTGAATCTTGCGGGACGGCCATTTGATATCAGCAGGGATTTCGTCGAAGACGTGCGGACCCAGGCGGTCTGTGAAAACCTGCCCGGGTTGCGCAAGGCGTTGCTGGTGATGCATTCACCGGTGGATGAGGTGGTATCCATCGACCAGGCAGCACTTATCTATTCCCAGGCGAAACACCCGAAGAGTTTTATTACGCTCGATGATGCCGACCACTTGATGACACATGACGGTGACTCAATCTATGCGGCCAGGTTGTTAAGCGCCTGGGCAAGCAGGTACATTGGTTTTGAAGCTGACGGAGACGAACTGCTGCGGCGTGTTCCGGGTGCCGCGGTAGTCCGTGGCAACACCAGCGAGGGTATGATGGTCAGCGTGAATGCCGATGGGCACCGCTTCATCGCGGATGAACCGCCGGCGCTGGGAGGCAGCGGACTCGGGCCGACGCCCTACGACCTGCTGGGCGCCGCACTGGCGAGTTGCACTGTCATGACGCTCAACTACTTTGCCCGCCGGGAGAATTTGCCCCTTGAGCAGGTTGAAGTCAGCGTAGCGCACGACAGGATACACGCCGAAGATTGCGTGACCTGTGAAAAAACCAACGGAAAAATCGACCGTTTCAGTCGTGATATCTCGGTCCGCGGTGATTTGGATGATGAACAACGAAACCTGCTGTTAAAAATCGCCGACCGGTGCCCGGTTCACAAGACGCTGGAGAACGAAATAACCGTCGTCAACCATATGTCAATGGATTAGCTTTCAGCCGCTGAGTCCACGCCACCCGAACGGCATTGCATTTTCGTGAGGGGTGGTTATATTGGACACCTTGTTCAGAGAGACTCAGACTATGCCAAAACGCACCCCTTTGTACGCAGCACATATCGCCGCCGGCGCCCGAATGGTCGATTTTGGCGGTTGGGAAATGCCGATCAATTATGGCTCCCAGATGAAAGAACACGACGAGGTCAGGCAAGCCGCCGGCATGTTTGATGTCTCCCACATGACGGTTGTCGATATCAACGGTCCCCAGGCCCGGCATTTTCTCAGCTACTTGCTGGCCAACGACGTGGCCAAATTGACGGAGCCGGGCAGGGCGTTCTACACCTGCATGCTGAATCAGCAGGGTGGGGTCGTGGATGACCTTATCACCTACTTTCTTGATGAGGATTTCTTCAGGATCGTAGTCAACGCGGCCACCCACGACAAGGATATGGCATGGATTGACTCACAGGCGCGGGCTTTTGATGTCGTGGCCAATGAGCGGCCGGAGCTCGCCATGATCGCGGTGCAGGGTCCGAAGGCCCGCGAATCTGTGCTGACCCTGTTGCCGGAAAGTGATGCCAGGGCGGTCGCAGCGCTGCGGCCGTTCCGCGCGGGGCAATTTGGTGAGCTGTTTATCGCCCGGACGGGCTATACCGGTGAAGACGGCTTCGAAATTTCGATGCCGGCTGAATCTGCCGTGGCATTCTGGGAGCAGCTGATCGCTGCCGGTGTTGCGCCGTGCGGCCTGGGCGCGCGGGATACACTTCGCCTGGAGGCTGGCATGAACCTTTACGGCCAGGATATGGACGAGAACGTGACGCCGTTTGAAGCCGGCCTCGCGTGGACAGTGGCTTTGAAGGACGACCGCGCGTTTATCGGCAAAGAGGCTTTACTCGACCAAAAAGCACGCGGCGTAGACAACAAGCTGGTTGGGCTGGTATTGCAGGGCCGTGGTGTTCTGCGGCCCGGTCAACGCGTTGTGACAGACGCCGGGGAAGGCATGATAACCAGCGGCAGTTTCTCCCCCACCCTGCAACAGGCGATCGCATTCGCCCGCGTGCCGCAAGCGGCGGGCGGAACATGCCAGGTTGATATCCGTGGCAAACTGCTCGATTGCAACATCGTCAGACCGCCTTTCGTTCGCAACGGAACGGTTTGCGAGGGTATCGTTTAACAGCTAGAATTCTGCAACAAGGCCGGTTAAAAAACGCCGGCAGAAACAAAAAGGCGGAACACTATGAGTAATATTCCATCGCATCTGCAATATACGGAGTCTCATGAATGGGTAGGCGTCGAAGAAAACGGCAATGCGCGTATCGGCATCACCGATCATGCCCAGGAGGCACTTGGAGACCTGGTGTTTGTCGAACTGCCGGTCGTTGGTGATGAAATCGGCCAGGGTGATCCCTGTGCGGTTGTTGAATCAGTCAAAGCCGCTTCGGATATTTATGCACCGGTTTCGGGCCAGGTAGTCGCCGTTAACGAAGACCTCGATGGAAACCCCGCGCTGATCAACGCCGATCCTTACGGGGACGGCTGGTTGTTCGAGCTGGAATTAATTGACTCTGAAGAACTCGAGGGGCTCAAGGACGCAGAGGCCTACGAGGAGACCCTCGAGGATTGATCGACAGGTTTGGGAGCCTGGTCAGCCTTTAAGCCGTCAGTATCCGGCAGGCTTCCTGGTAGTTCTTTACGGTCGCATCAATGATCTCCGGCGGCAACTTCGGGCCGGGCGCCTGTTTGTTCCAATCCAGCGTTTCCAGGTAGTCACGGACAAATTGCTTGTCAAAACTTGGCGGGCTGATTCCGGGTTGCCATTTGTCCTTGGGCCAGAAACGCGAAGAATCCGGCGTCAGCACTTCGTCCATCAGGTATAGCTTACCCCCGGCGTCCAATCCGAATTCAAACTTGGTGTCTGCAATGATTATGCCGCGTTCGAGCGCGTAGGCGGCTGCAAATTCATATATCCCGATACTCGCATCCCTGACCTGGTTCGCCAGGTCCTCACCGATCAACTCAACGATGGTGGCGAAATCCACGTTGATATCATGGTCGCCGGCCGCGGCCTTGGTTGAGGGTGTGAACAGTACTTCTGGCAATTTGTCCGCCTGCCGCAACCCCGGCGGCAGTGGAATTCCGCAAACCGCCCCGGTCTGTTGATAGTCTTTCCAGCCCGAGCCGATCAGGTAACCACGCACGATCGCCTCTACCGGCAACGGACTTAGCCGGCGTACTATGACGGCGCGGTCCTCGAGCAGTGCGACGAGTTGCGGGTCGGCCAGGACATCCCCGATTGGAATACCCGTCAGGTGGTTGTCAATGATGTCCCGTGTCTGCTCAAACCAGAAATTGGATACCCGGGTCAGTAAGGCCCCCTTGCCGGGCACCGGGTCGGGCAACACCACGTCAAAAGCCGACAGCCGGTCGGACGCCACGATCATCATGTGGTCATCGTCAAGGGCGAAACTGTCCCGAACCTTGCCCTGGTGAATCAGCGGCAGGCAGTCGAGCATATCGGTAGTATAGGGCGGTGGGGGCGCGGAAAAGCTGTTGCTCACCTTTTTTCCTTAATTTACTGTGACAGGTTGAACTGCAATTATATACTTGCCCGCTATAGCGACGAACAAGGAATTTTACAACCGATGAGCAGCACCGGTTTCAGAATCCCCGGCCACTGGTGGGGAAAATTGATTGGCGGCATCATCGGCCTGATGCGCGGCGGTCTGGTCGGACTGGTTTTCGGCGCTTTCATAGGTCACCTGGTCGACCGTTTCCTGGCGGGGCTCGGTGGCGTCAGCCGGGTCAGGGGGGCGTTCTTCAGCGCCATGTTTTCGACCCTGGGCCACATCAACAAGGCGGACGGTCGCGTTACCAGGGCCGAGATTGCCGCGGCCGAGGAACTGATGCGGCGCCTGCAGTTGACCGAGGCAGAGCGGCAGGAGGCGATCCGTGATTTTCAGCAGGGTAAAAGCCCCGATTTCGACCTCGAGGGAACCCTGAAGGACTTCGCCCGAAACTCCATGCTGCGGCAAGAGTTACGCATCATGTTCGTGGAGTTATTGCTCGAAGCTGCGCTGGCTGACGGGGAGTTGAGTGCTCCGGAGCGGGCGATCCTGATGCAGTCCTGCGCTGTCTTGCACATTCCCGCGAACGTGTTTTCCGCCATGTTGCGCGCACGGCAGGTCGGCGGCGGCTATACCTATCAGAACCAGCGCATGGGACCCGACCCGGCTCATACCCTGCAACAGTCCTATGCGACCCTGGGCCTGAAGCCCGATGCAAACGCGCAGGAAATCAAGCGCGCCTACCGCAAACTCATCTCCCAGTACCACCCTGACAAACTGGTTTCACAGGGCTTGCCCGAAGAGATGATGGAAATGTCGAAAAAGAGGGTGCGCGAAATCAATGCCGCCTACGACAAAATTAAGGCTTCAAAAGGCATCAAGTAGTATATTTAGCGCTCAAGACTCCACAACACACTGGAGATACGCATGAAACAGAGCAGTGTTATTTCCCCTTCCATTCTTTCGGCGGATTTTGCCCGCCTTGGAGAGGACACCCAGGCGGTCCTCGATGCCGGGGCGGACTGGGTTCATTTTGACGTGATGGATAATCATTTCGTGCCGAACTTGACGATCGGCCCGATGGTCTGCAAGGCCCTGCGCAAATTCGGTATCACCGCACCCATCGATGTGCACCTGATGGTGCAGCCGGTGGATGATCTCGTGGTCGAGTTTGCCAAGGCCGGCGCCAGCATGATCACCTTTCATCCAGAGGCCAGTATTCATGTCGACCGCACCATCAACCTGATCAAGGAGAATGGTTGCGAGGCCGGCCTGGTCCTCAATCCAACCACCCCGCTTGGAATTCTTGACTGGGCGCTCGAGCAGATTGACATGGTTTTGCTGATGTCGGTCAATCCCGGTTTCGGCGGTCAGAGTTTTATTCCCTACGTGATGGACAAAATCCGGCGCGTACGAGCCATGATCGACTCCACGGGCAAGGAAATCCGCCTTGAAATCGATGGGGGTGTCACCGTCGACAATATTGGCAGTATCGCTGAGGCCGGCGTAGATACTTTTGTATCGGGTTCGGCAATTTTCGGTACCGAAGACTACGCGGCAACCATTGCTGACATGCGGCAGAGCATCGGTTAGTAACAAGATATGGTGGGGCGCCGGGCATAAGTTGCGGCACTGTCATTTCCATTCACCAACGTCATTCCTGCGCAAGCGGAAACCTCTTACTGGCTGCCGCCGCACCCGGCGCAGTAAGCAGTGATGGCTTGTCCAGCAACAGGCCGGGTGTTTCGCCAGCCCGCGACGACCGCTCTGGCAGGGCCGTAACCACCCACCTTAATGGCCCGCCGGCCGTCGGCGCATCGAAGGGATAACAGGTCAGCAGGGTTAACCTGTCCACATCGTCATTAATGAGCATTTGCTGGTGGCGGCTGTCAACGGCTTCCTGCCAGCTGACGCGGTAATCAAGCGTTTGGGTCGCGGTGCGCAGGCGCAGCAGGTCGCCGGTTTCCAGTTCCTGCAGAAAGCTGAAGTGCGTGTCGCGGTGCCCGCTGAGTACCCGGTCCGGTGATTCATCCAGCGCTGTCGTATTGACCAGTGCCGGCCCGAAGGCGAGGTTGCGGCCCGAACTGCCTTCCAGCACGATCTCGCGCAGCCCCAGGCGAGGCACTTCAAGCACTGCCACGGCGCGTGTATCGGCCCATGGCCACGGCTTCGCGTCCGGTTCCCCCGCGAGGGTCCTCAGCCAGGCCCTTTCCAGCAGGTGCTGGGCGAGTTCCGCCTTGACCGGAATCCAGATGGCGTCCAGCAGGAAAAAAGCGGCGGTGATTGACACCGCCGCTGACAACCAATGACGTCTTAGCAGACAGAGGAGATTCATAGCTAAGCTTTTGCGGCGGGCATCGTCATTGGCAGGCGGCTGCCGCTGAACAACAACATGGCGGTAGCCAGCAGCAGCACGAACAGTGAGAGTAACAGCTGGGATAACCAGCCTGTGGCGGTATTTGGATAGCCGGCGAGTCGTGCTGAACCCCCGGCTGGCAATAAGCCCGGAATGTTTGATGAGGCCAGTAACTCGGAGTCTTTGCGCCGCGGGGTTTTATCTACCGCGACCAGGTTCGTGTGACGGGTTAACAAGCCATGTTCAAGCGCAACCGCGGTGGTTTCCAGGCGCGTCAATTCACGGTCTGCACCAAACATTAGCCCGTCTTCCAGCGCTTCGATCTTCTTACGCGCCCACAGCTTGGCCAAAGTGTCGCCGCCGGCATGGCTGCTAATGGCGTCATAACCATTGATGTCCAGGCGCCAGTCCAGGCCATCGAGTTGGCCATACAGGCCGATCATGGTGGGTTCAACAGGCAGGCGCGCAAGCAGCCACAGCGGTTCCCCGGCGTACAGGTCGGGCACGATCTCGGGATAGAACTCGGCGCCAGCGCCCCACTCGATGCGGATGTCGGTCAGGGCCGGCAACTGGATACGCTTCCAGAGCGCGGCCATTTGTTGCCCGACTTCTTCCGGCTTGCCGATGTGCACAAAGCTGCCACGACCGATTTCCGCGGTTTTGCGCATGAACCAGCTGTTCGGGGCATGACCGATTGCAACCGTGAACATACGGCTGTCGCCGAGGTTTCGGGCGACCTTTTGCAGTAGCTGGGTTTCATTTCCCACCGCGCCGTCGGTGATAAACACCACCTGGCGCATCAGTTGCGGCACGGCGTCCAGGGACAATGCCTGTTGCAGCGCTGGAGCCATGTTCGTGCCGCCGTTGGCTTCCAGGCGTTGGATAAAACTCCTGGCTGTCTGCAGACTGTTCGGTGTCAACTGCACGGACTGTTCAAAAAGGCGCTCAGTACTGGAATTGAATTGCAACAGGTTGAAATAGTCATCCGGGCCGAGGGAGTCGAGGGCGTGTAAAAGGGCGGTCTTTGCCTGTGTCATTGAAGCACCCTGCATGGAGCCGGAGGTATCGATGATCAGCACGACTTCCCGGGCTTGCGGTGTGACCGAATCCGCTAGTGGCGGCACCAGCATCAGCTGTGCGTAAACCGATTCGCCGTCGTTGAAGGTGGTCAGTGAGATACTCGGGCTGGAGAGCAATGACGGTGTCCAGCTCAGTTCGAAATCGCGGTCGGTAACCTGGTCGGGATTGAGCAGGTCAACCTGGTAACCGTTATCGACCTGGCGGATATCCACGTCATGGTAGCGGCTTTCAATGGCCGCGAATTCAACAGCACTGATCAGGTTGGCGCGCAATGTCAGCCCGTTGCCGGTTGCGGAGGGCCCCGAGACCAGCTGAGGCGCTGGTTGAGTGAGCTCCAGGGTCTCGCCGTTGCGTCCGCCGGGTTCCCATCTGGGCGTGAATGTCATGGGCAGGCGCAGATTGAAGCTGAGGTCGCGGTACTCGACGTTCTGTAAATAACCGATGGTGATATCAATTGTCTCGCCCGGCCCGATGTTGGCCAGGCGGGTTTCAAACTGGTTGCGGCGTTGCTGCTCGACGATGGTGGCGGTGCGGCCGGTCTCGCGGGCCTGCCGGTAGGTGCGGCGCGCAACCTCCTTTTCCTGGATTTCCCCTTCCAGGACGCGCTCGCCGACCTTGATCAGCATGCGGTCAACAGCGGCCCCGGCGGGCAGGGGAAACCGGTAAATTCCTTCCGCCCAGTAACTGCCGGAGTTAGTGAACCGCTGGGTAATTTCAACGCGTGCGACGAGGCCGGTAATAGCAACCTGAATATCCGTATCGATGGCCAGCTCGGTGTGTGCGCCGGTTTCGCCTTGCAGTTGCAGGCCCCACTGCTCTTCGCTGGCAATCGCGGTCTCCGTGCGGATGACAAACAGGACCAGGAAAATAATACCCAGCGTCAGGAGTACCCGGTCCTGCCAGCGCATGATTCGCCGGGCGCTGTTGTCATGGCTCGTCATGCGGGGCTTTGCATGTTTCGCCCTCCTGGTCAAACGCCTGGTGAGCCGCCTGGCTAGGCGCGGGTTCTTCGCCCAGGCCAGCTTTTCCAGTTCATCGCGAATGGAGCGGGGCCGGGATGGTTGATAAGGGGGCTTAAATTTTGCTTGTCCGGGCATGATAATGATTCCACTGGCTGTTTTGACTGCTATTAAGCAGTAGTGACATGCATTCGGCGTGGCCCAATTGTGATGAGAAATGGCCCGATTGGGGCAAAAATATGGCAAAGGCCCTGTTACGGGTGCAGAGCCGGGTACTGAAGCCTTAAACTATGTGCAAGAGACGGGCTCAAGCACAACCAGACAACCGGGCAGGCAACACCTATCGTGCCCCGGCGGGAAACACTATGCAGCGACGCATTGCTATTGTTGAAGACGAAATTGCCATCCGGCAGAACTTTGAAGATGCCCTGCGCCGGCAGGGTTACCAGGTGAGCGGGTTCGGCGACCGCCAAAGCGCGCTGGACGCCTTTCGCCGCAGGTTGCCCGACCTGGTGATCATCGATGTGGGCCTGGGAGACGACGTCGAGGGTGGTTTTGAGTTATGCAGGGAATTGAGAGCCATGTCGCGCGTGTTGCCCATCATGTTCCTGACCGCGAGAGATTCCGATCCCGATGTCATTTCCGGCCTGCGGTTGGGCGCTGACGATTACCTGACCAAAGATATCAGTCTGCCCCACCTCATGGCCCGGATCGTGGTGTTGTTTCGCCGCGTGGAAATGCTGTCGGGTGAGCAGAATACCGGTTCGTGGCTGGAGCGTGATGCCCTGCGCCTGTCGGTGGAGCGCATGCAGGTGGAGTGGAACGGGCAGGCGGTGCCGCTGACGGTCACGGAATTGTGGATTGTTCACTCCCTCGCTCGCCGGCCCGGTCATGTGCGCTCACGCCAGCAATTGATGGACGATGCCAATATCCTTGTCGATGACCAGACCATTACCAGCCACATAAAAAGAATTCGACGGAAGTTCAAGGCCTGTGATAAATCTTTCGACAAACTGGATACCGTTTACGGTGCGGGTTATCGCTGGAACAGCGCTGCAGGCTGACCTGCGGTAACCGGCATGCGACTCAGAAACCAGTTACTTGCACTCTCCCTGCTGACCCTGCTGCTGCCCTGGTCCGGCTGGAAACTGGTGCAGGAACTGGAGAACTTCCTGCGTGAGGCCGAGGAGACTGCACTGTTGGCGTCGGCTCGCATGGTGACGCGGGTTCTGCCGCCGCAATACCAATCTGAGCTGGAACTCGCCCGGGGCCAGATTTTGCCGTTGCGCCAGTTGACCGCTGAACCGGTATTGGATGGGTATGTATCGGACTGGCCTGAATTCGACCAGCGCCTGACCTTCGAGTCGCCCGAAGAGGATTTAAAACTGGACCTGTTGGCCGGACGCTACCGCAAGCACTATTACCTGGCATTGAAAGTATCCGATCCCGGGAATATCGCCGCGACCACCTTCAATACTGGTACCAGTGACCCGGCGGAACGGGCCGGCGTAATCCTGTATTTACAAAGCAAGCGGGGCCAGTTCAGCTACATGATCTCGACCGAAGCTCCGGGCCCGTTAACGGTGAACAGTCAGCGTGACAGGGGTATCCGGCTGGAAGCGGCCTGGGTGGACGATGCTGAGGGGTATACGCTTGAGATCAGTTTGCCCGGCGACGTTGAGCGTGTCGGTATTGGCGCCGTGGCGCCTGCCTTTACCATGCCCGGTGTTTCCAGGGAAAGATATGCGGGAACCCTGCATGGCAGGCAACAGGGCGGCTGGCTGGAACTGGTCAGCCGCGACGACGCCGTCGCGCAGTGGCTGGCAAAAACAGCGCCGGAAAATTCGCGCGCCTGGCTGGTGCAGGCCGATGGCTGGGTTATGGCGGATTCCGGGCCGGTGCGCAGCGCCGGCAGCAGTGAGCTGACCTGGGCGGAACGCATGGTTTACCAGGCCGTTGCGGATTCAGACATGCCGCCCAGGGAGCGTCCGGCGACCTGGCCCGTGCGCTTTGAAGGTGCTGCGGCAGCGGACGCACTGCGCGGCATGGATGGCACGTTGTGGAACCAGGACATCGAAAGCGCAGCGGTTTACAACTTCGTTGCAGTTCCCGTTTTTACGCAGGAAAATTCATCCACCGGCGGCAACAGCGAAGTGATCGGGGCAGTGCTGCTGGAGACCCGGTCGGAGGGCCTGCTGTTAATGACCAATCGCGCCCTCGGCCGTTTTGCATTGATTGCGCTGTTGTTAGTGGCCGTTCTTACAGCCGGTTTGTGGTTGTTTGCGTCACGTTTATCACGGCGGGTTCAGCGGCTTAGCCGCGCGGTCAGCCATGCCATGGACAGCAGCGGGCAGGTTTCCGGACTGCCCCTGACCGCGTCCGGTGACGAGTTGGGTGACCTGGCCCGCAACACGCAAAAGTTGCTCAAGGCGGTGGCTGAACATACCGGTTATCTGCAAAAACTCGCCGGCCGCCTGTCCCACGAACTCAAGACACCCATCGCGATTACCCGCTCTTCGCTGGATAACCTCGCCAGCCAGGGACTGGATCAACCCGCGCAGCAGTTTTTGGCCAGGGCGCAGGAAGGTCTGGACCGGCAGGCCGCAATCGTGGCGGCAATGAGTGAGGCGCAAAGGCTCGAAGAGTCAGTTAAAACGACTGATTGGGACACGCTGGATCTCGGTGAGATGCTGGGCCACTGCACCGATGCCTACCGTTCGGTTAACCCGCAACGGACGATCAATCTGAGTTTACCCGACGATCCCTGCATGGCCCATTGCGCCCCGGACCTGGTTGCCCAGGCCCTCGACAAACTGGTCGACAACGCGATTAGTCTCAGCGGGGAAGATTGCGCTATAGACATTTCGCTGCGGCGCGAGGGTACGGATTGCCTTATCAGCGTTGCCAACACCGGCACGCGTTTACCCGATGTCGTGCACGAACGCCTGTTTGATTCGCTGGTCTCGTTGCGCGACAAACGTGCCGGCGGACAGCACCTGGGCCTGGGTTTGCACATTGTCCGGCTGGTTGCCGAAGTGCACGATGGGAGCGTCAGTGCCCGAAACCTTGCAGGTGACAGGGGTGTTGAATTTACCATTTACCTGCCTGTCAGCTGATGTTGCCTTATTGCTTCATAATTTGCTCGATCATTGCTTTAATCGCGTTAAAATCACCCTCTCCAATCCACCATTGCAAACGGATACCTTTGAGTGAATAAAGAACAATTTGAGCAATTGCACCTGCAGGGTTACAACCGGATTCCGGTATACCGGTCCGTGTTGGCCGACTTGGATACACCCCTGTCGGTGTACCTGAAGCTCGCCGAGGGCAAAGATTCCTACCTGCTCGAATCTGTCGAAGGTGGTGAAACCTGGGGCCGGTATTCGATTATCGGTTTGCCTTGCAAACGCCGGTATACGGTACGTGGAAACAGCTTTGTGGTTTCTGATAACGGGCAGCAGGTCAGCGAGAAAACTGTTTCAGACCCACTTGCACACATTGCGGAATTGCAACGGCAGTTCAAAGTACCCC
>JABDPJ010000091.1 GCA_013042835.1 Lysobacterales bacterium
GCGCCGCTGGCACAGGAGATGAAGCCTGTCGTGGATGACAGCCTTGCTGGCGTGGGAGCGCTTGAGCTATATGACAGCGTCATGAAGCAATATGGGAAAGTACCGTTTGCACCGGAAGTTGATCTCGATATGAGTGACTACGTGGTCGACAAGGGCATGGATGGAATCTTTTACTACCTCGCCAGGGAAGAGGCAGCGATCCGTAACAACCCGGCCAAGCGCACGACCGATTTGTTGAAGAGCGTATTTGGAAACTGACGCCACTCAAATCATTCACTCAGATCCAAAAGATTCTTGCCAGCCTGGCTGTTCAGGGATTGTGCCCCACCAGCAATGATATTTTTCATTGAAGCAGAAGAAACAGGGTCAGACTCAAGTGTCACAGTGGCGATCCTGGCACTTGACTCGGACCCAAAATATCATGCCAAAATATCAGTAATTCAACGAATCTTTCAGAAACTCCTTTACGGAATTCCTCCCCAGGAATAGAATTTACACGCACGCTATAAAACTGAAAATATAACGCATTTTTTGTCTTGCATGACTACGGTCTTGTCAACACCATCATTGGACGAAATAGAGGGAGAACTATGAAACGTCTGGTATTCAGCTTTGCAATTATTGCTTCCATGATAGTAGCTTCGGCCGCGCATGCCGCAGTCATCAGCTTCACGCCTTCCGGAACATCTACGGTTTCGCAGACAACAAATCTCTACTGGGACATGCTATCAAGCGCAACGTCAACAACCGATTTTGGCGCCAATGGCAGCTTTTACCTGAGTGATCACGGTGACTTCCATTTCGACACCGGTGAGGGCGCCAACATGGTGGTAGTCGCGGGCACTGAGGGTGGCGCCAAGTTGCCTGCCGGTACATTGATCGATGCAGGTAGTGACTGGTCTCTCACTTCCTTTGTGGGAACCACCGATTACGAGGGCACCATGGTTCCTCCGGAGACGGCGTATTTCGGGCTGCGATTCCAGGTTGCCGGCCAGGATCATTTCGGGTGGGTGCAAATAGAAGAAGGCAGCAGCGATCAGAGTGTGCTCGCCTGGGCCTATGAGTCGACTCCCGGTGTGGCAATTGCTGCCGGCGCATTACAGGGAGACGAAGCACCCGTTCCAACGATTTCCGGATGGGCCACGATTTTGCTGGTTGCACTGCTGGCGGCGTTCGGCATGACCCGGGTTCGGAAACGCAACGATACGCTTGCCTGATAGCGGTATTGAGATGATACGCAGGCGCGTCATGGGCGCCTGCGTTGATCGCGCCGCAGTTTCTCACAACGTCAACCTGGCAAGTTAAAGGTTGCTGTAATTCATTCAGAGGTCAGCAGCCTGTGCTTTGCTGTCAGCTGGCAAATACTCGTGGCCCGAAAAAAGGATGAATCCAGGGCTCACACACCCCTCATCATGAGATAAATCAACGCGATCAATGGCGTAGTAAAGATAGAGACATCATGATGAATCTCGTCAACTCCGTTTACCGGCGTTTCAATGCCACGAACAATGGCTTTTTCGTGGTGCTCGGCCATGCGCGGACGGGTACGAATCTGCTGTGTTCACTGCTCAATTCACACCCGGATGTGACATGCGCTTACGAGGTTTTGCACCCTGATGACGCCGGCCTTCGGCAAAAATTCCATCAGGATATGGTCGAAGCCACCGAGCACTGGTTTAAACCTGGCCACGGCAGGGAGCAAAAGGACGCCATTGAATACATCCAGTCCAGGCTGCTGCCAAGGGCAGGGGCAGGTCATCCATTCGGCACAAAAGTCCTTTACTGGCAAGTTCAGAAACTGGGTTTGTTCAATTATCTGGCACGGCAGAACTTCGGCTTTCTGCACATGACGAGAAACCCGGTTGAAGTCCATGTTTCACAACTGCAGGCGCAGCAGACCGGACAATGGTTTCTCGGCCGCGACGAAGCGCAGCAGCAAGCCGCGCCAGCCATGGAAGTTAGCCTGTCTGAACTCACAGCATTCTGCCGCCTGTATCGTAAGCAGTTGCGCAGGTACGACCGCATCGGCCCCAGGCGCTGTGGCGTCGATTACGAGGTCCTTTGCAAAGCCCCGCAGCGGGTGATGGATCGGGTTTTCGGATTCCTTGGCGTGCAGCCTGTCGCGGTAGACAGCTACAGCCGTAAACAACAGTCCTGGAACATCCGGGACCGCATAATGAATTTCGATGACCTGCTCAAGAACGCGGCAGACGATGTGCGTTCTCATTTAGAGAAAATTCAGAATAGATAGACGGGGTCAGATTCAGGTGCCAGAGCGCTGACCCTGACCCCTGACGTCCTTCATGATTGTTTCCTAGCTTAGTTATCAGGCAATGATCGGCCGACGATGGCCCCTGCCAGTCCCATCAGGGCCAGCACAACGATGACGCCGGACATGCCGATGACCGATGCCAGCGCGCCGACTGATCCGACAAGCAGCAACAGCACGCCAATGACACTATTACTGATCGCCACGTAATCAGTTCGCTTGTTTCCCGGTGCGAGGTTGACAACATAGGTTTTTCGTCCAATACGCACGCCGTCATGGGCAACGGACAGAATGAAATAAGCCAGCGGCAGGAACCATACAGACTGCCCCAATCCCGGCAGCAGCTTGTCGACCAGGAACGTGATGATGCCGATGCCAGCTGTTATCACGGCTGCGGCAATCATTACACGTTTGCTGGAAACATCGGCAAACCGGCCCCAGACCGGCCCGCTTACCAGGCTGGCCATGCCGGCCGCTGCCAGGAACGCCCCCAATACATGGATCGCCGAACCCCGCGCGTCCTGTGCCAGCGCGATGTAAAAGGGCGCGCTGAGCGCAGAACACATCAACAAGGCCCGCGTGATCACAAAGTGCAGAAAGGGTTTGTCAGTCCACAATAAACTCAGCTGTTTCAGGGCCCCAATGGCATTGCGGCCCCCACCTGTCTCACCGCTGAACTCCCTGATTTGTGAATAGACCAGCGAAGCGGCCAGCCACAAGCTGGCCGCGAAAAACAGCAGAATGGCCAGCGTTTGCCGGTCCAGCCGGTCACCAAGTGGAAGCAATAGCGTAATGCCCACCCCGATAGTCAATAAACCGGCCGCGCTGGCTGACCAGCCAATGAGCTGGCCCCGGTTGGGTTTGGGAATGGTTTTTCCCATCACATCCTTGGCGGCAACCGAACAAAACCCACGCGCAAGGCTGAACACGGTAATAAGGGCGAGAATGGCCCACCCGGCGGCCGCACCCTCGAGTTTCAGGGCTACCAGCCCAATACCCCCGATGGCCAGGAATTGACCCACGCTGCCGGCCACCCAAACCCATTTCCGTATTTCAAGCTGCCGGATCACGCTGCCGATAAAAAGTTGCGGAATCATAGATCCTGATTCCCGAATGGGCACCAGGAATCCCAGGACAAATGCGGGCGTTCCCAGTGCGCTGGTCAGCCAGGCCAACGTTGTTTTGGGGCTGGCGATGGCGTCGCCCAGTTTGGTCAGGAAATAACTGATCAATATGAATGTGAACCCGGATGGCGTCTCCCGGCAAGCGCTTTCGCCGATCTCATCGCACAATCGCGCATCGTCATCGGTGGTCAGTAGTTCATAAATGTTTTCGGTGGCTGACATCCGGGTGAGTATAGGTAGTACAGGTGCTTTATTGCCAGTATTTCTGCCACATAGAACACTTCCTGACACCAACTTTTGAAGGATAATCGGGGTGAAAGTAAAAACTGGAATGATTCAACATTTACTCTGAGTCAATTTACTTTCTTAATTAAGAGTACAAAGCTAAGGTTATAAAGCGGAGACACCCATAACTTCAAACGCTTAAAGTTATGGGTGTCCTGACTTTTCCTTACTTCGAACGCTGAAAGTTATGGGTGTCCTGACTTTTCGTTCATTTTGATGGGTGTCTTAGCTTTTGTCCTGACTTTTTTTTAAGCG
Organism: Lysobacterales bacterium; assembly: GCA_013042835.1. GTDB lineage: Bacteria > Pseudomonadota > Gammaproteobacteria > Xanthomonadales > SZUA-36 > SZUA-36. Next base: position 3,934 of record JABDPJ010000091.1, read on the forward strand.
CTTAAAGTTATGGGTGTCCTGACTTTTTTTGTCCTGACTTTTTTCTGGCTGGCAGTTTTGGCTTTTTCTGGCTGTTTCTTACCCTTTATCCATTTAAGAATCTTGGTGTAAAGCTTGCTCGGTTCCACGGGTTTACCAATCAGTTCGACCATACCCGCCCTCAGGCAGGCCTTACGGTCTTCCTCAAAGACGTTGGCTGTCATTGCCAGGATTGGGATGCAACTGTTACGGGCAGCCACGCAATTTTCGGCGGTAGCCATGGCGCGGATGTGGCGGGTCGCTTCCAGGCCATCGCAGAGTGGCATCTGGATATCCATCAAGATCAGGTCATAGGGATTTGTCCTGACCTTTTCGATGGCCTCCAGGCCATTCCCCGCTGTCTCCACGGCCAATCCCACGCGGGTCAGCAGTGAGGTCGCTACTTCACTGTTGATTAGGTTGTCCTCGACCAGCAATATAGATGCCCCCTGGTAGTGAGTTTTCAAGTAATCACCCGCATCCAGTATGCCCGGCTCGGGAAGCGCTTCTTCAGTGGCGACTCCAGGCCGCAACCAGGCGGTAAACCAAAATGTACTGCCCACACCAGGCTCACTTTCAGCACCCGCTTTACCGCCCATCAATTCAGCGAGGCGCCGCGTGATAATGAGCCCCAACCCGGTGCCACCATATCTTCTCGTCGTTGACGTATCTGCTTGTTCGAAAGGTTGGAAAAGGTTTTCCAGCTTGTCGGCTTCGATACCGATCCCGGTATCCCTGACTTCGATCCGGACCAGGATTTTCCCGTTCTTCCTTTCCAACGCCTTGCCAATCAATTTAACCGTGCCCTGTTTGGAGAATTTCACGGCGTTACTGGCGTAGTTAAGCAAGGCCTGGCGCAATCGGGTCAGGTCTCCATCCAGCCATGGGGGCAGGTCGCGAATATCAATTTCCAACTTCAGACCCTTGGTCCGGGATTCATCCCGTAAGATGGACTGAACAGACTCGAACAAAGAGTCTGTCTTGAAGGGTACATTCTCAAGTGACATCTTGGCGGCCTCGATCTTGGATATGTCGAGGATATCGTTGATGATAGACAGCAAGTGCCCGGCCGAGTGGTTGATTTTTGACAGGCCCTCCGCCTGCTCGACACTGAGTTGGGTATTATGCAATAGGTGCGTGAGCCCGATAATGGCGTTCATTGGAGTCCGGATTTCATGACTCATGTTGGCTAGAAATTCGCTTTTCGCCTGGTTGGCGGTTTCGGCACGCTCTTGCGCTTCAACGAGTTCCTCGGTTCGTTTTTCGACGACTTCCTCGAGGTGGTTACGATGGCTTTCGAGTTCTGCGGCAATTCGCTTTTGTTCAGTGACATCGCTGTTGATCCCGACGTAGTGCGTGATGTTGCCGTCCGACTGGCGTAGCGGCGCCATCAGGGCAGAGTCGATGTACTCGCTGCCGTCCTTGCGCCGGTTAATGAAGTCACCCTGGAAACTTCTACCCCGTTCCAGTGCGCGGTGCATGGCGCCGTAGGCTTCTTCCGGTGTTTTCCCGGATTTCAATATTTCAAGGTTCTGGCCAGTCAGTTCCTTGGCGCCATAGCCGGTTTGCTTGAGGAACGCACTGTTGGTGTACTCTATATTCAGGCTGAGGTCTGTTATGACGATGCTTTCCGGGCTTTGCTCCACCGCTTGCGCAAGTTTGCTTAGCTGAAACGAAGTGCGTTGCCGTTGCACGATTCTCCATATGTCGTTAACGATCAATTGCACCGTTTCGACGTCCAGGTCGCTGTACTCCAGTTGCTTGTTGGCAACACCGGCTATAACGACAACCTTGCCGTCCTCTTCAATCGGGAATTCGATCAAACGCTGCACTTGAGGGAAACCACGGGGCAGGTACGCCTGCTCAGTATCATCGTAGAGTTCGTTGATCACTTGAAGATCGACGACGGACGCCATACTCCCCTCGGGCTGTTGACCGGGGCCGTTTGCTACGCATCTCGCGAGAGTCCGTTGTGAAAACACACTGACATCGATGTCCTGATGATCTTCACCAACGATCTGCAGGAAGGAGACCTTGCTGCGGGTCAGGTCCTCGATGATTTTCAGCCCTTGCTGGATAAAACTCACCTCGTCCAGGGACTCGGCGATTTCTGGCAATTTGAGCAGCGCGCCTGCACGCCGGGTCTGGAACGCGCTGAACGCCTCATGCTGCTTACGTTCGCTAATGTCGTGGGCCACTCCCATGACACCGACAAGAGCCCCGTCCTGGCTGAATAGCGGCGCCTTGATGATCTCCACCCGTTCTTTGTGCCCGTCATCGGAGTAGGTGATACTTTCCTGTCTCATGGTGGGCCTGCCGCTGGCCATCGCGTACTTGTCGTCCTCGATGTATGCACCGGCGTCTTTTGCCGGGAAAAAGTCCATATCGGTTTTTCCGACAATTTCGGACTCGCGGGCACCTACCAGTCGCTCAAACTCCCGGTTGCAGGATACGTATTTGCCCCCTGAATCCTTCAGCCACATGGGATCAGTAAGGGTGTTTGATACTGAACGCAGGAATACGTTCTTGTCATGCGAGGCGATTTCATCCAGTTTGTGTTGAGTCCTGTCCATGACCGTGCAGAGCAGTGTTCCAGATGGTTCTTCTTCGTTGGATTTCAGCTTGGCATGAGAGCGCAGCCAACGCAGTTCGCCATCCGGCAGCACAACGCGGTAATCAAATTCGATTGCTTCTTCACCGCTTTTTGCGTCCCGTAGCGCGTGGTTTACGCGTTCACGGTCTTTGGGGTGGATTGCCTGCTCGAACTTGTCACGGGTCGGACTTGAGTCTGCTTCACCAAGTCCGAACAGTCCGCGCGCTGCGGCCGACATGGTGAATAGATCTGAGTCCGGATCGAGACTGATGATGCCAAGCTTTGCCGCGTGCAGGGCTTGTACCATGTCCTGGTGGCTGATCTGTGGTTCCAATTGCGGCTTCATTTTATCGTGTTTCAGAAATTCAGGCGGCTTTGTCTTCCTCGAAATAGAACATGCTGATACCGGCTGTAATTTGCTCGTTATTGGCCGATTTCCGTTCGTATTGACCTATCAACTCCCGCGCATCCTCATCCGATTTAAGGAGGAAACTGCTGGTCAATTCTCTCAGTTTTCGACGGTCTTCCTTGTTCAGGCGGGTCGTCCAGCAACCTCTTTGGTAAAAGGCGCCCTCACCATGCTGCGGGGCATGTATGTTGTGGGTAATCGTGTCCAGAAGGTTGCTAACGGCTGCCAGGCCGATCTTGAGGCTTGTCATTTCGTTTGAAGATGCAAACGACACGTATTGCTCATCGAGGAACCGGACTTTTTTACCCCCGAACAGTATTTCAATCGAACCGGCTTCTTCAAGGTGCTTGATAAACTGATCGATCACGACGCCGCTGGTGGAGGTGTAATCCCTGACGAGTGATTCGAAACTGACTTCGTCACCCGTTACTTTAAGGATCATTGGCTCACCCGTTTCCGGGTTTAGGTATTTTGGATCATTCTGCCAGTTGTCCAGCACACAGGTTTCAGGTGCGAGTTGGCTCAAGAATGCCGAGTCCTGGTAGAGCGGTGTGCTCAATTCGCAGTAGGATCTGGTTCGTTTTATCGTCCGCGTGTCGGTGTCGGCGAGTATCGCCAAGTCCGCCAAAGCGACATTCTCCCCGGGTCTTTTTTGTTTCAGTTTGGCTTCCGCTTCTTCCACGAAGATGATCTGGATCATCTCCTGGATTTTCCGCAGAGACATTTTTCCGATCAATAGCCGGATGAGCTTTCTGAAAACGAGTTCGAGTGCGTGTATAAATAATGAAGATTCCCGCAAAGCGGGATCGCAATTAGTGGCCATAAATCATTCCCCTTGACTTATAAGCTTGTATAACCCCTTTGGCATCAATCCATTTGTTGCCACCTCATAGATTACACCTTTAGGTCGGCATTTTCAAACCATTCTTTGCGTTTTAGGATGGATTGACTCGCGATCCATTTACATCCATTAGCGAGTGCGGGAGACCATGGGTGTCTATGCTTTCTCTGATCGTGAGTTGCCGCACCTGGTTCGGCAAAAGTATATAACTATTTCTTTTCATGGATGCAGGGTATATCGTACAGACTGCTTTCCCTGTTGCTTCAGCGCTCACCATATGCCTGACCGCCGATCATGTGAGAAGACTTCGGTGAGATTTGAAATTGGAGATATTTGTACCTGTGCCGGTAGGATTTATGCATGGTAAAACCTGACGAGAAGCTGGTGTTTGGGTGGCGTGAATGGGTTGGTCTGCCCGAACTCGGCCTGGACTCCATCAAGGCCAAGGTCGACACCGGGGCAAGAACGTCAGCCCTGCACGCCTTCGAACTCGATACGTTTACAGAGAACGGAGTGGACCGTGTCAATTTCAAAATTCACCCGGTTCAAAAAGATGTGGAAAAAGTGGTAAGTTGTGTCGCCGATATTATCGATGAAAGGCTCGTGACGGATTCGGGTGGTCACCGGGAACAGCGTTTGATCATCGCAACGCTCCTGACCATCGGTCGCTGGTCATGGCCTATTGAAATGACATTGACATCCCGTGACAACATGATGTTCAGGATGTTGCTGGGCCGAACGGCAATAAAGGGTGTCGCAATGGTCGATCCGGCAAGGTCATACACCACTGGTAAAAAACCGCGCGCATCATAATTGCTAAGGAATAAAAGTCAATGGCGTTGAATAATCCGTTTCCAATCGGTGAAATAACGGTCAATCCCGGTAAGCGGGTGAATATCAGTTTACCGGTTGCCGATCTCTATACTTCAACGTCGTTGAGTATGCCGGTACAGGTCATCTGTGGCCGCCGCCCGGGTCCTGTCCTGTTTGTATCTGCGGCCATACACGGTGATGAACTCAATGGCGTTGAAATCATACGCAGATTGCTTCGCCTTAAGGCCATGAACTCTATCCGGGGTACATTGATAGCGGTTCCTATCGTGAATGTGCACGGCTTTTTGAACCAATCGCGCTATCTTCCCGACCGCAGAGACCTCAACCGTTCTTTTCCCGGCAGTGCCAAGGGATCTATTGCCGCGCGCCTGGCCAATACTTTTTTCACGCAGATCGTCTCCAAGTCAAACTACGGTATCGATCTTCATACCGGGGCAATCAACCGCTCGAACCTGCCACAGATCCGCGGCAACCTCGACGATGAAAAAACGCTTGAGCTGGCAAAAGCCTTCGGTGTCCCTGTCGTTATCAATTCCAACATCAGGGATAACTCCCTGCGTGCCTGCGTGGCTGATATGGGTGTGCCGGTACTGATTTATGAAGCCGGCGAAGCGCTGCGTTTTGACGAAATCTGTATCAGGGCAGGGCTTCGAGGCATCTTGAACATCATGCGCAGCATTGGAATGCTGCCGGCAAAACGACCTGGCAGAACAAAAGTCAGCCCGTTACTCGCGCGTTCGACCAGTTGGGTGCGGGCGCCTGATAGCGGTATTTTTAACACCGATGTGAAATTAGGTAACAGTGTTTCAAAAGGGCAACGCCTTGGTTCGATCAGCGACCCGCTGGGTGATTCCTCGGAGATCATGAAGGCACCGTTTGATGGTATAGTCATTGGCCGCAGTAATCTGCCGCTGGCCCACGAAGGTGATGCACTATTCAATATCGCCGAATTCAAGAGTGTCTCCAGGGCCGAAGACCTCGTCGGGGAATTCACCTCCATCTATGAACATTAGGCCAGCGTGGTCGCAACTACTTTTTTGGAAAATAACACATGAAAATCGGAATTCTTTCTACAAACCCGCGGCTCTATTCGACAAAAAGACTGGTTGAGGCAGCCAAGGAGCGTGGCCATGAGGTCGCGGTGATTAATCACAAGCGCTGCTACATGAACATCACCAGTCACAGACCGGATGTGCACTACAAGGGTGAGCCGGTAATGAAACTGGATGCCATTATTCCGAGGATTGGTGCGTCGATCTCCTTCTATGGAACTGCCGTAGTCCGCCAGTTTGAAATGATGGGTGTCTATTCCGTGAATGAATCGGTGGCGATTACCCGTTCCCGTGACAAACTGCGCGCATCGCAGTTGTTGGCGCGAAGAGGTATTGGCCTGCCCGTCACCGGTTTTGCAAACTCGCCGGACGACACCGACGATTTGCTTGACTTTGTTGGCGGTGCGCCGGTGGTGATCAAGTTGCTCGAAGGCACCCAGGGTGTGGGCGTTGTACTTGCCGAAACGAAAAAAGCCGCCGAGAGTGTCATCGAGGCATTCAGGGGATTGGGGGCCAACTTCATGGTACAGGAGTTCATCAAGGAAGCGGGCGGATCTGATATACGTTGCCTTGTCATCGGTGACAAGGTCGTAGCGGCGATGAAAAGGCAGGGCAAGGAAGGCGAGTTCCGGTCAAACCTGCACAGGGGCGGCTCGGCGAGCTTGATACGGATTACCCCGGAAGAGCGCTCCACTGCGGTGCGTTCCGCCAAGGTCATGGGGCTCAATGTTGCCGGTGTGGATCTGTTGCGCTCGAATCATGGACCGGTTGTGCTGGAAGTCAATTCCAGTCCGGGCCTCGAAGGTATAGAAAATGCGACCAATAAAGATGTAGCCGGAATGGTCATCGAGTTTATCGAGAAGAACGCCAAAAAGGGCAAAACACGAACCCGTGGCCATGGCTAGTCCGGCAGGTTGATAATTAGCCGGAAGAATTTTCAACAAGACTTGCCGCGGGGCAGCAGGGCGGACTTCCGCCGGGAAATGGATTTCTCATGTTTCCTGGCTTTGCAAGACAAGCCTTAACAAATCATTGAGAGCGTTTCTCTGTTGGTTGCTCAGGCTTACCAGGGCATCATTTGCCGTCTCAAACCTGGCCTCGGTAGCTTCTTCAACCAGGCTGAGGCCGTCTTTGGTCAATTGGACCAGCACCCTGCGTCCATCATTATGATCCTTGATTCTGCGGACCAGGCCATCCTCTTCGAGCCGGTCAATGCGGTTGGTCATCGCGCCTGAAGTGAGCATATTGGCTTCCGCCAGTTCTGTTGCGGCCATGATGAAGGGCTTTCCCTGGCGTCTGAGGGTCGACAATACATCGTATTGCCACCATTGCAGGTCAAATTGCTGCAGTTTCGAGGCGGTCTGATCCCCAAGAACCTTTGCCAGGGCCTGGATTCGCAGTACAACACCTATCGGCGCGCTGTCGAGGTCAGGGCGCTGTACGCTCCAGTCACTCTGAAGTCTGTCTATTGTATCTGTGTTCATGGTGGCCATTATACCTTGGTTGAATTTTGCATAAAATATTTTGATGTCAAGTAATAGTTCAGCCGTAAGAAATTGGTTTCCTCAGATCGGATTTTTAAAGAACTATAATTCGACAGTTTCCAGGCATTATGACGGTGTTTAGCGGGGAATAAAAATGCATAAAATATATCTTGACATAAAGATAAAAAAGATTTTCAATGCGAGGTGAAGACCATCAACCTCATTGTTGGAGAAGAATTATGGGGAGCAAAAACAGATCAAATCAAACGGATTATGACGTGGATACATTCGATGATTATGACGACTATGATGACTACGAAGTGGAGTTTGGAGACGACATAGGCTATGTCAAGAATCTGTCCAAAGAACTTTACGGCACCGACTGGGACGATCCACCCGGATCTGAACGCCGTATAAGCAGCCGGCGCAGAATTGAGCGTCGAAATGAACTCAAGGATTTATATTCACAGATAGGCGAACTGGATGAATTTGAGCTCGGTAACGAGTGGTAGCAGAAGCTAATAGTCAATTACGCCAGTAATATTTTTAGTTTTGGGGGATTTTCGGGTCAGAGTAAAAATGGGATCATTTCTGTTTTTACTCTGACCCGTTTTCGGATTCGATATGCGCAAAATGGCCGGCTTTAACCATTCAGGGGTATATTTCAACCGCAAAGGGTACAGCTCTCTTCCTTAAGCCATAGTGTAAAGGGTTATTTGGGGTAAAATCGATACAGTTCCGCTTGCCCAGGAAGGAATCTCTTGCCTCCATCACGACATTTTTATCGCCCCGAAGACGGACATGGATTGGCGCACGATCCATTCAATTCCATTATCGCGCCACGCCCCATTGGCTGGGTTTCAACAAAGAGCGCCAGCGGGCAGGTAAACCTCGCGCCTTACAGCTTTTTCAATGCGTTCAATTACCAGCCGCCGATTATCGGTTTCTCCAGTATCGGCTATAAAGACAGCGTTAATAATGCGCAGGAAAGCGGTGAGTTTTGCTGGAACCTGGTCACGCGCTCACTGGTTGAAGCAATGAACGAAACAAGTGCGATGGTTTCGAGTAACATCGACGAGTTTGAACTCGCAGGTTTAAATAAACGCGAATCAACGATCGTTGCTGCACCCCACGTGGCGGACTGCCCGGTGGTCATGGAGTGCAAGACAACACAAATCGTTCAGCTGCAGTCAGCCCGGGGGGACAAGTGTGAAACCTGGCTGGTGCTGGGCGAAGTCGTGGGCGTGCACATTGCAAAGGCGCTCATTGAAGACGGCGTCTACCGGACTGCCAGGGCGGAACCGGTTATGCGTGGTGGTGGTCCAGCGGATTATTTCGGTATCTCGGAGGCCAACAGGTTTCAGATTGCCCGTCCCAAATAGTCCTCCAGTGAGGCATCACTGCATAACTTGAGCTTTCGTCAACCCGGTTCAAATACCCTATACTCTTCGCCGCGCGGGAGAAATCGCCGGCAGCAATGTGCCTGTTTCAAGCCGTGATTGTTGCAGGGGGTGAATACCCGGGAAGATTACAACCAGTAAGTTTGGGGAGCCTTTAATTGGAAACTGAAATGAAGGAACTGGCGCGTCGCGGCTGGTTCAAACGATTCCTTGATGCCGTGGAATGGCTGGGTAACCTCCTGCCTCACCCGGTTTCGTTGTTTGCTATTCTGTGTTTCGCGGTTTTGTTGGTCAGTGGCATTGCGGGATACTTCGGGCTCTCCGTCCCGGATGTCCGGCCAAGCGCCGCTGCCGGTGAACGAATCCAGGCCATCAGCCTTCTCAATGCGGCAGGCTTGCGCCGCATCGTTGAGAACCTTGTGACCAATTTCACCGGATTCGTGCCGCT
>JABDPJ010000146.1 GCA_013042835.1 Lysobacterales bacterium
GGCCTGCCTGGTGAAAGGCTCCCGTTCAATGGGCATGGAACACGTCGTGAGTGCGATTTCCAACGGGCAGGCAAACCTGGAGGTAAATTGCTGATGTTGGTCGAATTATTCACATGGCTGGCGCAATTTAACCCGGACTTCAACGTATTTGCCTACATCACTTTGCGCGGTATCCTCGGCGCCCTGACGGCGTTGGCCATATCGCTGGTGCTGGGTCCTTCATTCATTCGCCGCCTGGTTAAAAAACAGGTCAGCCAGCCTATCAGGAAGCTGGGTCCCGAGTCCCATTTTTCAAAAGCCGGCACGCCGACCATGGGCGGGGCGCTGATTCTTTTTTCCATCGTGGTTTCGACCCTGTTGTGGTCAGACCTCGGTAACCGCTATGTCTGGACCGTGTTGCTGGTAACACTGGGTTTTGGCGTCATTGGCTGGATCGATGACTACAAGAAACTGGTTCTGCAGGACTCTGCAGGCCTGGCAGCGCGCTGGAAATACCTGCTCCAGTCTTTGATCGGCCTGGCTGCGGCTGTCTACCTGTATTCAACCGCGCAATCACCGGTGGAAACGCAAATGATTGTGCCGTTTTTCAAAGGTGTGGTTATTCCGCTGGGTATCGGCTATGTGTTCGTAACCTATTTCTTTATCGTCGGCTACTCCAATGCGGTCAACCTCACTGACGGCCTGGATGGCCTGGCCATCATGCCTGCCGTATTCCTGTCCGTTGCCCTGGGCATTTTTGCCTATGCCAGTGGACACTCGGTATTCTCCGAATACCTGGCAATTCCATATGTTGCCGGCGCCGGCGAATTGACTGTGTTTTGCGGCGCCCTGGCCGGGGCCGGCCTGGGGTTTTTATGGTTCAACACTTACCCCGCACAGGTCTTCATGGGTGACATCGGCGCCCTCGCGATGGGTGCGGCACTGGGACTCATTGCCGTCATTGTGCGCCAGGAACTGGTGTTTACGCTGATGGCTGGCGTGTTCGTCATGGAGACGGTTTCCGTGATATTGCAGGTGGCCTCGTTCAAGTTGACCGGCCGCAGAATTTTCCGCATGGCGCCCATACACCACCACTTTGAACTCAAGGGCTGGCCGGAGCCCCGCGTGATCGTGCGCTTCTGGATTGTTTCGGTCATCCTGGTGCTGGCCGGCCTGGCGACGTTGAAGATACGATGAGAAGGAAAGCTGACCAACAACAGGCCCAGCGCGGATCACGCTTGAAGAAAGCGGTGCGGGCGGATTCGTGGTTGCTGGTTCCGGTCCTGTTGCTGGTGGCTTCCGGCCTTGTCATGGTGGGTTCTTCCTCGGTTGCGATTGCCGAAAGCCATGGTGTAAGCACCTACTATTATCTTTTGCGGCACTTTATTTACATTCTGCTGGGCGTGTTGCTTGCCTCGACATTCCGCGTGATACCCGTCGCCTTTCTCGAACGAATCAGCCGGCCGTTAATGTGGTTGTCTGCGCTGGTCCTGTTGCTGGTCTTCATCCCGGGAGTCGGTCACAGCGTCAATGGCAGCGCACGTTGGATTACGCTCGGCTTCGCGAATTTCCAGGTGGTCGAAGCGGTCAAGATCATGGTCATTCTCTACATGGCCGGGTACCTGGTCCGTAAGGCGGACATGGTCAAAATCAGGTTTTTTGACACCTTGAAACCCCTGATGCTGGCAGCCATGCTGACCGGCATACTGCTGATGCAACCTGACATGGGCAGCGCGGCTGTTATCACGGCTATCGTCGGCGGCATGGTATGGCTCGCGGGTGCCGCGTGGCGGCATATCTTCGTCCTGGGAGCCCTGTCTTTACCGGTATTCGGCTTTGCCGCAATGGAACCCTACCGGCTCAGGCGCATTGTCAGTTTCATGAATCCCTGGGAAGATCCGTTCGGCGGTGGTTTCCAATTGACCCAGGCACTGATCGCGGTCGGACGGGGCGAAGTGTTTGGTGTTGGTCTTGGCGCCAGTATCCAGAAACTGTTCTACCTTCCCGAAGCACACACCGATTTTATATTTGCTGTACTGGCGGAGGAATTTGGCCTGGTCGGGGTTATTTTCATCCTCTCCATGTTCATGCTGCTGGTAGCCCGTATCATGATTATCGGCCTGATGGCCCACCGCGCCGAGAAACCCTTCGCCGGCAATGTGGCCTATGGCATCGGCCTGTGGATCGGCCTGCAGGCGCTGGTCAGCATGGGCGTCAACCTGGGTGTCTTGCCCACCAAGGGCCTGACCCTGCCTTTGATCAGCTCGGGTGGCAGCAGTGTATTGATGACTTTCCTGGCGCTCGGCATCGTTTTTCGTATCCGCTATGAACTGGACCGTGATGCGCCTTTGAAAATCGCCCGTGTACCGAATACAGCGGGGGTGCGCCGATGACGCGGCCGGGCCGGGGCGTTCTGATCATGGCGGGTGGTACCGGCGGGCACATTTTCCCTGGCCTCGCGGTTGCAGATGTCCTGCGGAAAAAGGGCGTGCCGGTTCGCTGGCTGGGTGCCGAGGGAGGCATGGAAACACGCACGGTTCCGGATGCCGGAATCGAGCTGGATACCGTGGCAATCAGCGGCCTGAGGGGTAAGGGCCTGATGCGCTGGGTGAAAATGCCATTTATGTTGCTCGGGGCAGTCTGGAACGCCCGGCGACTGCTGAAAGCCAACCGGCCGGCGTGTGCGGTGAGTTTCGGCGGCTACGCGGCCGCGCCCGGTGGAATTGCGGCATGGACCCGGGGTATTCCGGTACTCGTACACGAGCAGAACCGCGTTCCCGGTATGACCAATAAATTGCTTACCCGTTTCTCCCGCAGGATTCTCCAGGGTTTTCCGGGTACGTTTCCGGCGGAACTGTCGGCCATTGACAGCGGCAACCCGGTTCGCCGCGAGGTGGCGGCGTTACCCGACCCGCAAGAACGTCTGGCAGGACGTACAGGCCCAATCAGGATATTGATCACCGGCGGCAGCCAGGGCGCGCAGGTGTTGAATCAAAAAGTTCCCGGTGCGATTAAGCTGTTGCCGCCAGCACTGGCGGTTGAAGTTCGCCACCAGGCCGGTGCGAAGCGGGTCGATGAGGCCCGAGAAGCCTATGAAAAGGCAAGTGTGGATGCCGACATTACGCCTTTTATCAGTGACATGGCCGAAGCCTATGCCTGGGCAGACCTGGTCATCTGCCGGTCCGGCGCACTCACCGTGGCTGAGCTGGCCGCGGCCGGTGTCGCATCACTGCTGGTGCCGTTCGCCTATGCAGTGGACGATCACCAGACCCGCAATGCAGAATACCTGGCTGAGTCCAACGCGGCAGTCATCCTGCCCCAGCGTACGCTGGATGAGCAGAAACTGGCGGCTGCCATGGAGCCTTTGCTTAGCGACCGGAACGTACTGTTATCCATGGCCAGGGCCGCCAGGCTCAAAGCCTTGCCCGACGCCGCTGAAAAAGTGGTTGAAGCCTGCAGTGAATGGGTGGCCTCATGAACATGTCCAGCGGCCACCTGCGACCCATGCGCCGCATTCAGCGGGCGCACTTTGTGGGCATCGGCGGTTCTGGAATGAACGGCATTGCCGAAGTCCTGGTCAACCAGGGCTTCGATGTCAGCGGATCCGACCTCCAGGAGTCACCTGCGACTGAGCGGCTCAGGGAGCTTGGTGTCAATGTTTCTATCGGCCATGACGCAGCTAACATAAACGACGCGGACGTGCTCGTCGTCTCCACGGCAGTGCCCGGGCACAACCCTGAAGTCGTCGCTGCCAGGGAACTCAGGATTCCGGTCGTACCAAGGGCCGAGATGCTGGCGGAACTCATGCGTTTCAAGCGCGGCATCGCCGTTGCCGGAACACACGGCAAAACGACCACCACCAGCCTGACAGCCAGTTTGCTGGCTGAAGCGGGTATGGACCCCACCTTCGTTATTGGCGGTGTCGTCAATGCCTGGGGCAGCAACGCGAGGCTGGGGCAGGGCGATTACCTGTTGGCGGAAGCAGATGAAAGCGATGGTTCCTTCCTGCTGTTGCAGCCCACCATCGCGTTGGTAACGAACATCGACCGCGATCACCTTGAAAGCTACGACAACAGTTTTGAAAACCTGAAGAAAGCGTTCGTCGAGTTTCTTCATCACCTGCCGTTTTACGGCGCCGCCGTCCTCTGCATCGATGACCCCGTGGTGAAGTCACTGGTGCCGGAGCTTAGCCGTGCCGTAGTGACTTTCGGCCTCGCAGAATCGGCCGACATCAGGGCCACAGATATACGCCAGGACGGTCGCAACATGTTTTTCAACGTCCACCTGCCGCAAGCCACAGAACTGCTGGAAGTGAATATCAACCTGCCCGGTCTGCACAATGTGCGCAATGCGCTGGGGGCCATTGCCGTGGCCTGGGAAATTGGCGTGGAAGTCGACAGCGTGGTGGATTGCCTGCGCCAGTTCAAGGGCGTGGGCCGTCGTTTTGCGGATATCGGTATGCTGCCGATTAGCACCGGCCAGGTGCAAGCCATTGAAGATTACGGTCATCACCCGTCGGAGCTTGAAGCGACGATTACGGCGGCACGCGAGGGCTGGCCGGAAAACAGAATTGTTGCGGTTTTTCAGCCGCACCGCTATACGAGGACAGCCCGTTTGTTCGATGAGTTCAGCCGGGTTTTGTCCGAGGCAGATGTAGTTGTGCTGACGGACATCTACTCTGCGGGCGAAGACGCCATCGAAGGCATAGACAGTGCCGCCCTGTGCCATTCCATTCGCGCCCGCGGCAAGGTGGCGCCGGTGCTGATTCCCCGCGTAGCCGACTTAACACATTCCCTGCCGGACCTTTTGCAGGATGGTGACCTGGTCATCCTGATGGGGGCGGGCAGTATTGAGAAGGTCGCGCGGGAACTGCGTGATTCGGGCTTCAGCATGGAGCAGGCGGCATGAACCTGAACGCGCCGCTGAAAACCAGTGATCCGCGCCATTTTGGCAGGGTTGCATTGCTGGTCGGTGGCGACAGCGCCGAGCGCGAGGTGTCACTCAATGGTGGTCGTGCTGTGCTGGCCGCGCTGAAGCACAATGAAATTGACACAGAATTGTTCGATGGCAGCACGGCCCTGTTTGAAGCCATCCGCGAAGGACGTGTCGACCGGGTCTTCAACCTGATTCATGGCCCGGGTGGTGAAGACGGCGCCATCCAGGGCGCCTTGCAGTTGATGCACGTGCCCATTACCGGCGCAGGCCTGCTTGGTTCGGCGCTGAGCATGGACAAGGCCAGGTCCAAGTGGGTGTGGGAGAGGCAAGGCATTAAAACACCGCCGTTTGTACTTCTCAACGAAGGCGAGATTCTGAACGATGAGACGATTGAAGAATGGGGGTTGCCGCTGTTCGTAAAACCCGCCGGCCTCGGTTCCAGTATCGGCATATCAAAAGTCAGTGGTCGCAACGGGATAGAGACGGCGATTTCTCTCGCGCGCCAATACAGTGACGACGTCATTATTGAGCCGGAGATCAGGGGTGATGAATATTTTGCCGGCATTATCGGTGAACTGGTCCTGCCCCTGATCAGGATCGAAACACCCCGCGAATTCTATGACTACACGGCCAAGTACGAGTCGGATGATACCCGCTACTTTTGCCCATGCGGTTTACCGGAAGAAACCGAGAGGGAGATGCAATCCCGGTCACTGAAGGCCTTCAGTGCGCTGGATTGTTCCGGCTGGGGACGGGTGGACTTCATCATGGATGAAGCCGGCGAGGCCTGGTTTCTCGAGGTCAACACCACGCCGGGTATGACCAGTCACAGCCTGGTGCCGCAGGCGGCCGAGCAGATGGGTATTGATTTTGACGAACTCGTCTGGCGGATACTGGAGAGCAGCCTGTGAGCTGGGGCCGGTCACAGGCGATGCGGCGAACCCTTGGCGGCTTCAGCGCCGGCGTGGTGGCTACGCTGCTGCTGTTCGTGCTGGCCACAGCAGGTGTCGTATGGGTTTACACAGGGGTGATTGCCCAGGAGCGCTGGCCGATTCGCTGGCTCGAGATCGACGGTCCGTTCGAACGGGTCAGCGCGGAGCAGGTCAGGGCCAGGCTTGCGCCACTGGTCAACGGCAGTTTCTTCACCGTGCGCACCGGCCTGTTGCGCGATACGGCGAACGAAATGCCATGGGTATCCAACGTGACAGTGCAAAAGAACTGGCCGGACACGGTGCAGGTCACGGTCCACGAATTTACCCCGGTTGCGCACTGGATAAACGGCTATTTGCTGGATGGATTCGGACAGCCTTTTACGGTGCCGGCCGCTGATGAAATCCAGGGTTTGCCATGGCTGCAAAGCCCTGAAAACCAACTGGAGCTGGTATATGAAAACTGGCAGGAGTTTGACGACAGGCTGGTGAAGATTGGCCAGCATGTCGATCGTCTGACCCTGGACCCGCGCGGTTCATGGTCGGTGCGCCTGAGTGGCGGGACCGAGGTAAGGCTCGGCAAAGGCGATATTTTTGAAAACCTGGACACGCTGGTATCCACGTGGGCCGGGCTCATGCAGGGGCAGACGGCGCCGCCGATAAGCGTGGACCTCAGGTACACCAACGGTTTCGCCGTTTTATGGGCACAAAACTTGGACGCTATTGCGGGGAATTATGGCGAAGAAAGCTGAAAAATCACTGGTTGTCGGACTGGACATCGGAACATCCAAAATCGTCGCGATCGTGGGTGAATTACAGTCTGATGGTTCCGTGGAAGTGATCGGGCTGGGATCCCATCCTTCCCGCGGCCTGCGGCGCGGGGTGGTGGTGGACATGACATCCACGGAGCAGGCCATTCAGCGTGCGGTGGAAGAGGCGGAGCTGATGGCGGGTTGCGAAATACATTCCGTCTTTGCCGGCATCTCCGGCAACCATATCCGCAGCATGAATTCAGATGGCACGGTAGCAATCAAGGACAGGGAAGTCTCCGAGGGCGATGTTGAGCGCGTACTCGAAGCAGCCCGAGCGGTGCCCGTGGCCGCAGACCAGAAAATATTGCACGTGCTGCCGCAGGAATACGTGCTGGACAATCAGGATGGTATCCGCCAGCCAATCGGCATGGCCGGAGTGCGCCTGGAAGCCCACGTGCACGTGGTCACCGCGGCGCTGAGCGCCACGCAGAACCTGGGCAAGTGTGTGGCCCGCTGCGGGCTCACCGTCGACGAACTGATCATGCAGCCCCTGGCGGCCAGTTTCGCCGCCCTGAGCGAAGATGAAAAGGCACTGGGCGTGTGCCTGGTGGACGTCGGCGCCGGTACCACCGACATCGCCGTGTTTTCCGACGGCGCAATCCGTCACACGGCCTGCATACCAATCGCGGGTGACCAGGTGACCAACGATATCGCGGTCGCATTGCGCACACCGACGCAGCATGCCGAGGACATCAAGATCAAGTATGCCTGTGCGCTGGAACAGCTGGCCGGCAGTGACGAGAGTATCCGCGTGCCGAGCGTCGGCGACCGTACCTCGCGTCAATTGGCGCGGCAGACGCTGGCGCAGGTCGTCGAAGCGCGTTACCGGGAATTGTATTCCCTGATACAGAACGAACTGCGGCGCAGCGGTTTTGAAAACATGGTGGCATCGGGAATGGTGCTCACAGGCGGTGCGGCCAAGATGGAAGGCGCCGTCGACCTGGCAGAAGAGATATTCCATATGCCGGTAAGGCTGGCCACACCGCAATACGTGACCGGTCTTTCAGATGTCGTATCCAACCCGGTGCATGCCACCGGCGTTGGTTTGCTGCTGTATGGCAGCCAGGCGGACAGTAGCCGCAACCTGACGACGCCGGGTGGCGGTGACACGATGTTATCCAGGATCCAGAGTTGGTTCAGAGGTGAGTTTTAAGGGCGGGAAGGGTTTGCAGCCCGACCCGAAACGATTAATTGACAGCAATAAGGAATCCGCAGGCCCGATAGACGGATCAAGAGCAGAAATCGCCCCGAGGCGATCAATCGGAACTTAGCGGATGTTATTCACGGCGAGCGAGAGGAGTTATAACTATGTTTGAATTGGTGGAAAACTACACACCCAGCGCGGAAATAAAAGTGATTGGGGTAGGCGGGGGCGGCGGCAACGCCGTATCACAAATGATCGATGCGGGAATTGACGGCGTGGAGTTCATCGCCGCCAATACCGATTCACAGGCATTGAGGCAGTTCAAGGGGCGAACCCTGTTACAGATCGGCTCCAGCGTCACCAAGGGTCTTGGCGCGGGCGCCAACCCGGAGGTCGGCCGCCAGGCCGCGCTGGAAGACCGTGACCGCATAATCGAGATGATCGACGGTGCCGACATGGTGTTCATCACCGCGGGCATGGGTGGCGGAACAGGCACCGGTGCAGCGCCTGTCATCGCGCAGGCGGCCAAGGAACTCGGCATCCTGACCGTGGCCGTGGTCACCAAGCCATTTGAATTCGAGGCCAAGCGGCGCATGACCATCGCAGAGCAGGGCATCGAAGAGCTCTCCAAGCACGTGGACTCGCTAATCACCATCCCGAATTCCAAGTTGCCCGAAGTCATGGGTGACGATGCGCTGCTGCTGAACGCCTTCAAGGCAGCCAATGACGTTTTGCAGGGCGCGGTGCAGGGTATCGCCGAGCTTATCACCCGCCAGGGCCTGATCAACGTGGACTTTGCCGATGTGCGCACCGTGATGTCGGAAATGGGCATGGCGGTTATGGGCGCCGGCCACGCGAAAGGCGAAGACCGCGCAATCATGGCCGTGCAGTCTGCCATTGGCAGCCCGCTGCTTGAAGACGTCAACCTGCAGGGCGCCTGTGGTGTGCTGGTGAATATTACCGCCGGCATGAACCTGACGATGCGGGAATTCCAGGAAATCGGATCAGCCGTTTCCGACCTGGCCTCGGATGACGCCACCGTTGTCATCGGCACCGTGATTGATCCGGAAATTGGCGATGAGCTGCGCGTTACCGTGGTCGCCACGGGTTTGGGCGACAGCCAGGTTAAGCGCAAACCAGTTGAGCCTGTTGAGCACCAGTTCCACGTGGTTCGTAATGGCACCACGGG
>JABDPJ010000152.1 GCA_013042835.1 Lysobacterales bacterium
GGGCGGACTGGTGCGGACCCTGTAAGTCCTTTGGTCCTATTTTTGAAAAAGTATCGGAAGATTTTCCCGATGCCGTTTTCGCCAAGGTAGATACCCAGAATGAACAGGAAATCGCCTCCTGGTTCCAGATTCGCTCCATTCCCACGCTAATGATTTTCCGCGAAAAGGTCATCGTCTTCTCGCAGCCGGGCGCATTGCCCGAGGGCGCATTACGCGAGGTTGTCACCAAGGCCGGAGAGCTGGACATGGTGGACGTGCACAAGCAGGTGGCTGAACAGCAAGCGGCGCAGGAGCAGCAGGCTCCGCCCGCCTGAACCTATTAGAACCTATTAGGGTCAGATTCAAGTGCCAGGGCGAGCTTCGGTTTACCCTGGCACTTTACTCTGACCCTAAAATTTCCCCTGAAATTTCCAATAAGCCACTGCCATCCTCAACTTGACTACACTGCCTTATTTAGATCAAATGTAAGTTATACGTGAGACGGGGGGAGAAGTATTGGTGCAATGTCCTAGTTGCCGGGGTCAACTCGAAACCATCAAGTATGAACGTGTAGAAATTCTGCAGTGCCCGTTATGCAGCGGCACACTGCTGGATGAACCATCCTTAAATAAGATTGAAAAGACACGCGGCCGGTTCATATCGCGGAATCAATCGCACACGGTTACCGGCCATTATGATGGCCCCCGTACCTGTCCAAGCTGTGACATCACTATGGAGAAGGTGAAATATGGCAAGTATTCACCCAAGACCATAGACAGGTGTCCGCAGTGTGACGTCATCTGGCTCGATAAGGGGGAACTCGAAGACATCCAGGTGGCTTACGAGATGTTTGATGAAAACACCAATAAGACCAAAGGCCCTCAATAAAGGCCAAAGAGGACAAACCCAATCGAGACCAGGACCGGTCCAGTAAGCGGAGAGGAGGCGGGGATAACACCCAACACGAGCGAGTCATCGCCCCTGCGGCACCACTCTTTCCATCAGCCGGTATTTACAGGTAACGCGGCTGAATTTTTCCGTATCTGGATCGTGAACATGCTCCTCAGCATGGTCACCCTTGGCATCTGGTCGCCGTGGGCTACCGTTCGCAATCGCCGTTATTTGTACGGGAACACGGAGTTTGCGGGCAACCGGTTTGACTTCCACGGCAACCCATGGGCCATTTTGCGAGGCCGTGTCCTGGCAGTCACGCTCTTTCTCGGCTATGCGATTGGGGGTGATTTCTATTTTGCGATTCCGCTCGTAGCGGCATTTTTGCTCATTGTACTTTTCCCATGGATGCTGACTTCAGCCCTGCGATTCAGGCTCAGCAATACCAGTTGGCGCAATTTACATTTTGATTTTTCTGCGAGTTCCGGTGCCGCCTATCGGCAACTGGGCCTGCCTGTTTTTTTGATTTTGCTCACCCTTGGCTGGTTTTTGCTGATGAAAGACCTGGCCTCTGAAAATCAAACGTTGATGGAGTCAATGCGTTGGGATGGCAAAGCGATTCTGCTTCTCGGCTTGGCGTCTTTCTTCCTCGTACCCCTGGCCATTCACCGTATCAGGGGCCTGACCATCAACAATATACGGTATGGCCAAAATGGGTTTTCTGCCAACATCAGCCTGGCTCGTTTCCTGGGTCTCTACGCCCTGGCTGTCCTGGTGTTGTTTTTGTCATTCCTGGCAGCGGGTTTACTTTTTTTTGTGATCGGCAAGCTGTCGGGCGGTATGGGTACCCTGTTTGGCGAGATGCTCCAGGGGTCAAGAAAGTTAACCGCGGCATTCCTCTATATCCTGATGGTCCTCGTTTACCTGTTGCCTCTTGCCTTCTGGAATGTGACCACCAGCAACTACGTGTTAAGTGCAACACGTTTCGACAACCTGGAGTTGGACATGGACATGAGTGTCTGGGCTTATTGGTGGATTATGGGCACCAACGCACTGATTGCCGTGGCCTCGATCGGACTGGCTATTCCCTGGACAAAAATCCGCATGCTCAAATACAAGCTCAGTTGCTTATCTGTCCAGGGTGAATTACAGGTTTATACCGGCACCAGCACGGGCCGGCAAAATGCTGCCGGTGAAGAAATCGGTGATGCCTTCGATATCGATTTTGGATTCTGACCATGATTCAGGGCGAATATTTCACCTCCGGAACCTCGCTTGGCTTGTCAGCGACGCTGGATTGCCAGGGTGATTCACTTGTGTTGGTCACCAGCGGATCATCACGCATCATAGACCCGGATTCATTGGTGATATCAGAGCGACTCGCGCACCTGCCACGCCGCCTGCATTTCCCCGATGGCAGCATGTTCACCACGCTCGCTAATGAAGAACTGGATAATGCCCTGCGTGCATTGGGGATCACCCCAAAGAGTTCATGGATTGATTTCTTCGAATCTGGCTGGCGCTGGACCCTGCTGGCTTTAGTTGCCATTCCGGTTTTTGTTTACCTGCTTTTCACCGTCGGTATGCCGGTTGTTGCCGGTCCGATAGCATCCTGGGTGCCTGAAGAGGTCAAAGAGGACCTTGACCGGGCTACGCTCGAGTTTCTCGATCAAAAAGTTTTTGAACCCAGTCAACTGGCGCCGGAGAGGCAGGCAGAGTTAGTGGAGAGTTTTTCCAGGGCTTTCAGGGTCGGTTTATTTGGCAAAAATGACGTGATATTTCGTCAAGGTGGATTTCTGGGCGCCAATGCGCTCGCCCTGCCCGGCGGCACCATCATATTCACCGATGAAATTGTCGAATTGGCAGAGAGTGACGGTGAACTGGTCGCGGTTTATGCCCACGAAAGAGGACATGTAGTTTATAACCATTCGATGCGAAACCTGATGCAATCGACCGGTGTGACGTTTGTAATGGGCTGGATGCTGGGTGACCTGACCATGATTACAGACCTGGTGCTGGTGGGCGCGCCGGTCATGATGCAACAGATGTCTTACTCACGTGGCTTTGAGCGCGAGGCTGATGAGTACGCGTTAATGATATTGAACACTTCCGGATACTCCGGCAGTTGCTTTGCCGACATGATGGAGAAACTCGTCACCCAGGCGGGCCGGAACATTGACAGTAATTCTTCCTACCTGTCTTCACACCCTTCAACCCGGGAACGAATCAAGGCATCCCGCTCAGCGCAGCCTTGCGTCAAGAGATTCACGGCAACCACCGGAAACCCATTGACGCAAGGTAAGCCAGGGCAGCAGCATAAACCACGGAAAAACTGGGTTGAGATTTCACCCCCCGAAATCAGCGCACCGCCGGTAACAATAGATATGAGTGAGGGAGACTATCACCCTGTCAGGAAGGCCGCCCCCACCTATCCGCGAGACGCACTGGTTGCGGGAATCCAGGGATACTGTGTTGTTGAGTACACCGTTACGGAGCAGGGAACGGTCAGAGACCCCCAGGTACTGTCAGATCAATGCACCAGCCCGCTTTTTGAGCAAACGTCCATTGAAGCCGCATTGAAATTCATTTATAAGCCAAGGGTGGTCGACGCCACCGCCGAGGAAGTACCAGGTGTACAGAACAAATTTACCTATAAGATCACTGAGACCTATACACCGTATAAGTATGATCAGTGAGCCGGAAAAAGGGCTCTGACCACTTTTTCCTGTTCTGCTTTCAGGCCACCGGCACCCACACCAGCTTGGCTTCAGCCACGCGGATATCGGTTTTCTCAAGACCCACCTCCAGCACCTCGGTGCTCGCGGCCATGGCATCATGCTGTTCCTGGATATTGATCAGGGCGTCTTCCAGCTCCTCCTCCAGTTCGACGAGGTCCTGCTGCTTGGCGGTCAGTTTTTGCTCCTGGGCTTCAAGCCGTGCCTTGGCCTTTCGCGAAGCGGCCCTGCGGCTGGCGGCTTTGCTCA
>JABDPJ010000157.1 GCA_013042835.1 Lysobacterales bacterium
CGAGATCAACTTCCGGTGCAAACGGTACTTTCCCATATTGCTTCATGACGCTGTCATATAGCTCAAGCGCTCCCACGCCAGCAAGGCTGTCATCCACGACAGGCTTCATCTCCTGTGCCAGCGGCGCTGACATCCTGGACCTGAAGTACTGGGTCGCAGCATCATCCGGCCCCTTGTAGATAGCCATAACATCGTCAAGTGTCATGTCGTTGATGGCCTCGATAAATAATTGTTTTGCCATTGGGGTTGCGGTTTCTGCAGCTTCGTTGAGCTTGGATTCAAGCTCGACAAGCATGGAATCCATCCCGAGCGTGCTCAGAATACTTCGTGCCTTGTCGAGTTGCTTTGGCAGTGGGATATGAATCTTTGGGTCAAGGTTGAACCCGCCCTCCTGACCGAGCTTGCCTACCACGGTATCCGTACCCACTCGCAGTGCTTCCTTGAGCCCGCCACCAACCTCATCGGTGCTGAGTGCCTGTTCAGCATCCTTCTTGCCAATCGATTCTTTCAGCTTACTGAGCCAGTCGGCCGATATCAGCGTACTGTTCAGGGCCAGAGCCAGGCTTAGTAACGCAAAGATCCAGCGGACTTTCTTGCTGAGACGAAATTTTGTTTCTGAAAGTGGCACGGGCAACTCCTGCGGAACATAAAGATGACCCTCAGTATAAGGTCGCTCAATGTGGCAGTAATGCAAAAATAGCTCAAATTAACAACATTTTACAAAAATGGAGAAAGACAGCATGAGAAAGACAGAGAGAAAGACAGGAAGAAAGACAGGAGAAAGACAGAGGAGAAAGACAGGACATCCATAACTTTCAGCGTTTAAAGTTATGGGTGTCCTAGCTTTTAAAAGTTATGGGTGTCCTGGCTTTTTTCATGGGTGTCCTGGCTTTTTGCTTGGGTCGTGGATGTCCGGATTTGTCTTTGCCGGCTTTTTGGAAGTCACCCTCCACTCTTGGGTCGTGGATGTCCGGATTTTTCCAGGTTTTTCTCTCTATCAGAGCGACTTATATTATAATATACTAATATAGTAAATTGACTCGACCAAGGTCAGTAATTCTCTAATTAAATGCGTGGAACATTCATGTATTCCACGCAACTTTAGCCCGTGGAAAAGCAATGAAGGTCAATGCCTGAATGCAGTAACTAATTCACGTGCCTGGCAACACTAACAAGGAGAATAGTCTTGGAACTCTGGAAAGATCTTTTTACTGATCCAGTGGCTGTATATTCAGCTGTAGGAATGGGCATAACGCTTGGCATCGCCATCTTTTTCATATGGTTTTTATAACCAAGTCCGCCCCGCCCAAAAACAAGAAGTGAGACAAGACCGGCATATTTAATCCCGGGTTCCTCAGTGGATAGAAATGTCATCCCGACTGATACCGGGGAGCGCTTTCAATGAAATGACGAGATTTGGCACTTACGGCTATTGGTCTTCACGCGTAAATTTCTGTGGGCCAACCGGACCAGCGTGGTGCTGATTGATCGCGTGGAGCAGGACGCCACGGCTTTTTGCAAAGCGCTTGAATCCGGTTTAACCCGATAAAAGGCTTTATATATTATATTTTTTTAATGTAGTAAAATACACATTCAATCGCATGACCTGTAATCACTCAATGTGACGCAGGATGCAAAAAGGAGTATGTAATGAATCTATACAAGAAAGCCTCTATCCAAATGCTGTGTATCCTGTCATTGTATCTCGCTGCTTGTACTCCTGTTGAAGCGCCAAAAACAGCGGCGATTTCCGGTCGCGTATATTTTGATTTGGACAACAGCAGCAGCTGTGAAAAAGAGCCCGGCATCGCCGATATGCCCATTCGACTTTATCTTGGAGCCTGCGGTGAGAACATGTTGGAAACGCATTACACCGACGAAAATGGTGAATTTGTATTTACAGACCTAGCGCCAGGGGACTATTGCGTCATTCCTGATTTTGAAGACAAGACTTGCGGCTATGCCGGCAACTTTCCGACCACTGCCATCTCCCGGCACGTCACGCTGGAAACTGGCACAAAAGCTGACTTGGTCTGGTTTGGTTTTGGAGACCTGTCAGGCAACCCGGACAATTGAACTCTATACTGCGATCGGGGCTGGCATAAATGCCAACCCCGAATTATCTTCAAGAATCCTCTCTCGCCACTCTGCCAAACTGGTGCGGCAAACATTTTCCGCCAGAACCTTCGGTTAACACCTTCAACTGAGACACCCACACCTTCGCACACTTTCGAGATTCACCTACAATCGCCCAAGCAAATAACCTCTTTTTAAGTTGGGCGCTCAGACCTAGACTGATTGCATGCCACAAGCCAGATACCGCCAGGTCTCTTTAGATGACACGCCCTACTACCACTGCATCTCACGCTGCGTGCGGCGCGCTTTTCTTTGTGGGAAGGATAGCCACACGGGCTATGACTTCGAACACCGCCGCCAGTGGATCGTGGACCGCATCAAGCTGGTCTGCTCGGTATTTGCCATCGATCTGTGCGCCTACGCCATCATGAACAATCACTACCATGTGGTGGTAAGAATCAATGCACAGGAAACCCACTCATGGTCCAACCATGAAATAGCCGAACGTTGGCTGACGCTGTTTTCGGGGCCTACGCTGGTACGCCAGTACCTGGCAGGCAGCACCATATCCCGGGCAGAACTGAGTCAGGTATCGGCATGGCTCAATACCTGGCGAAAACGTCTCTGCAGTCTGTCGTGGTTTATGCGCTGTATCAATGAGCCCATAGCCCGTATGGCCAATGCAGAGGATCACTGCAGTGGCCGATTTTGGGAAGGACGGTTCAGTTCCCAGGCATTGCTGGACGAACGGGCTTTACTGGCTTGCATGAGTTATGTAGATTTGAATCCCATCAGGGCGGGAATAGCCAGGACCCCAGAAAAGTCTGAATACACTTCGATCCGGGAACGCATCATTGATAAAGGCAATACTCCGCTTTTAGCTTTCTCTGATTATTATAGCGATGGTATTCCGCATACACTTAAGGACTATCTTGAACTGGTGGACTGGGCTGGACGCTTCGTGCGTGTTAACAAGTGCGGACACATTCCCCAAAACAAACCACCCATCCTGGAGCGACTGGGAATAGCGCCCACCCCGCTTCTTGATTATCTCGGCAAGACGTCAAAGCCACGCTTTGGTGCGCTGGGATCAGTTAGCAAGCTCAGGGCATTTGCGAAGTCAGTTGGACGCAAGTTTGTAAAAGGCCAGCCGCTGGCCCGCAGGCTGTGTCCTGAGAAGACCTGAATTTCAAACACGAGGATCGGACTGTAACTCGACAACTCAGTGCGTGACTCGACCGATCCAAACAGCCAAATTATCCTTCAAAACCTTACAACTACTGCTGGGTTGCAACAATAGACGTGCACAGGGCGACCTTTTAGCAGTCCATGCGTGCCGCTTGACATCATCCAGCCGGGTAAAGTGATGGGTGTCCTAACTTTTGACTGCCTCCTAACTTTTTCTGTTTTACTGCCATGGGTGTCTTCGCTTTATTACCGTGGGTGTCTTCGCTTTAATTGTTCATGGGTGTCTTCGCTTTATTCTTCTCTTATTCTTTTTTTCATGGGTGTCTTCGCTTTAATCTTCCTTCGCTTTATTCGCTTTATTCGCTTTACTGCCTACCAATCCCACCACAAAAATGCGACTCTCAGAATATCTGCTATATTTAAACGAAGGTTGCCCCTTGCGGCGACACATAAGAAATTTTCACAGACTTGATCAAGGAAGAATACATGGCACTGGCAGTAAAAACCCCTATCAAATTAGAAGACCTCAGAGGCGTAAAAGATTTCTATGACGGTCCGGCAGTTCACGGTTCAAAAGCCGGCAAGATATTTCTATTGGAAGGTGCTAATGACAGCAAGCTGGTGATCAAGGACGATGCAGTATTTGATCAACAGGTTGCCCATTCAAGGTCTATCATGAAAGCTGTTCACCGACCGTCAAGCCGGGTAAGCATGCTACAACCTGCCGAAGTTGAGGCTCTAAAAACGTTTTGCAGATACTACTTTGAAATACGTCAAAGCTACAAAGAATACGGCATGAAATATCGCTCGGATATGAAACTGTCGGTTAAAAAACTTCAGGATGCACTTGCCAGGCAGGATTCCAACTTTCAAAAGATGACGCTTCAGGAAGTCAAGGATGTCAAAGGTGCGCTTGAAAAAAGACTTTCAGGCGACAAGACCGAGTTGGAGAGCTTCACGGCAACGTTAAAAGGTCCGGGCGGACTTGAAAGTCTGGGTGAAATCGTTGCGGCTGATCTCGTTACCGGAAATACGGATCGCTTCATGCCCCGAGGCTGGGGGGTGGGCGAAGAAGGCGTTAAGGCCTGGACGATCGGGGGACAGCAATTTAACTTCAAGGTGCTGGTTAACCCTGGGAATGTGTTTGTGTCACTTGGGCCGGGTGGCCGGGCGAGCGGTTTGGATTATCTGGATCCACAATCCGCTTTCAAAAACTTTGCAATGAGGCTGGAAGAGCACGAATCGGCTTACAATGCCAGGTGGCCGGCAAGAATTTTGACTGACCGCAGCGCTCGCAAGAAATATGCCGAACGTATTATCCACGACCTCGAGATATTGTTGAACCCGCATAAAAGCAGGTTCAGCACCAGAACCAAACTGGGAAAGGCGCGCAAAGATCGCCTCGTTGCCGGCATGGTATCCGGAGCCGGAAAAATCGCCACCCGAATACAGCAAAAAGCCGGCATTCCAATGCCACCAGCGATTAAAGATCGTTACGACATCCTGGTCAGTGTGCATTGAGTATCCGAGGGTTCTGAACTGCCGGGATTGCTGAAATCTCGTGCGCTACCGCAGCCGACTTGGTCAGAATGCGGTGCGCACACCCAGCACGAAATTACGCCCGATCTGCGGCGCCTGGTCCTTGAGATACGAGGTGCTGTTACGTATGTCCTCGTTCAGCAGGTTGCGCCCGCGCACAAACACTTCCCACGCAGAGCGCTCTGGCCAAGGCAGTTTCCAGGTCAGGTCGGCATTGAGTAGATCGTAACCGGGGGTGGGCGTTTCATAATCGGCCGTATCGCTGTGGTCGTCGGCATGAATCCAGGTCACGTTGGCGATCCAGGACCCATAATGCCAGTCCAACCCCAGGCCGACCCGCGTCGGCGGTATCAAGGGAACGTTCTGGCCATCATCCAGTTCACCGTCGACCGTGTCGAATAAGCCGAAAATCCACCAGTGACCGCTATCATAGTGGCCAATGTCGTAGCGAACTTCGACCTCGGCGCCCACGAAGTCGGCATTCTGCTGGGACCAAAGGCGCACCGGAAAGCCATCCTCTTCTTCCCCGGTGTTTTGCTGGTAGATAAAATCGTCAAACCTGTCCGCATACAGGATGAATGATGCGCTCAGCCGTTCGCCGTGAATACGGTAACCGGCCTCAAAATGCAGGTTGCTCTCCTCCTGCAACTGCGAATCGCCGATCTCGAAGGTCTGACTGGCGATATGCGGCCCGAATGAGTAGAGCTCCTGGGCTGTCGGAGCACGCTTGACCCTTGAGAGATTGAAAGTCAGGTGGCTGGAATCGGTGACGTGCCAGATCGCTCCGGCGGAGACCGAGAAGGGATTGAAACCGCGCTTGGCCGAACCCTCATCGTGCCAGTCGTCCGCTTCTTCATCAGCATGCGCGTGAGCAAGCACCTCCAGTGCCGTGACGTCGATGTTCTCGTAACGCAAACCCAGGTCTAGTTGCCAATCTTCGAACTCCGCACTTTCGACCCAGAACAAGGCCCCGGTCTCGGTATTGGAAGGGGGCACGAAGGCTTCTTCGCCGATGGCGCCGAAATCGACCTCGGTGTACTGCAGGCCGAATGCGCCCGACCACCGTCCCCAGGGATTGTGCCGCATTTCCAGCCGGAGATCGTCGGTTTCACTCTCGAACACAGTACCGATTTCATCACCCTCGAACTCGGTGTGGGTGTAATCGGTGTTGGCATAACGGAATTTCAGTTGCTCGAACCCGGTAAAGGGATTCGCCCCGACCAACTCGGCGTCCCAGCGACGAGATTCCAGGCCGATTGTTACCAGTTCCTCTTCTTCTCCTTCATGCCCACCTTCTTCATCATGCTCCTCGTCGTGCTCTTCTTCATGATGGTGATGAGCGCCCGGAATACCATAATTGGAGTCGTAAACGGTCCAGGAAAGACCTGCCCGCCAGCGTTCCCCAATCCAGCTGGCGCCAAGCGACCCGCCTTCGTTGTCGAGGAAGCTGTTTTCCAGGATGCCGCTCGCCTCCTCATCCTCATGTTCTGCATGCTCATCGTGTTCCTCTTCGGGGTAGAGCTCAGCCCGACCAGGAATTTCGTAGTCGTCGGTGCGGCGATAAAACGCGTCCGCATGGAAGGCGAAAGATGAGCCACCGAAATCCGCGCGGCCGGCAGCAAAGCGTTGGTTAGCCGCCGAATCGACCTGCCCCAGCGCCCTGCCCTCCAATCCGTTTTCCGGGATTTCCTGAGGGATGGTATGCGAAACTATATTGACGACTCCACCGATCGAACCGGAGCCGTATAGTAGCGTTGCGGGTCCGCGCAGGACTTCCACCTGGTCGGCCAGGAAAGGTTCGATCGAGACAGAATGATCCTGGCTGACAGCTGAAGCGTCACTCGCCGACATGTTGTTGAGCAGTAAACCGACACGCTGGCCTTGTAAACCACGGATCACCGGCCGTCCCACGTTCTGCCCGAAGCTGGCGTTGGCCAGCCCGGCCTGCCTGGTCAGGGTCTCACCAATGTTGTTGGAAACCTCCCTGCGCAGGTCTTCCCCGGCCAGAACGGTGGCCGACTGGGACAGTTCCACCAGGTCGCGGCCCAGCGGCGTGGCCTGGACGACCACTTCTTCGAGATCATGGTCTTCGTGTTCCGACCCGTGAAGGTGCCCTTCGTGAGATTCAGGGGGCTCCGGCTGAGCAACCACCTGCGAGGCAAACAGCAACGCGACAACGGACAACAGCCTCGACGCATGCATTCTCAAATTGTACATCTGATAATTTTCCTTTCATTTGACAAAAATCGATCCCGGGAATTGACCGGGAAACAAACAACGGTGATATCAAAGGAAGGAAGGAGGGGCGCGGGCTGAAAAGCCCGAGGTTACTGCGATATTGCTGAGATGATGGGGGCAAACCGGCCGTGTCGCGGCAGGCGCTGTCAGTGCGAACAGGTCAGTGGAGTCAGTCGCTGCGGCCTGCAGGTTCGACCCTAGCGGACAAATAACGCAGGAACTGCTGTCACCGCTAGCAAAATGATCAAACTCATGCGCCAACGCCAGGCTCTGTGCTGCAACAAAAATGCAAATCAGTAGCAGAAGCCGGGGCGCCAAGTTTATTTTCCGGTGACGTGACATGACGCCAGTTTATATCAAACTATTGGGCATGCAAAGCGGTGTATATAGAGTAAGGCAATGTGTTTCCAGACAATCCATAGAGTCACACCATAGAGTCAGCACCATAGAGTCAGGACATCCATGTTCAGACATAGTAGAGTCAGGACATCCATGTTCAGACATAGAATCAGGACATCCATGTTTAGGACATGCCTGGTTAGGACATGTCTGTTCTGACTTACAAGAGCTGACTTACAAGAACTGACCTGCGAGCATTGTTACTAACTGTAGAGTCAGGACATCCATGTTCAGGACATGCCTGGTTAGGACATGTCTGTTCTGACTTACAAGAGCTGACTTACAAGAACTGACCTGCAAGAA
>JABDPJ010000095.1 GCA_013042835.1 Lysobacterales bacterium
CGCCTCTTCCGTCGCCGGCGTGTTGTAAGGAAAGCGCTTGCCGGCGTGGGCCAGCTGCTTTTCACTGACCCGGGTCCTGGCAAAGTCGCGGATACCGTCGATCCAGCTGTAACCGACGCCATCTGAAAACTGCTCTTTTTGACGCCAAACGATCTCTTCAGGCAGCATTTCGCTGAATGCCTCGCGCAAAATCTGCTTTTCCATTTTTCCTTTCGTGATCATTTTGTCTGCGGGATTTTGCGACATGGCCACATCCAGAAACTCACGGTCCAGGAAAGGCACACGGGCTTCGACGCCCCATGCCGACATGGCTTTGTTGGCGCGCAGGCAATCATAACTGTGCAGCCGTGACAGTTTCCGAACTGTTTCCTCATGAAAAGAGCGCGCATCCGGCGCTTTGTGGAAATAAAGGTAGCCACCAAAAACTTCGTCCGCACCCTCACCCGACAACACCATCTTAATACCCATCGCGTGTATTTTCCTGGCCAGCAAGTACATGGGCGTGGCCGCACGAATGGTCGTGACATCATAGGTTTCAAGGTGGTAAATCACTTCGTCCAGGGCGTCGAGGCCCTCCTGAAGCGTGAACTCAAAACCGTGGTGTATGGTGCCGATGTGATCAGCGACTTTTTGTGCAGCTGCGAGGTCCGGCGAGCCTTTCAGGCCGATCGCAAATGAATGCAGGCGCGGCCACCAGGCCGGACTTTTTTCTCCGTCCTCAACCCGCCTGTCGGCATGTTGCTGGGTGACGGCAGCGATAATGGAAGAATCCAACCCTCCGGACAGCAGAACACCGTAAGGGACGTCGGTCATCAGGTGGCTGACAACGGCTTTTTCAAGCGCTTCACCCAAAGCATCCACATCGGTTTTCGCATCTTCTACCGCTGAGAAATCCTGCCAGGGGCGCTGGTAATATCGAACCGGTTCTTCGTCTCCACTCATCCAGTAATGGCCCGGCGGGAATTCCATGACGACGTCACAGATACCCATCAACGCTTTCATTTCCGACGCTATGTAGAGCCGGTGTTCATCATCAAAACCGTAATACAGCGGAATAATTCCGATGGGGTCGCGGGCCACCAGGTAGCGGTCGGCAGTTTCATCGTAAAGGACGAAAGCGAACATGCCTTGCAGGTCGTTCAAAAACCCGCTGCTTTTTTCAAGATATAGCGGCAAAATAACCTCGCAATCCGACTCGGTTGCGAACTCGTAAGGTTGTTTCAGCGAGCCGCGCAGCGAACGGTGATTATAAATTTCACCATTAACCGCCAGGGACTGCCTGCCATCGGGAGATAGCAGCGGTTGCGCCCCCGTATTGACATCAACAATAGCCAGTCGCTCATGCGCCAGCACGGCTCCGTCACAGGCGTGAATGCCGCTCCAGTCTGGGCCACGGTGGCGCATCAGCCGTGATTGACGCAATGCAAGCTGGCGCAACGGCTGCACATCCCCATTGATATCTAGTACTGCAAAAATAGAACACATATAGCAACCCTGTAGGCATTAATCCAATTCGAATCCTGCATGATACTTTCAGTTCACTTGTCATGGAACCGACAAATTCGATGTTTATTCAAACGGGTCTCTGCCAACGGCTTGTCATTACTGGTCTGACTGACCTTTCGAGCGGATAAAGCTATACTTATTGAGTATGAAAAAACTTTTTAAGTGGCTTTTAATCATCACACTTGCGCTGTTGGTTTCTCTCGCCATCGTTGTCTTCAATCCCGGCTTAATTAGGGCGCCGCTGGAAAACTACCTCAGTGAAACGGCAGGTTACCCGGTCCGGCTCGAGGGTGAGCTGAA
The DNA here is from genome assembly GCA_013042835.1 of Lysobacterales bacterium. Taxonomy (GTDB): domain Bacteria; phylum Pseudomonadota; class Gammaproteobacteria; order Xanthomonadales; family SZUA-36; genus SZUA-36. Next base: position 1,807 of record JABDPJ010000095.1, read on the forward strand.
GATTCGCCCCGGGGGGGTGAGCACCGTGAGCGCCCGAAATGTGCATGTTTCGGCCCCGGACTGGTCACGCGAGCCGGATTTGCTGGCCATCGGCCACCTGGAGCTGAAGCTGGCCACTGCCACCCTGCTCAAGGATATTATTGTTATTGAATCCCTGGTAGTCGACGGCCTGGAGCTCAACCTGGAAACAGATGCCGAGGGCAGGGGTAACTGGCTCAGTGCCAAAAAGGCCCCGGCGGAGGACACCGCTGGTACGGGCGGCGTCATGGTTATTTTTGCGAACGTCGAGGCAAGCGATGCGGCTTTTCGTTTCCGCAACGGCGGTAAAGATCTTGAGCACGTATTCAATATTGTCACGCTCGAACACGACCAGGGCCCCGATGGCATGATGCATACTTCCCTGAACGGTGACCTCAACAGCAGGCCGGTCGAATTCACCAGCACAATCGGGCCTTATGACAACCTGCTCAACGGCCAAGACATCAACATCAACGCGAGCGGACAGTTTGGTCAGCTGGTCCTCAGTGC
>JABDPJ010000161.1 GCA_013042835.1 Lysobacterales bacterium
CCCGTCTTCCATGCTGATGCGGCGGTCCGCCCATGCCATGACACGTTGGTCGTGGGTTGCGATCAGAAACGTCACCCGGTGCACCCTGTTAAGCTCGCGAAAGTGACCCATCAGCTTTTCCATGCTCTTGGAGTCCAAGTTGGCGGTCGGTTCATCGGCCAATACCAGCTTGGGCTGGCTGACGATGGCGCGCGCTACAGCAACACGTTGCTGCTGCCCTCCCGATAACTGCGCCGGCCGGCGGTGTTCCATGCCTTCCAGCCCGACCTCCTTGAGAATCTTCATCGAACGCTGGTGACGCTCCGCTGTATTGACGCCCTGGATCTGCATGACAAATTCGACGTTCTCCTTCGCACTCAGCACGGGGATCAGGTTGTAAGCCTGGAATACAAAACCAATATCGTGTAAGCGCAAGTCAGACAAGGCGGCTTTACCGAGCAGGTCGACACGTTCGGAATTTATGGATATTTCTCCGCTATCCAGTGAATCGAGGCCGCCGATGGCATTGAGCAGCGTCGTTTTTCCTGAACCGGACGGTCCGGACAGGCAAATGAATGATCCCTGCTCGATCTCGAGGCTGACGTGATCAAGGCCCTTGATCACCGAATCGCCCTGCTGGTAGTACTTGCACAGATCTTTGCAACTTATAGCCGCCATACGCTTGGCCTCTCTACATTAAACATTCGAACATTCCATGACGAAAAACTGCCCATTATTCACGACCTGCCCAGCGCCTCCACCGGCCGGTATTGCGCCGCCCGCCATGCTGGTAACAAGCTGGTAATGATGCCCAGCACAATCACCACGGCGTTGGCCAATACAAGGTCAGGCCACAACAACACCGGATACAGCACGCTCGACGCGCCCATCATTTCCATTCCCTCGGATACAGCTGACAGGTCAATGCCATCCTGCAACGGGATGATGCTGCCGATCGCCAGGAGGTTGCCAAACAGCAAACCCAGCGCCAGCAGCATCAGCGACTCAACGAGAATCTGGTAGACAATCGCCGCCGGCCGCATACCCAATGCCCGCATAAGGCCAATCTCACGCACACGCTCAAAAACCGCCATCATCAGGGTATTGACCAGGCCGAATGAGAGGGCCAGGAAGATCACCACCATCCACACCAGCACGAAGCCATTCATGACGGCCATCATGGTGGCGAGATAGGGGTCAAGCTTCAGCCAGGACAGAACCTCCACATCTGCGGGAACCGTGGCACGGATACTGGCCGCGAGTGGTTCCGGCAACTTGTAGTCCCGGCCAAGCACCGCAACCTCTGAAATATCCGAACCCACACCCAGCATGCGCTGGATGACTTCCCGGCCGGCGTAGACGATACTTTCCTCTCGGCTTTCCAACTCGGCCTGAAACACCCCCACCACCTTGAAACCACGATCCGCGACGGCATTATCCGGGTCCTGGCTCATCACTACGACGCGCTTTCCAAGGCGCGTTTCCAGTCGCTGCAACAGTTTTCTTCCGATGACAATGCCCGGGTCGTCAGCGCCCTCCAAAAAGCGGCCTTCGACGATGTCACCATCATCAAAACCCAGCTCGGTTTCGCCGGCCGGGTCTACACCAAGCAACAGAACACCGCGGTTCTCATATTCGCTGGAAATCATTGCCGGAACTTTCAACCGGCTGGTCCAGGCCTGCACCTGCTCACCACCCAATACTTCCAGTAGTGCCTCGTCCGGCGCTGGCAGACCATGGTTGACGGACGGATCATCGCGGTAGGCTGCAGTGTGTACCTGGACGTGGCCCGGTAAAGCCCGAATACCCTGCTTGACCATGTCATCCACCATGCCACGTAACAGCGAAGTCATGAATATCATTGCCCAGGCGCCCACTGCGATGGCCAGTAACATGATCAATGTGCGGCGGTAATTGCGCCACAGATTGCGCCAGGCCAGTTTGGACATCGCTTTGACGGGTATCTGCATCTCAGACCGCCCGCATCGCATCCACGGGCCGTAAACCGTACAACTTCAGTGCCGGGTATATGGCCGCGAACAGGCAGAATATGAAAACGACAGAGGGCCCCAGCATGACGGAAAGTGGATCCAGCGCCGGAAAGATCACCGCCGGCATATTGAATTTTTCCGCCATTTGATCCATGCCGGGATAGGCGAATCCGGCATATGCGAAATACCCCGTAACCAGGCCACCCAGCAGTGCGCCGATCAACAGGCCGAGCAGAGCCATCAGGAAGGTTTCGAGCAACACCAGCAGGGCCAGCCGTCGCGGCCTGATACCGAGCGCCATGATGACGCCGAACTCGCGTGTGCGCTCCAGCACCGACATCAGTTGCGTGTTGAGTACACTGAACGCCACCAGCACGATCAGGACGCCATACATGAACCAGGCACTGGTCATATCCGCCTGGATAGCCTGTTTGAGCCCGGGCGTCAGGGTTTCCCAGTCAAGCACAACCAGTTCCTCGCGCTCACCGACCAGGGCCTTCAATGGCGTCAGCAGCCCGTCTACAGCGTTGAGATCATCAAGCAGGAGTGCAATGACATGACCACTGCCGCGCATATCAAACGCCTCCTGAAAGTAACCGAGGGGAACCTCAGCCAGGCTGCGGTCAAGATCCATTGAACCGGAATCGAATATACCCGCCACGGTGACCACGCCTGCCGCGAATGACCCTTCCCGGCCGCTGCCAAGAAAGGTCAACTCATCGCCGACAGCTACTTTCAGGTTCCTGGCCATCACGCTGCCAATAACGATCTCCGCCGCATCCGGGTTGTCCAGGTAACGACCTTCGCGGACCAGGCCGGGAATGGTTGATACGCCGGGCTCGTGGCCGGGCTCCACACCGACAATCCGGGTGCCAAAGGAACGGTCCTGGCTGGAGACAAGAACGAACGCATTGGCGCGCGCGGCGACGCTGGCCTGCGGAAACCGTTCACGGATACCGGATGCCAGTTCGCCGATAGCAGGTATCACCTGCCGCATCTTCTGATTTTCATGATACCCGTCACGTTGCACCTGGATCTGGCCGCTGAACATGCGCAAAGTGTTATTGATCATCATGTCATAGGAGCCGAACTGCAGCGAAATCATGAAAACCAGCAGGATGTTGGAGAAGATCATCGCCAATGCCGTCAGCCAGGTGCGGCGTTTCTGGCGCCAGATATTGCGCCAGGCCAGCCGCAGGCTGAGTCCGAAAGCTCTTCTTCTGCCGCTATTCGGTTTCATGTTGGCTGTTATTGTCGCGGATTCCTCAAATTGGATAAGGTGAAAATACCAGCGGGTAGCTCCACATCGAACTCGATTGCAGAGATCTTCATCTCGGTCCATTCGCCGGGTGTTTCCAGCTTGCTCATGCGTAATATTTTCGCCACCGGCCGGCCGCCCATTTCGGCAATTTCGAGGGCCTTCATGGCCTTGATCAACTCCCCGTCCTGGTCCCAGAACTGCTGCTCGAGCAACACGTAGTCGTCACGGATTTTAAGGACCTCTTTGCCCCAGACGATCGCCGCGTCTTCATGTGGAACTGCTTCAACCGTATACACGGTGTGGCCGTCCTGCTCAATCATCCCGACCAGCGTGTGATCGTATTCGTCGATGATGTCGGTGGACTTGCTGATGTCCTTGTTGGAAAAATCACTGCCCATCCAGCCCTGGCTCATCATCGATGAAGGTATTTTTATGATGCGGTTAATCTTGGGGGAGTAAGACCACATGTCGTTGTCTTTCAACAACGTCCCGTTACCGGCGTCTTTTTTGGGCTGCGTAATGCGCACCAGTGACAGCTTGTCGCCTTCACTCCAGCCCCGCATCGACATGGCTCGCTCCCAGTTCGGCCGGTGGATGGTCATGGTCATTTCCGAGTAGGAGGTCAGTCCCCGCCAGTGATCCATGGCGGCACGCACCAACTCCCCGGCGGTCATGTTGTTTTCGGCCGCGACGCGCGCGGGGAACAATACCAACAGCAGGAACCCGGTCAGCGGCAAAATTGTCACAACGGTTGCAACAGCTGGCCTGCGATGGCGTGAAAGAAATCGAAGACGAGGGTTAAACATCTTTAGCGCTTCCGGTTCGAGTCCGCTTTCAAGGCTAACACATGTGCCAAACCAGCTACCTGGTTAACACGTACTTAACGGCAAACAGGTATCATTTAATCATGCAGAGTAACGGGCAAAATCCACACCCGTCCAGGACTGGAGAATCGATCAGCCTCTGGCTGGCTTTTCTTGTCGCCCTGCTCTTGCATATCGTCATTTTACTCCTGCCGGTAACAAAACGCTTGTACCCTGAGCAGCAGGATGTCGCGCAGATCGAAGTTCAACTGAGTGTGCCTGAAACCCCGGACCGCACACCGCCGGTGCAGCCCGAACCTGTCGAAATATCGCCACCGGAACCCGTCGCTGAATCGCCACCTGAAACACCGCAAGCCGTGGTTGAGGCGCTGGATGAAGTTGCGCCGGTTGAGCCTCAACCACCCCTTATGACTTCCACTGCGCCAGTACCGAAAATACCGCGTTCGCTGGAGCAGTTGAATGCAGCCGAACAAAGGCTGTTGTCGGCAACGATTCTGAGCCGTCAGTATCTCAGCGAGAAACCGGTCACCGAAGAGCTGTTCGGCGGGCAGTACTGGCCTGACAGCACTGAACCTCAAAGGGAGTTCCACTACCCTCTTAGGCCCGATCTGCTTGCCATGCTTGACCAGCCAATGCCCGAACTGCCATTCGCCTACACGCCGGGCCTGGTCAGGTTTGCCTATGACCCGGGCGTCAGGGGCGACCTGCAGCGTTTCTGGGATGTCATCACACCCGAATTTGGCTGGAGAACCAGGTACGGCACGGAAGTCAGGTGCATCTATGTTCTGGTGATCGTCGCCTGCGGCTGGAAATAGACTTGTAATCCGGCGCCCTATCCTGATGCGCTACGGGCGCGATGAAGGCGACGCATTTTTTACCGTATAAATCCAAATCGTAACCGGCTAACGTCGTCGGACTTCACTCATCCCAATGGTCGACATGTGACCAACATATATTGAGTAGAAATTCAGGGAAAATGTTTTTGCAGTAAGCTTTGCTTTCAAAGGGTAGCGCATTTATTCTTTCTTTCTTCGCTTTGACACAAACGCACCCGGCGGTTACTTCAAGCGAACTTTTTCCAACGCCACCCAGGGACACCGCATGAGCGAAGCCACGAACTTGCCAGACCGCCACCCGCTCCCCGAATTCAAGCAGTTCATGGGCCACCCCGGCCCGCTGTGGATGTTGTTCATGTCGGAATTCTGGGAACGTTTCGCGTTCTACGGTATCCGCTGGGCCCTGGTGCTTTACATCGTGGCGCAGTTCTACGCTGGCGACCAGTCCGGCCAGGCCGATGCCAATCTCACTTACGGCTCCTATCTTGCGCTGGTATATGCCGGCGCAATCTTCGGGGGTTACGTCGCCGACAGGATCATCGGTTACCAGCGCTCGATCCTTATAGGGGCAGTGTTCATGGCCACCGGCCTGTTCATGATCATGCTGCCGGATCCGACGCTGTTCAAGTTCGGTCTTGCTACGGTCATCGTCGGCAATGGTTTGTTCAAACCGAACATCTCGACCATGGTTGGCATGCTGTACTCGACGACCGATGAGCGCCGCGACTCGGGCTTTACCATCTTTTACATGGGCATCAACATGGGTGCATTTATCGCGCCCATCATTACCGGTTGGCTGGCGACTTCGCTGTTTGGCACTGACGCCGCACCCGCCTACAAGTACGTATTCGGTGCATCCGGCATTGGTATGCTGATCAGCCTGGTGTGGTTCTATTTCGGCCGGCGCCAGCTACAGGGGATCGGCAGGCCGCCGGTGGAAGCTCCAGGCCGCGAG
>JABDPJ010000165.1 GCA_013042835.1 Lysobacterales bacterium
TCATGGTCCCGAATGGACTCGAAGCGCTCCTGCCAGAGGTCGTCAAGAGCGACTTTCCGCGGTAATTTCTGGCCACCGAGGTATTCCGGGTGGACCCGCACGACGAGGACTTCTTCGTAATAACTGCGGTTGAATACACCGATTCTGCCGCGCTGGGGCAGGCTCTTTGCCGTTCGCCAGAGAAAGTCGTGGTCCAGTTCTCCGTCACTGGGTTGTTTGAAGGAGAACACCTGGCAACCGGTCGGGTTCAGGCCGCTCATGACGGCGCGTATGGTGCTGTCTTTTCCCGCCGCATCCATGGCCTGGAAAACCAGCAGCACCGAATGCTTGTCCGCTGCGTACAGGCGGTGCTGCAGGTCGTCGAATTCTTCCACCAGGTCCCTGAGACGTCTTTTGCAGGTTTTCCTGTCCGGGATATCGTCCAGCCGGGTGGCTGATTCGGCCAGTTTGAAACTACCATTGAAAGGGACGAGAAAATCGCTTGCGGTTGCTTCGAACATGGTTGGTCCTCTGGAATTCGGTGATGGAATGGAAGCCTGACGAAACCAGAGTTAAAACCATTTGCCCGGAAGGTTCAAGTTGACGCCCGTGCACAACGCCATGTCACTTCGAGTTATTTTCACCATCACTGTAGAGTTTGGCGCTGAGCCTGGAAGGGTCGCCGTCAATATATTCCGGGGCATCCAGCCCGAGTATGGAGAGCATCAACGGGTAGATATCAATGTTCCTGACCGGCCCGAGTTCAACGCCTGGCTTTACGTTCGGGCCGCTGGCGATAAATAAACCATGCATTGCCGGCGATTCGGGCGCCCAGCCGTGGTCTCCGGCGTTGATTTTACCGGCCTTTTCGGCCGACGAAAGAACGGCGTAACCCTGCTCCGGAATCAGCATGACATCCGGAAAACGCGGGTTGCCATCGACAACCCACGCTGCGGGCGCGGTCGCCGATGTATAGGCGTGGCCGTGCTGCCAGGAATTGTTCACTGTCGCCGCGATTGCCGCCGCCCGTTCAGGGTCGTCGTGGTCAAAATGCATGAAAAGGTAGGAACCGCCCTCGATAACAGTCATGCCGCTGAGATCGACCAGATCGCCCAGGATAAAGGGTGTCTGACCGTTCAGGTAGGGGCCCTGGCCGTGGTCGGACACGACGATGATATTTACCTGTTCGGAATAGGGCAGCTGGTCGATTCCGTCCAGCAGTCTGCCCAGCCAGGCATCCACGCGGCCGGTCGCCTCGATGTTTTCCTTTGCGTCGGGTCCGTACCAGTGTGAGTGGTCATCGACGTCTTCGAAATAAAGTGTATAGAGGTGCGGGCGGTTGGCCGGGGGTTGCGCCATCCAGCGCAGCACCTGGTCGACCCGCTCCGCGCCGGAAATGTCCTTGCTGAAGCTGCGCCAGTGCGTCGGCGAGACGCCGTTGACTGCAGCCTCGGTTCCTACCCAGAAGAACGAGGCGCTTACCATGCCCTGGGTCTCGGCCGTGACCCAGATGGGTTGGCCGCCGTAAAAGCCCCCGTCCTCAACCATTTCGCGGTTCTTCAGCGAATACCACATGTTTCTGGAGTGATCGGGAAACTCGTTGCCCGTGAGCCCGTGGTGGGCGGGGTAGAGTCCGGTGGCGATGGAGTAGTGATTGGGAAAAGTCAGCGTGGGAAAGACCGGCAGCAGACGCTCCGCCCTGGCGCCGTTGCTGGCAATCCTTTGCAGGTTCGGTGTCGGGTAACGGTCAATGTAGTCCCAGCGAAAACCATCGATGGAAACCAGCACCAGGTAGGGTTTGTCCCTTTGCGATGGCGCGTTGACGCCGCCACTGCCCTGTGCGTAATCATTGGCGGGCGCGGCAGTTGGTTCACTGCCGGCCGGTAACCGGATCGTGCAGGCCGCTGCCGCTGCCAGCACCAGCAGTACACCCAAAACCAAACGCAAGCGAGCATTTCTTGATTTAATCATGTCCCTTCCCGGACGCCAGGCCAGGATCCAGTAAATGGCTTGGTCTGCGCGGCGGCTGTCCGTAACCCGTTTTTCTGCCTACATATTACCGTTTATTTCAACTGCGTCCACAGATGGGTGTAGGCCAGTGCCAGCCGGTAGGCCAGCTGGTCATTGGTGCTTGAGCCACCATGCCCGCCTTCGAGGTTCTCGTAGTACCAGATTTCCTGGCCCATGCCTTCCATTTTGGCGGCCATTTTTCTTGCATGTCCCGGGTGTACGCGGTCATCGCGGGTCGATGTATAGAAAAACACTGCCGGGTAGTCAACCTCGCTGGAGAGATTGTGGTAGGGCGAATACTTGCTGATGTAGTCCCATTGCTCCGGCACGTCAGGGTCACCGTATTCGGCCATCCAGCTCGCTCCCGCCAGCAGCTTGTGATAGCGCTGCATGTCCAGCAGCGGCACGCCGCAGATGACGGCGCCGTAGAGTTCGGGCCGGCGCGTCATGGTCGCACCCACCAGCAGCCCACCGTTGGAGCGGCCTTCGATTCCGAGGTGTTCGGGCGATGTGATCTTGCGCTTGACCAGGTCTTCCGCGATGGCCTCAAAGTCTTCAAAGGCGAGGTGGCGATTCTCCTTCAGGGCGGCAGCGTGCCACTGCGGGCCGAACTCTCCGCCGCCACGGATGTTGGCGAGGACGAAAACGCCGCCGCGGTCCAGCCAGAGCTTGCCATAGGCGCCCGAGAGGTTCTCATAAGAACCGGAATAGGACGGTGTCAGGGCATTACGGAATCCGCCGTAGGAAAATATGTGGGTGGGGTTATTCCCGTCGCGCCTGGCATCCTTACCCATGACCACGAAATAGGGGACCCTGGTGCCGTCCGCGGAAGTCGCGAAATACTGTTCCGTTTGATAACGGCCGCCATCGAAGCTGGGGGCCTGGCTCTTGACCTTTTGGGGTTGCCAGTCTGCAGATGCGACGTAATACAATGCCGGTGGACTGGTAAACGACTCGTAGCGGGCGAAGAAATTCCCCGTGGCATCGTCGGTGCTGATGATTTCCAACGCGCCGTTATCGGGGAAAGCCACCAGCTCATGTTCCCAGCTGCCTTCGGGACCCGGACTGTAGCGATAAATTTTGCCGCGAACGTTCTCCAGCACCGTGACCAGTATCGTCGCATCGGTGGTTGTAACGGATTGCACAACGGTTGTCTCGCTGGGTTCGATCAATACGTCGATCACGCCTTTGCCATCCTTGTGCAATGCAGCGGTGTCGGCGATCAGGACCGCGCCCTGCTTATAGGTGGTATCGCCGCGCTGCCAGTCTTCCTTCAGAGAAATGATCAGGCGGCCCTGGAAAGCGCCGTTGACGGTGGCGGAGAGCGGCAGCTCAAGCAGCTGTTTTTTGCCATCAATCAACTGGTATTGCTGCGCGGTCCAGAATGTTTTGCCATCGCGAACCATTTCGATATCATCGCCGGCCGAGTGCAGCACAAAGGCGCCGGCCGAGACAGATGAGACGTCGGCTTCGTATACCAGCGACGCATCGGCCAGGGGCGTACCGCGTTGCCAGCGTTTGACCAGCCTTGGGTAACCGGAATCGGTCATCGAGCCCGCACCAAAGTCGGTGGAGACAAACACGGTATCTGCGTCGATCCAGCTGGCAGCGCCTTTCGCCAGCGGCAGGTAGAAACCATTCTCGACAAAGCGCTTGTCGACCGAATTGAATTCGCGGGTCACCACCGCGTCGCCACCACCGGGGGACAGGCGGACCAGGCAGTGCCCGGGTTGTTTAGCCAGGCAGTTCATGCCCTTGAAGACCCATTGCCTGTCCTCTTTCCTGCTCAGGGCATCGATGTCGAGGACAACTTCCCACGCAGGGTCGTCAGTGGCGAACTTTTCCAGCGTGGTGCGCCTGAAAAGACCTCTGGGGTTCCTGTCGTCACGCCAGAAGTTGTACAGCCAGCCTTCTTCCTGGTAGACGTTAGGCAACCGGGAAGATGCGTTCAGGATGGTTTTGGCCTGCGTGTAGAGTTCATTAAACAGCGGCTGGGACGCCAGTCGTTCCGCCGTTGCCGCATTTTCAGCGCGGACCCAGTCAAGGGCCTTTTCGTCGTCCACTCCTTCAAGCCATAGATAAGGGTCGTCTGCGGCCCAGAGCGGGGAGGCGGTGGCCAGGCATGCCAGTATAACGAGGGGGTTCAAACGCATTTTCGGATCCTTGGTGAAGCTGCTGAAAGGCGGCTATCTTAGCAGGCAGTGCCGCCGTGCGACACCTGCTACTTGTCATGGTTTAAGTTGATAAAATGGGTCGCTTGCCGGGCGTTCAGCCAAATTTCCGTTCATGTGAGTCCAGTGTCCCCTGGACTTTATCCAGTGCCCTGATGATGCGGTCGTGAAGTGGTGATTCGTCTCCATCCCGCGTGATAAAGGTGGCCGTATGTGCCGCACACAGGTTTTCCATGTCGTGCCAGCGTTCGGCCATCTCCACGGCCCAGTCACGGAACTCGCGGGCTGCGCCGGCCCGCTTTGCCAGCGCTTTTGCGAGTGTCAGGTGAAAGCTCAAGGCGTCGCTCAAGCCGAAAAACCGCATCAAAGCGGGTAGGCGGATATACATCAGCGTGTCATCGACATGCAGTGTTTTCGAGGCACGGTGATAAGCCAGTATCGATGAAAAATGCACGTTCTCGTCATCTGAAATGAAATCTACGCCGCGGGGTATGGAAAAATCGAAATTACTGGCGAACCTGGAGTGCAGTTCGGGATCTTCCGTCTTTTGCTTTTGCCAGTTCAGGTCGGGGAAGTTCGCCAGGTGGCGCGCTGTCCCGTAATGTTTGGCATCGGGGTAGCGCTCATGCATTTTTGTCACGTGCACGGTATGAAACGGGTGCAGGTTCAATACTGCCTCGACATCCTGACCAGCATTGGTCAATTCATCAATTTCCTTCCTGGCCGCGCCGCTGAGCGTGTAGGAGTCCAGGAAAATGAACTTGCCGTTCTTACGCCGGACCAGCGAAGCCTGGGTGCCGATGTCGATAATGCCCGCGATCTTGAATGAGCCGCGAATGTTCCAGAAATTGTCTGCGATCCGAAGTATTTTGATGGTAATTCCCCAGTCTAAGTTTGGATATTGGCCCAGCGTCTTGCAATCAGCTTGGTAGTCAGCAGTATTGCAGTGCGAGCGAGGTTCGGATTATACACCCCATATTGTTGTCTGCCGGGCGCCTTTAAGGGCATACCAACTGGAGTTCAGCAACTGTGCTCCGTGTGCACAAGCCGGGTCTTTGAGCGGTGCTTTTGGCTTTATGCGGTCTTGTGCAATTGCATGGTGGAATATTCGGCTTCTGCATGGAAAGCGGGCACTTATAAGGTAGATTTTAGGCAGCTTCTTTGGTCGCTTTCGACCGAGGTTGTCTAATAACTCGATTTTTGTCTTCAGTTACCCCATCAGACCGTGTCAGATGCCAATGACTACGGAGTCTCTCCCTCAACCAGGAACGGCAAATTGGCATGCGCCACGCGGCCGTGATCGTCTTCAGCGTAGACGAATAATCGATACTGCCCCGGCCCTGGTGCCGTGAGCGTGGTTGCCGCTGCGGCCGGGTCTGCCAGGTAACCGTCCAGGCTGGCGATGGGTGCTTCAAAATCGCCGCCTTCCGAGGTGGCCGCACTCTCCGGTTTGAGTTCCCAGCGGTACGCCACTGGGTCTCCGCCCGGGTCCACGACGTCGATCGTGGCCTCGTATTCCTGTCCCTCTTCGAAAATGATACTTTCCGGATAGCTCCGGCCATCGAGCCGCATGGCATTTACCTGCGGTGCGCGGTTTTCGGGCCATTGACCGGTCCAGGCGCGATGCATCACGTCCACCACCTCGGTTTCCTTGCCGTCCTCGGTTAGCATTCCGAACCAGGTGGGCGTGCGCTCCTGCTTTTGTCCCCAGAAAAACGCGTAGGAGCCGATGAGCTGACCTTGCAGCGGGTTGAGCACCTCGCGCATCGCCCGCTGAAATGCGTCGGCTTTCTCGGAACTCGTGGTCTCGAAGGCGGCACCCCAATCCGTTTTTTCCACTTCCCACCAGCCGATGGCGCCCCATTCGGTCACCATGAACGGCTTATCGTAGCTGCTCTCGGCGAGACGGTCGCGCAGCCCGAAGAGTGTGCCGTACATCTGGAAGCTGATGAAATCCAGGGACGGCGCGCGCGCCATGATTTCAGCATTCACCTCCGGTTTGTAGCCCGAGGTGGTTGTCGTTGCCGGGTGGTAAGGGTCCAGCTCGTGGATCATCTCCGCCACATCGTTGACGGCGTCGTACACGCGGGGATTCGTGTAATGGTGGTTCAGCTCGTTGCCGATGACCCAGAGCAACAGTGCAGGATGATCACGATACTTGAGGACTTCGGCACGCATGGATGCGAACTGTGCCGCTACGGCATCCGGATCGTCGTAATCGAAGCCGCGGCGTTCAGGCACCATGCCAAGCCCGAGGGCCACCGTCACCCCGTGTGACTGTGCCGAATCCAGCAGCGCCCGCGTGTCCTGCTGCGGCCGGTTGGTCGACCAGGTGCGAATCGAATTGCCGCCGTGGGAGGCAAAGCGCTCGATGTCGTCAACGCCCATGCCGGCGCCCTTCAGCGTATAAGGCTTGCCACCGCGCAGCAGCTGGTAACCGCGTTCCGTCTCGGCGATTTCCACCTTGACCGGCGCGGCCGGTGGACTGGATTTAGAACAGCCGGCAACCATGAAGCATGCAGCGATGAGGAAAAGCAAAAAGTATCGCATTCGGGTCTCCCGGCTGGAGATAGCCTTGCGGTTACCAGGCATATGCAGCCGGCGCCTCACCACCAGGGCCGGGGAAGATTTCATCAAGCTTCATCATGGTTTCCTCGTCCAATTCGATCGCAGTCGCGCGCACGGCGCTTTCCAGCTGCTCCATCGTGCGCGGCCCGATGATCGGGGCGGTTACGACCGGGTTATGCAGCAGCCAGGCGATCGCGACTTCACCTGGCGGGTGGCCAAGCGCTTTGCACAGGGCTTCGTAGCGTTCCAGCTGCTCCCGCTTTTCGTCTACCTGTTTCACAAACTGCTCGTCTGTTCGGCGGCCGCTTTCCAGTTTTTCGAGTGCTCCGCCCAACAGGCCGCCGCCCAGGGGGCTCCAGGGGATCATTCCAACTCCGTAATGACGGCAGGCGGGAATGACCTCGAGTTCGATTGTGCGGTTGTCGAGGTGATAGGTGCTCTGCTCGCTGACCAGGCCCATCAACCCACGCCTGGAGGCTTCCTGGCAGGCGGTCGCGATGTCCCAACCGGCGAAATTACTGGATCCTACATAAACGACCTTGCCCTGCTTCACCAGGGTGTCGAAACTTTGCCAGGTCTCGTCCCAGGGGCAATCCCGATCGATGTGGTGCATCTGGTAGAGGTCGATCCAGTCAGTCTGCAGGCGGCTCAGGCTGCCCTCGCAGTGTTTGCGGATCTTATAGGCGCTCAAACTGGTTCCATCGCTGTTCACTTCCGGCAGGTTGGCCTTGCGATTAACCGGGTTGTAAACCTTGGTCGCCAGCACCACCGCGTCGCGTCGCCCGCCACCCTGTGCCAGCCAGCGACCGATGATCTCTTCGGTCGTTCCGTGTTCCACTGACCAGCCATACACATCGGCGGTATCGAAGAAATTAATTCCGAGCTCCAGTGCCCGGTCCATGATCTTGAAGCTGTCGTGCTCGGAGGTGTGCCAACCGAAGTTCATTGTTCCAAGACAGAGATTGCTCACCAGGACGCCGTGTTTCCCGAGCCGCCTGTGTTTTATCGACATTTCCTGATCCTTCTGGTTTTGTAGTGGATCAATCTAGTTGAACACATAGCGCTTGATTGGGGCAAGTAGCGCCAATAGGACATGTGACTGGTGTTAAATCTCTGCTTTTAAACTTACCCAAGGTCTACTTCTGGAAGGAAGTCGACGTTTGCCATTGCACAGGGTTTTGTTCCGCCTTTGAGCGAAAAGCAGCCACACTCTAAGTATGGTTTTTAGATATTCAGAGGGCAGCTTGCGGCCAATAAGAGACGACAATGAATTTGCAAAGAATAGAGCCGCCAGTGATTGACGGCTCTTGCAGAAACGAATCAACGTTTAAGGTGAGAAACAATATCCAAAAATAGACCATCCTCCGTACCATTGACTGGTTAGTGAAAAGGTTGGACCTTGCCAAATGCTCAGAAGAATTTGGTAGTCGGCATCAATAATGATATTAGTCTTCTCATTCCAAACCTTTGAGTATCGAGTACTGAAACCATCGTACGAATAGGATGAATCCGAAAGGTAGTAGAGGACAGGAGAATAGATACTGACCAACAACGGAAGTTGAGCAGCAGGCGAAGTAGGCGTTTTCAATTCACCATGTACGATCCCGGTAATGGTTGTAATAATCATTTTGTCGCCGGGATTACAAACCTTGTTTCCTTCGCTATTAAAATACATTTCTGCGATCTGCCCACCTGCTACGTTAAAGACCTTTCTTTGGCTAAAGCTTGTTAACGCTGGATGGTCACCATTAAGCACAGGCGGCATTGACCCGATAGTTACACTAGGAATTGAGTCAATAATTACATTAGGTATTGAATCAACTGTGACCGTACCGCCGGTAACATTCACATCCAATTCACCTCCAGTAATGTTGGCTTCTACCGTGTTTTTTACCTCTACTGGAACAGGGAAATCAACCCCGTTCTTAATGGTAACGGGCACTGAATTATCGTCCGTGTTTTGAATTGCAACTTTAATGTCACCGTTTGCATCTAGATTCTGCTCAATAACTTGCTGTGGTTTCTCTGCATACACAGAACCCACGAATACAAGCAGCAATACTGCCACTAAATATTGAAC
>JABDPJ010000175.1 GCA_013042835.1 Lysobacterales bacterium
ACCGTCAACGCGTCGAGGACTTCGTTGGCCAGGAAAATACCCTGCCAGTCCTTGTCGGGCGGCGTATCCAGCCAGCTGATTTTGTCCATCCATTGCGGCACTTGTTGCTGCAGGGTTTCTTTTTGCACCTGCCGCAGGTGGGCGCTGCGTTCGAGGATGCGGTAGCGGGACGGCGGCTGGTTCCCCTGCAGCGCCTTGAGCAGATCCGCTGCCAGGATGCCGCTGCCCGCGCCTGCCTCAACGATCTCATACCCGTCCAGTTTTTCAGCCACCTGCTGTATTTGGCAGGCCAGGCAGCGAGCAAAAATGTCACCCAGCTGTGGCGCGGTGACAAAATCGCCGCCCGCACCGAATTTCTGCAGTCCGGCGCTGTAGTAACCCAGTCCGGGTTCGTACAGGGCCATCTCCATGTACTCGGAAAAGGCGATGGAGCCATGAAAATCAATTTTTTTGCGAATGGCGTTTGCCAGCTCTGCACTCAACCGCTTGAGCTCTTCGGGTGGTTCGGGCAGGATGTCATCTACATTAACAGAGCACATAGGCGGGTAGTTTCAGTGACAGAGAATACAAAGTCCAGAGTCAGGCAGGTCGCACTTATCACCGGGGCTGCCAGGCGCATCGGCGCCTGTATCGCGGAAACCTTGCATGGCCGCGGTTGTGACGTGTTTCTCCACTACCACAGCAGCAGCGAAGCCGTGGATTCACTGGCGAAAAAACTCAATGATGCCAGGTCGGGTAGCGCCAGCGTCGTGCAGGCCGACCTCGGCGACATGCAGGGAATCGAACGCATGGCCGGCATGGTCAAGTCCGAGGCGGGGCGGTTGGATATCCTGGTGAACAACGCCTCACGTTTCTACCCGACGACGGTAGGCGCCACGACCACGGAGCAATGGGATGACCTGATGGACAGCAACCTGCGTGGACCGTATTTCCTGACCCAGGCCGTGTCGGCCATGCTGGCTGCCGCCGGCGGCAGCGTGGTAAACCTGCTTGACGTACACTCAGTGCGGCCCATGCGCCAGCATGCGGTCTACTGCATGGCCAAGGCGGGCCTGCAGATGATGACCCTGGCGCTGGCCCAGGAGCTCGGACCGGAAGTCAGGGTCAATGGCGTAGCACCCGGGGCCATCCTGTGGCCGGAACAGGACATAGACTCCGACTACCAGCAAATGATACTCAGCAAGACAGTCATGGGGCGCGCCGGAAGCCCGCAGGATATCGCCTCAGCCGTTGCCTACCTGGGCCTGGAAGCCCCCTACGTCACCGGCCAGGTACTGGCTGTGGATGGCGGCCGCAGCGTAAACATCTGACTACGCAAGTTCAAACCGGTAAAACACCAATAACACGCACCGTCATCCCCGCCTGCGCGGAGATGACGGATCTTGTTTCGGTGATGACGGGTTAGTCAGCGGGCTTACAGTGCTTCTGCCCGGAATTCAGGTAACAGCCTGAGATAATCGTCTTTCAGGCCGGAGTTTTTCCAGATTTCGGCCATTGTCAGCAACTCGCCGGGGTGTACGAGGTCCGGGTCAAGGTCGGCCAGTGGTTTGAGCACGTGGGAAAACTTCAGGATTTCAGCGCGCGGTATTTCCAGTAACGGTGACAAAACGACCAGGTCATCGTAGAGCAGGATGTCAATATCCAGGGAGCGGTCGGAAAATTTCGGTACATCGCGTTTGCGGCCGTAGCGGTCCTCCAGGTCACGCAGGAAGTCACGTAACTCCACCGGGTGCAGCGTTGTTTCTACGCGCGCCACGAGGTTAATGAAATCATCCCCTTCAAAACCCACCGCCGTGCTGGCGTAGGCCGGTGACAGGCTGACATTTTCAAATTCTTCTTCCAGGCCGCGTATACCTGCGCGGATATTGCTGTCCGCGTTGACATTGGAACCCAGGCCCAGCCAGGCGGTGCTCATTATTTTTTCTCCCCGCGCTCAATGATGACACCGACGGCGCTGGAACCCCGCACGGCACCGGGCTTGCTTAATTTGAGGTAGACCCAGGACACCGGGAACTCCTCGAGGACGATATCGGCGCAGTGTTCCGCCAGTGCCTCGACGAGTTGGAATTCGGAGGCCTCGACGAACTGTATCAGGCGCTTCGAAACCGCCTTATAGTCGAGCGTGTCCGCAATATCGTCACTCCTGGCCGCACGGCTTATGTCAAAAGCCATTTTCAGATCAAGGCTGATCGTCTGGGTGATTTCCCGCTCCCAGTCAAAAACTCCGATCACGGTCTGGATGCGTAAATCTTCGATGAATACAAGGTCGCTGGTCATGCAGTTTTTCTCTTTTGGGCTCAGGTGCTATGCGCGCCTGATGGGTGGCAGCTGGTCCAGCGGCCAGCGCGCAAAGGCTTGTATTTCAGGCCCGGTATGCTGGCCGGCCATGAGGCGCTGGCAACCCGCGAAAGCGATCATGGCGCCATTGTCAGTGCAAAATTCAAGTCGCGGGTAGGAGACCTTCCAGCCGGCTTTCTTACCGGCCCGTTGCAGTGTCTCCCTGAGTGACAGGTTGGCTCCCACGCCACCGGCGATGATCAGCTGCCCGGCACGTGTATGTTCCATGGCGCGTCTGCACTTGATCAGCAGCGTATCGACGACAGCTTCCTGAAAACCGGCGGCAATATCCGCCTGCGTAGTTTCATCCTGTTCGCTGTTGAGCCATAGGTTGCGGGTGTGGGTCTTCAATCCGCTGAAACTGAAGTCCAGGCCGGGCCGGTTGGTCATCGGCCTTGGAAACGAAAAGCGTTTCGGGTCGCCTTTGACGGCCAGTTTGGCCAGTGCCGGACCACCGGGATAGCCCAGCCCCAGCAGTTTGGCGGTTTTGTCGAAGGCCTCGCCCGCCGAGTCATCCAGTGTTTCACCGAGGATGCGGTATTCGCCGATGGCGCGCACTTCGACCAGCATGGAATGACCGCCGGAAACCAGCAGCGCCACGAAGGGCACTGCGAGCTCATCGGACTCGAGCATCGGCGCCAGCAG
>JABDPJ010000177.1 GCA_013042835.1 Lysobacterales bacterium
GGACCCAACCCGTCGCCTGCAGAAGATGTCATGAAGCCCGATGTTATTGCCCCGGGAACGCAGATACTGGCGGCAAGCAGTGTCGACAATAATTTTGCTTTCCTCACCGGCACCTCCATGGCATCGCCGCACGTAACGGGCGGCGCTGCTTTGCTCAAGGCCGTTCATCCAAACTGGACGCCGCCCATGCTGGCCTCGGCCCTGGTCATGACTGCCACGCCGGAGCTGGCGATCGACTCGGATGGCAGTGAGGCGACTATACTGAAGCGCGGCGCCGGCAGGCCCCGCCTGGATGAGGCAGTGAACGCGGGTCTGTACCTCAACGAGACCAGGGCTGGTTTTGTTAATGCCAATCCCCGTAACGGCGGGGACCCGAAAAATCTGAATTTGCCGGGCCTGACCGATACCGTGTGCCGCAATACCTGTACCTTCAGCCGCAGGGTGACCGACCTCGCCGGCGGTGCGAGCTGGAGCGCTACGGCGGAAGGCCTGCCAAGTGGCGCCTCGGTGAGCATTTCACCAAGCAACTTCAGTGTTGCCAATGGCGGCTCTCAACTGCTGACCATTACGGTTGACCTGGTGCAATCCGATAAAGTCGGTGAGTGGGTCTACGGCGCGGTACGGCTGACCTCCAGCGGACTGGCCGATGCGGTACTGCCGCTGGCGGTGTTCTACGACGGCGGTGCTCTACCGGATGAGTGGAGCATCAGCACGGACAGCGTCGCTGGATCACAGGTGTTTACCATTGATGGACTGGCGGCCATGCCGGACGCGACCTTCACCAGTGGTGGCCTGGTCGAGCCGACCCTGACCGTTGAAAACCTGCCCCAGGACCCAGACGCCGACAGCCCCTACGATAGTTCTGTAGGCGTGATGACGGTCTGGCACACGGTGCCGGAAGGTACGCTCTGGCTGCATACCGAGACGCTCGAATCGACCGCAGTTGATCTTGACCTGTTCGTCGGGCTGGACAGCAACGGTAATGGCAGGGCCGACGAGGAGGAGGAACTGTGCTCGAGCACCTCGCCCACTGAGATAGAGCTGTGTGACCTGTTCTCACCCGTCGCCGGTGAGTACTGGGTGCTGGTGCAAAACTGGGATGCATCGCTGAACCCCGACCAGGCAACGCTCAAGTCCGCCGTTGTCAGCAGGAACCCGGCTTCACCGCTTACCGTGACTGGTGACGGCATCGTGACGGTCGGAGCGAGCCAGGATATCCGCGTGCAATGGGACAATGTAGGCGCTGTACCCGGTACTGAGCTGATCGGCGCGGTTGGTCTGGGAACGCGTCGGGAGAATCCGAATGATATCGGCATCATCCCGGTCAGCTTTACCAAGACCGCCGTCGCTGCTCCAAAAACGCTGGTGCTAATGGACGGTGTCGAACGCGGCGTAACGCTCGGGGGTAACAGCACACACGACCGGATTTTTGTCGACATTCCGCCGGGTGTTGATTCATTCACCATTTCATCGACGGCTAGCGGTAATGACAGCCAGCAGAATGAAGCGCTGGGAATGGAACTCTACCGGGTCGATTTCGATAATGCCTTTACCGCGGCACCTTTCGCCGCCGCAGCGGATACGAGTGGTGCGCCACTGGCTTCGGCAACCGGTTCGGGCGCCACTGGACCCACAGTGACGGTGGGTGGCGGCGACGTGGTGGCCGGTCGCTGGTACGTTGTTCTCAACAACAGCAGCAACGCCAATGCCGATATTGATATCCGGGCGGATATGAGTTTCTCAGGCAGTCTCGTTCCTTTGCGTCCGGGTCTGTGGCAGGCGTCCTCGAGGGAAGGCCTGAACCAGGGTTTCGATTACACCTCGACCGGCGGCTTCCGGGCGTTCCTGTGGTATACCTACGACGAGGCTGGCCGCCCCGCCTGGTACCTGGCTTCCGGTCCCGAGCCGTCCGGTAACGTCTGGGTGGCTGAGCTGCTGCGTTTTACCAACGATGGAACGCTGCAGCAGGAAATCCCCGTCGGTCATGTTTCAATTTCCTTACTGGCGGAAGAGGATTCGATCTTCTCCTTCGTACTGTTCGGGGAGGACGGCAGCGACAGGGAACGGCCGAGTTTGCCCCCGATTTGTCCCGAAGTCGACGGTTCCAAGCTCAGTTATAACGGGCTCTGGTCACGGTCGCCTGTCGGGGTAGGCGGAGCCACCGTCGTGGTCAATGCCACCTCGCAGGCCTTTGTCCATTACATATATGATGCGAGTGGCAGGCCGGTATGGTTGATTGGCGCACCGGAGCCGCAGAGCGCGGAAGCGCGGGAAGCGGATTTGCTCCAGTTCGGTGGCTATTGTGCAGTGTGCGCTGAAAGTGAACTCACCATCGATACGGTGGGCACGTTCACGCGCGATTTCAGCAGTGAAAGCGCCATGACCTGGAACTTGAATTTCGATTTGATCGCGCCGCTCAGTGGTACACGCGACAGCACCGATGATACGGCAAAACTGACCATGCCAATGGTCTGCCAGTAGCGTCCGGGCCAACCGGGTTCGGCAGGTCAATAACGTGCCGAACCTTTCAATTGGAGGGCCATCCTGCAGCCAGGATGGCCCCGGTTTGTTTGATGACAACCAGCGGGTAAATACAAGACGCCTGCCTTGAGACGGCTCGCCCGCAACGGAATACCGGACTAAACCGCTCAGGACCTGAATGAAACGCTCAGATTTTCACTATAAACTTCCACCGGAACTGATCGCCCAGGTACCCCTCAGGCAACGCAGCGACAGCCGCCTGCTGTGCTATGACAGGCAGTCAAAAGGCTTGCACGACTGCCGCTTCAGTGACCTGCCTGACTTGCTGGAGCCGGGCGACCTGCTGGTGTTCAACAACACGGAGGTCATTCCCGCGCGCCTGTTCGGCGCCAAGGCCAGCGGCGGAAAAATAGAAATACTCGTCGAACGCCTGTTAAACGGGGCGGAGTGCCTCGCCCAGGTGCGTGCCAGCAAGTCCCCTAAAGCGGGCGGAACGCTGGTGCTGGAAGACGGCAGCCGCCTGCAGGTCCTGGGACGGGAGGGCGGTTTTTTTCACTTGAAAGCCGTCGAGGCTGACCTGATGGGCCTGTTGCAGCGCCATGGCCATATGCCGTTGCCACCGTATATCACGCGCGAAGACACGGACTACGACCGGCGCCGCTACCAGACGGTATTCGCTGAAACCCCCGGCGCCGTTGCCGCACCCACGGCAGGGCTGCATTTTGACGAGGCGCTGCTCGAGCGGTTGAAAAATACAGGAATTGAATCGACGAAGGTGACCCTGCATGTTGGCGCCGGCACGTTTCAGCCGGTACGCGCCGACGACATAGAGGACCATCAGATGCACGCCGAGTGGCTGGAGGTGTCGCAACAGGCCTGTGACGATATTGCGGCGGCCAGGGCGCGTGGAGGGCGTGTTATCGCAGTTGGCACCACCGCGGTCCGGAGCCTCGAAACAGCCGCGCAGGGTGATTCCCTGCAGCCGTTTTGCGGGGACAGCAGGATCTTCATATACCCGCCCTACCGGTTCCGCGCAGTGGATGCGATGATCACCAATTTTCACTTGCCGGAATCCACCCTGCTGATGCTGGTCAGTGCCTTCGCCGGGCGCGAGGAAATGCTGGCCGCCTACCGGCACGCCGTCAAGAAGTCTTACCGGTTTTTCAGCTACGGCGATGCGATGCTACTAAGCTAACGCTGCCAAGCTGACAGCCAGCGTGTAGAATACGCGACTGAATTTTCTCGCCCGCGCGCGCCCGGAAAAATGACGATGCAATTTGAACTTCTGAAAACCGATGGCAAAGCACGCCGTGGCCGCCTCGACTTCGAACGCGGTAGTGTGCAGACACCGGCATTCATGCCGGTTGGCACCTACGGGACGGTCAAGGCCATGACGCCGGCAGCGGTGCGCGAAACCGGCGCCGAAATCCTGCTTGGCAATACGTTTCACCTGATGCTGCGCCCCGGCACCGAGGTCATCCAGGCGTGCGGCGATTTGCATGATTTCATGCAGTGGGACCGGCCGATCCTGACCGATTCCGGCGGCTTCCAGGTCTGGAGCTTGTCCGAGCGGCGCAAGATTACCGAAAAAGGCGTGACCTTTGCCTCGCCGGTTGACGGCGCCCGCGTATTTCTCGGGCCCGAGGAATCCATGGCGGTGCAGGCGGCGCTCGGTTCGGATATCGTCATGTGCTTCGATGAGTGCACACCGTATCCGGCGACCGAGAAGCAGGCTTCCGAATCCATGCAGATGTCCATGCGCTGGGCGGCGCGCTGCAAGGACGCACATGCCGGCAACCCTTCAGCCTTGTTCGGCATTGTCCAGGGCGGCATGTTCGAGGGCTTGCGCCAGGAATCCGCGCAGGCCCTGACCGGCATCGGCTTTGACGGTTACGCCATTGGCGGCCTCTCGGTCGGCGAACCTGAACACGAACGGGAACTGGTGCTGGGCTACACACTGCCGGTCCTGCCGGTGGACAAACCCCGTTACCTGATGGGGGTGGGGCGGCCGCAGGATATCATTGCCGCGGTGCTGCATGGTGTCGATATGTTCGATTGCGTGATGCCGACCCGCAACGCCCGCAACGGTTACTACTTTACCGGCCACGGCGTGCTCAAAATCCGCAATGCGCGATTCAGGCTGGATACCAGGCCGATTGATGAGAATTGCGCCTGCTATACCTGCCGCAACTTTAGCCGGGCTTACCTGAAGCACCTGGATCGTTGCCGGGAGATGCTGGGTCCGCAACTGGCCACGATTCACAATCTGCATTTTTACCAGCAGTTGATGGCGGGCCTCAGGGTCGCCATTGAAAATGGCAGGCTGGACGAATTTGCCGGCCAGTTCCTGGAATCCTATTCCCGCGGGGTGGACTGACCAGAATTTCCACAAAAACGTCGGTTTTCTATTGCTGCATGGATTATAATTGGCCGCTTGATGCCGGCTTGCCTGTTGGAAATTGCGAACAGGGGCCCCACGTAAGTTGGTAACGAACCAAATCTGACAATAATGATTGGGTAAATCCCAAGAGATAAACAAGAGAACACAACATGGACTTTTTTATTTCAGCCGCATATGCGCAGGACGCCGCTCCTCAAGGTGGCCTGATGAGCTTTCTTCCACTGATCATCATATTTGCAGTATTTTATTTTATGTTGATTCGCCCCCAGATGAAGCGGGCCAAGGAGCATAAACAGCTGGTTGCGCAGTTGAGCAAGGGTGATGAAGTGATCACCAATGGCGGTTTGCTGGGGAAAATTACGGACGTGTCCGACTCCTTTGTCACGCTGGAATTGGCTGACAACCTGCAAATCAAGCTGCAACGGCAGGCTGTGGCCAATGTTATGCCCAAGGGCACCATTAAGTCGGCTTGATTTTTCGCGTTTAAATACTTTTTAGAGACTGATTCATGAACCAGTATTCCGTCTGGAAGTACCTGCTCATACTTTTCGTTGTAGCGATCGGTGTAATCTACGCATTGCCCAACCTTTACGGCGAGGACCCTGCTCTGCAGATTACCTCATCACGTGGCTTCGAGTTGCCCATTGAGGTGCCCGCAACCATTGATAGTGCATTGGTGGCCGAGCAAATTGACTCCCTGAGCAGCGAACAGCAGGGCAATCGCCTCCTGTATCGTTTCAATAACACCGAAGACCAGATCAGGGCAGCCGACATACTGCGCGCGGAACTGGGTGACTCCTACATCGTCGCCCTGAACCTCGCACATGCCACGCCCGAAGCCCTGCGCGCGATCGGTGGCAAGCCCATGACCCTGGGCCTTGACCTGCAGGGTGGTGTGCATTTCCTCATGCAGGTTGACATGGATA
The DNA here is from genome assembly GCA_013042835.1 of Lysobacterales bacterium. GTDB lineage: Bacteria > Pseudomonadota > Gammaproteobacteria > Xanthomonadales > SZUA-36 > SZUA-36. The sequence continues at coordinate 5,809 of JABDPJ010000177.1, forward strand.
CGGCGCGCAGCCAGCAGCTTGACCGGTTTGTCGACGATATCCGCGCGGTGCTGCGCGACGAGGGTATCCGGTATATTTCTGTCCGCCATGAAGGCAATGGCCTGCTGATGATGTTAC
>JABDPJ010000178.1 GCA_013042835.1 Lysobacterales bacterium
GGGTTGAACTGGGCGCCCCCATTGCCGAAGCCGCCAATACCGTGGTCAATGACGTACTGGTAGAGGCCGGTGGTGAGGGCGGCGTGATCGCCATCGATCGCGAGGGCAGCATCGCCATGCCGTTTAACTCAGAAGGCATGTACCGAGCCAGCGTTGATATCAACGGTGAAATGACCGTCTCAATCTACCGCAACAAAGGTGAGCCGGAAGGCGCCTTCGCAGGTACCGTGGAACACTGACCGCCTGCACGGCGATGGCGGTGCTCGTGGTTGGCCTTTACTGATCCGAAATTAAAGGTGATGCAGGCGTTGCCACAGGCGCATGGTGGCGTTGGCGCGGTTGAGGGTGTAGATGTGGAGGCCCGGCGCACCGCCGAGCAGCAAGCGCTCGCAGAGTTTTGAGACCACGTCCAGGCCGAATTCACGGATGGAGGCGATGTCATCGCCGTAGGCTTCAAGGCGCTTACGAATCCAGCGCGGGATCTCGGCACCGCACATGGCGGAGAACCTGTTCAGGCTTTCGTAATTGGTGATCGGCATGATGCCGGGCGTAATCGGGATGTCGATGCCGTTGCGCTCACAATCGTCCAGAAACTGAAAATAACAGTCCGTGTTGTAGAAATATTGCGTGGTTGCGCCGTCGGCGCCGGCATCCACTTTTTCCTTGAAATACCTGAACTCGGTTTCAGGTGAAGCGGATTCCGGGTGAAACTCCGGGTAACAGCCCACCTCGATATGAAATTCATCGGGAAACGACTCCTGGACGAACCTCACCAGGTCGCTGGCGTACTGAAACGGACCCGGGCCACTCATGCCCTCGGGCCGGTCACCGCGCAGAACGACCAGGCGCTCAACACCCGCCTCCTTGTAGGACTGCAGCAAACGCAAAAGCATGTCACGGTCCCTGGCCATGCAGGAAATGTGCGGGGCGACCGGGACGCCGGATCTCTCGATCAGGTCGGAAACCGTTTGCAGGGTTGCATCCAGCGTCGAGCCACCTGCGCCGAAGGTCACAGACAGGTAACGCGGATGGAGTCTGGACAACCTCTGCCAGGTTGACTCGAGAACCAGGTTCTGCGCGTCCGTACGCGGCGGAAAAAACTCGAACGATATCGGTACGTGTTTGCTAATCATCTTGATGCTTGTGCCGCTCTGTGGATTTACTCAATCCGGTTATCGCACCAAATCCCGGCTGCCAGTCTGAGCTGGGCGTGGCCGGACAGCGTGCCAACCTCAACCGCATAGCGGCGCTATGGGGTCAAGGGAGCACGGCGCCAGCTCACATCGGTAAGCCGGCGCCAGGTTTCTGGAACGATATGCCGGATCAACCTCAATAGCGGTAGTGATCCGGTTTATAAGGGCCGTCCGCGTCGACACTGATGTACTTGGCCTGCTCGTCGCTCAGGCGGGTCAGCTTGGCGCCGACACGCTGCAGATGCAGCCTCGCGACTTTCTCATCCAGGTGCTTGGGCAGGACATACACGTCATGCTCATAGCGCTCCGGGTGTTGCCACAGCTCAATTTGCGCCAACACCTGGTTTGTGAATGAGTTGGACATGACGAAACTCGGATGGCCCGTGGCGCAACCCAGGTTCACCAGGCGACCTTCCGCGAGCAGGATAATACGTTTGCCATCGGGGAAAATAATGTGATCCACCTGCGGCTTGATGTTCTGCCACTCGTACTTGCGCAAGCTGGCGACATCGATCTCGTTGTCGAAGTGACCAATGTTGCAAACGATTGCCTGGTTCTTCATGGCTGCCATGTGATCATGGGTCAGGACATGGTAGTTACCGGTCGCCGTAACGACAATATCGGCTTCGGCGGCTGCTTCATCCAGGGTCACAACACGGTAGCCTTCCATGGTTGCCTGCAAGGCACAAATTGGATCAATTTCCGTCACCCAGACCGTTGCACCGAGTCCGCGCAGGGACTGTGCACAACCCTTGCCTACATCACCATAGCCCGCTACGACCGCAATTTTGCCGGCAATCATCACATCGGTGGCGCGCTTAATGCCATCCACCAACGACTCGCGGCAACCGTAGAGGTTGTCGAATTTTGACTTCGTAACAGAATCATTCACGTTGATGGCGGGGAATGGCAAGGTGCCTTCTTTCGCCATTTCATACAGGCGCTTCACGCCGGTGGTGGTTTCCTCGGTCACCCCCTTGATGTGCGACAGGGCTTGCGTGTACCAGCCGTGGCGGGTAGACAGCCGCTTCTTGATGGCATTGAACAGCGCGACTTCTTCTTCGCTTGCGGGATGGTCAAGAACGGACGGATCTTTTTCCGCCTTTGAGCCAAGGTACAGCAACAGCGTCGCGTCACCGCCGTCATCCAGGATCATGTTGGCGAAATTTTCCTCACCTTCGCCGTTACCCCAGTCAAAAATGCGGTGGGTAAATTCCCAGTACTCATCGAGGTTTTCACCCTTGAAAGCAAATACCGGCGTACCACCGTCTGCAATTGCAGCCGCGGCATGATCCTGTGTGGAGTAGATGTTGCACGAAGCCCAACGGACTTCCGCGCCCAGCGCTTTGAGCGCTTCGATCAGCACCGCAGTCTGAATGGTCATATGCAGGCTGCCGGCAATGCGGGTGCCCTTAAGTGGCTGCTCTTCGCCATATTCTTCACGCACCGCCATCAGTCCCGGCATCTCGGTTTCAGCAATCGCAATCTCCTTGCGGCCAAAGTCTGCCTCGCCGATATCGGCAACGTAATAATCGTGTTTGTTTATTTCTTCAATAACTGCACTCATTTCATTGTTCCTCTTGCTTACAGGCCAGCTGCTTCACGCAGCTCGTCCGCCTTGTCGGTTTTCTCCCAGCTGACATCCAGGTCTTCACGACCCATATGTCCATAGGCTGCCAGCGGGGTGTAAATGGGTTTGATAAGATCCAGCGCGGTGATAATGCCGTACGGTGTCAGGTCGAAAAATTCCCGCACCAGCTGCTCAATACGCTCCGCCGGAATTTTTTCGGAGCCGAAGGTATCGATGCCGATAGAAGTGGGTTCAGCCAAACCGATGGCGTACGACACCTGGACTTCGATCCGGTCTGCCAGGCCCGCAGCCACGATGTTCTTGGCCACGTAGCGCGCCGCATAGGCAGCGGAACGGTCAACCTTGGACGGGTCCTTGCCGGAAAAGGCGCCACCGCCATGGCGTGCCACGCCACCATAGGTATCCACGATAATCTTGCGCCCGGTCAGGCCGGCATCGCCAACCGGACCGCCTATCTCGAAGCGTCCCGTTGGATTGATGTGGTACTTGGTGTGTTTGTCCAGCCAGCTGGCGGGCAGCACGGGCTTGATGATTTCTTCCATCACCAGTTCCCTGATCTGCGCCTGGGTGGAATCACGGTGATGCTGTGTTGAGAGCACGACCGCATCGATACCGACAGGTTTGTCGTCCTCGTAACGGAACGTAACCTGGCTCTTGGCATCCGGGCGCAAATGGAATTTCCCATTGCTCGAATTGCGGCGCACATGGGCCTGCTTCTTAACCAGTTCGTGTGCGTAGTAAATCGGCGCCGGCATTAACACGTCCGTTTCATTGGAGGCGTAACCAAACATCAGGCCCTGGTCACCTGCACCCTGCTCTTCGGGCGACTGGCGGTTCACGCCCTGGTCGATATCACCGGATTGTTTGCCGATGATGTTGATTACGCCGCAGGTGTGTCCATCGAAGCCAAACTCTGAAGATTCGTAACCGATCTTCACGATCACCTTGCGAATGATGTCCTCGAGATCCACCCAGGCACTGGTGGTGATTTCGCCACCAACAATGGCGACCCCGGTCTTGATAAAAGTCTCACAGGCCACGTGGGCTGCCGGGTCTTCCTTGATAATGGCATCCAGGACTGCATCGGAAATCTGGTCGGCAACCTTATCCGGATGTCCCTCGGAAACTGATTCCGAGGTGAATAAATAATTCTTCATTTTTTCATAAACTCCGTACAAATATATCTTTCTATTCGAATCAAGAGATATATTCTAAAACAAGTCATCAGAAAATGCATCTTTGAATGTGCATTGATCTCTCAGGGTACGGGGGCGCGCCCCCTATGGGCTTTCATTGTGATGGCTGTATGGTTCAGTGCATAATAGAAAAAAATCTTCACTGGTCTCACTGACCAATTCAGCCGGGAGAAAATTAGAAATGACAGAAATGCTGGTCATGAATGACGCGATGATGATTTCGGGCGTCATTCTCGCAATCACGTTTATCGGCATCTTCACTGAAACACTTCACGGTTTTCACCGCGCCAAGTTCGCCATGATGGGCGCCCTGATGATGATCATCGCAGGGCAATATTACGGCTTTTACGATTCACGCCTGGCTGTCCGAGCCATCGACTGGAACGTGGTTTTCCTGCTCGGCTGCATGATGGCGATTGTCTCGATCATGATTCCGACAGGTGGTTTTGAGGCCATGGCCAACTACATGGCCAGGATAAGCAAAGGCCGGCAATTCATGCTGATGGTTCTATTGGGAACGTCCGTCACCGGACTGTCCCTGCTGCTTGACAACGTTACCACCGTGGTCATATTCGGCCCGCTGATCATACTTATCGCGCGCGCCATGAAAGTAACGCCTATTCCGTTCCTGCTAGCCGCCGCCCTGTTGTCAGATACCGGCGGTGTAGCGACACTGGTTGGTGACCCACCCAACCTGATGATCGGCTCAGCCAAGGGTATCGAGTTCAATACCTTTCTCTATCACATGGGCGCGATGACTTTCATGGCATGGATTACCGTGCTGTTCGTACTGCGATACCTTTTCCGCAAGGAACTGGCGGTTGAGCCCCAGGGTGAATTCCATGATAAAAGTGAATACAAGGACAAGAAACTGTGGAACCAGTCATTGCTGGTGCTCGGCGCCATGGTCGTCTTGTTCACCACACACGGAAAGATCGGCTGGGAACCCTGGATGGTCTCCGCCTTTGGCCTGACACTACTGGTGTTTATTGCCCGGCGCGTTGAAATGGATCATGCGATGGAAGATGTCGAGATCCCCCTGCTGATCTTTTTCATTTCGCTTTTCATCGTCGTTGGCGGTGTTGAACACAGTGGCTTCCTGCGTTACCTCGGCCAGTTCATCATGCCCTTCGTTGAAGAAGACCTGCTGACCGCGACGCTGGTTCTGCTGTGGGTGGCCGCGATCCTCTCAGCAGCGATTGACAATATTCCATTCACCGCGGCCATGATTCCCATCCTGCTGGGCATGGAAGCCCAGGGCATCCACGTGGCGCCGCTATGGTGGGCGCTGGCTGCCGGCGTAGGCATGGGTGGTAACGGCACGCATATCGGTTCAACCGCCAATGTATATATCGTCACGATTTCAGAGCGGCTGGCAAAAAATGAAAATGATCCGTCTTTGGCTATCACGCCGTGGGTTTGGTTTCGCTACGGCACACCGGCAATGATCGCCACGCTGATTGTCTGCAGCCTGATTTTCTACTTTTTCTTCGATTTTTATAATGCGGCAATCGAAGTCAGCGAGGCCGCGACGGTCCTGCCGCCGCACCACTAAGGCCCGTCAGACCGGTATTGAAAAGCCCGGCGCCGCCGGGCTTTTTTTGCCGCGCATGAACGGCGCCCCGAATCAGCTTAAAATACTGCCCTATGACTGAACAGAGACATCGAACCATCCGCAGCTACGTGCTGCGCAAGGGCCGCCTGACCACCGCGCAGCAACACGCGCTGGATGAACTGTGGCCATATTACGGTATCGAGCGTGGCAGCACCGTTCTGGACTTTAGCGATCATTTCGAGCGCGAGGCAGGTGTCATCCTCGAGATCGGATTTGGTAACGGTGAATCCACCTGGCAGATGGCGCAGCAGGAACCTGAGAAGAATTTCGTCGGAATCGAGGTGCATAAGCCAGGGGTTGGTCACCTGCTGATGGCGCTG
>JABDPJ010000183.1 GCA_013042835.1 Lysobacterales bacterium
CAGCGATTCTGCCCTATACGAGAATGCTGTCCGGCCCCATGGATTTCACCCCGGGTATTTTCAACCTGACGTTCCAGGGTGAGGAGTCCGCACAACGGGTGCAGACCACGCTGGCCAAACAACTGGCCTTGTACGTGACCATTTACAGTCCCGTACAGATGGCCGCCGACCTGCCGGAAAACTATGCTGCGCGGCCGGATGCGTTCCAGTTCATCGTCGATGTACCCACCGACTGGGAAAAGAGTGTTGCCGTGGCCGGTGAAGTGGGTGACTTCGTCGTTTTCGCCCGTCAGGAACGCGGTACTGATGACTGGTACGTGGGAGCAATTACCAATGAAGAAGCCAGGGAAGTGCAGGTGCCGCTGGACTTTCTGGACGGGACAATGGGCTACACTGCCCAGGTTTATCGCGACGGGCCGGATGCCCACTGGAAGACCAGCCCCTATTCAATCGTGATAGAAGAACGTGGCGTGGCCCGCGGCGACACCATCAACATCAAGCTGGCCGCCGGCGGTGGAACAGCCATCCGCTTCAAGGCGGGGGATAAAAAATGAGACAAAAACCGCAACTGGGCTTCTGGCAGATATGGAACATGTGTTTCGGGTTCCTCGGCATACAGTTTGGCTTCGCCCTGCAAAACGCCAATGTCAGCCGGATTTTCCAGACCCTTGGCGCTGACATCGATGACCTGCCCATCCTGTGGGTCGCTGCCCCGCTGACCGGCCTGATCGTACAGCCGATCGTAGGCTATTTCAGCGACCGGACCTGGAACCGCCTGGGTCGCCGTCGACCCTATTTTCTAGGTGGTGCCATCGTTGCCTCGCTGGCCTTGCTGGTCATGCCCAACTCACCGTACCTCTGGTTCGCTGCCGGCATGCTCTGGATCATGGATGCGAGCATCAATATTTCAATGGAGCCTTTCCGTGCTTTTGTCGGTGACAACCTGCCGAAAAAGCAACGCACGCTCGGTTTCGCCATGCAAAGCTTTTTCATCGGCATAGGTGCCATCGTCGCTTCCGCCTTGCCCTGGATCATGGCTAACTGGTTCGACGTCAGCAACACGGCGGCGGCCGGGCAGATTCCGGACACGGTCAAGTGGTCGTTTTACATGGGTGGCGCTGTTTTTCTACTGGCGGTCAGCTGGACCGTTTTTTCCAGCAAGGAATACTCCCCCAAGGAAATCGCCGCATTCGAGGCCGCTGAAGAAGAGGGCGGGAGTAATGACGAACCTGAAAAACGCGAGCTTACCAACTACAACAAAGGCGCTGCTGGCTGGATTATCGCCGGCGCTGTGCTGTGCGCCTGGATTATCGCCCAGGGCCTGGACAAGCAACTGTACATACTGGCTATCGGCGCCATCGTTTTCGGCCTCATCCAGGTGATTACCGGACAGATGCAATCAAGGGGCAATACGGACAACGGTCTGTACCACATCGTAGACGACCTGTTCCACATGCCCAGGGTAATGAAGCAACTGGCTATCGTGCAGCTATTCTCCTGGTTCGCCCTGTTCGCCATGTGGATTTACACCACCGCAGCCGTTACCAGCTATCATTTCGGCTCAACGGACGTCACCAGTCCGGCTTTTAACGAAGGCGCCAACTGGGTCGGTGTGCTGTTCGCCTCTTACAACGGCTTTGCGGCCCTGGCAGCCCTGTTTATCCCGCTGCTGGCGCGGCGCCTCGGCTGCCGCATGAGCCACCTGGTCAACCTGTCCATCGGCGGTCTCAGCCTGATCAGCTTTCTGCTAATCAAAGACCCCGGCTGGCTGATTGTGCCGATGATCGGCATCGGTATAGCATGGGCATCGATATTGTCATTACCTTATGCCCTGCTATCCGACGTGCTGCCGACGGCAAAAATGGGCGTGTACATGGGCATTTTCAATTTTTTTATCGTCATACCCCAGCTGATCGCAGCCTCTGTGCTCGGCCTGCTGTTGCGCGAGTTCTTCAGCGGGCAGGGTATTTACGGGCTGGTCATCGGCGGCGTGATGATGATCCTGGCGGGACTGGCCACGCTGCTGGTCGATAAAGAGGCCGAGCCCGATCTGGCCCTCTAGGAGGCAACATGTTTAGAAGTCGCTTTTCAATCATATTTCTGTTCAACCTGGCGCTCGGCCTGTCCGTGTTGAGCCAGCCTGCCATCAGTTCGGAAGAGTCCTATATGCCGAAACCCTATATACAGATCGAACACCCCGAATGGAGCCGGGATGCGGTTATCTACCAGATCAATACGCGGCAGTTTACACCGGAGGGTACCTTCGACGCTGCCGCCGAGCAGTTACCGCGCCTGAAAGAGCTGGGTGTGGATATCCTGTGGTTCATGCCGCTGCAGGAAATCGGCAAAAAACACCGTAAGGGTAAGCTCGGCAGTCCCTATTCCATCCGCGATTATTACAGTGTCAATCCCGAGTTTGGCGACATGGACAGCCTGAAGCGGTTTATCAACAAAGCCCATGACCTGGACATGTACGTCATCCTGGATTGGGTCGCCAACCACACGGCCTGGGACAACCCGCTACTGGAGCAACACCCTGACTGGTATCAACACGACTGGAAGGGAGCCCTGCATTCACCACGCTGGACCGACTGGTCGGATGTCATCACGCTCGACTACAGCAAGCCGGGGCTAAGGCGGTACATGACAGACGCCATGAAATTCTGGGTAACAGAAGTGGGCATAGACGGTTTCCGCTGCGACGTGGCGGGTTTCGTCCCCGTTGATTTCTGGAACAACGTGCGCGCCGAACTGGACGCCATCCGCCCCGTGTTCATGCTGGCCGAATGGGAGACCCGCGATTTACACGCACGGGCTTTTGACGCTACTTACGCGTGGTCGTGGCACGACACCCTGCACAACATTGCCACGGGCAAGGCGGATGTCGGCTCGCTGGGCATCTTTCACTACACCGATGAGAACTCCTGGCCGAAAGATGCGATGCGCCTGCTGTTCATCAGCAACCATGACAAGAACTCCTGGGATGGAACCCAGCTCGAAATGTTTGGCGATGCCCTGGAGAGCGCCATTGTCCTGTCGTTTGTCAGTCGCGGTATTCCCATGATCTACAACGGCCAGGAAGCCGGCGACAGCAAAAGCCTGGCTTTTTTTGACAAGGACCCAATCGACTGGCAGGCGCACCCGCTGTCCGGCCTTTATCAGCGCCTGATTAAACTCAAGAAGAACAATAATGCCCTGTGGAATGGTCAATGGGGTGCGAGCATGATCCAGGTGGCGAACAGTTCGCCCGCGGAAGTTTTCAGCTTTGTCCGCAAGAACGGGGTGAACAAGGTTTTCGCCGCGTTCAACTTTTCAGCAAAGCCACAGAAAGTTTCATTCACCGATGACCTCTACCCGGGTAGCTACAGGGATTTTTCCAATGGAGAATCCATCACCATCAGCAAGGGTGACGCGCTTGATATGCCAGCCTGGAGCTACCGGGTTTTCACTCAATAAGAATCAACCGAACAACAATAACCAAACCGGCTCAACACCCGGCCCGGAAAAGAACTGCCTGATGAATACCAATACAGAAACAAAACCAGATTCATATCTTCAGAAAATGGGGCGCCAGGCCGGCGTGGCCATGCATATCACTTCGCTGCCGGGTGAACACGGCGTGGGTGATATCGCCGACTGCGCCAGGAACTTCGTCGATCAACTGGTGGAGTTGGAGTTGGGCGTTTGGCAGATGCTGCCAACAGGCCCGACCGCCTATGGCGATTCACCCTATCAACCCCTGTCCGCGTTTGCCGGCAACCCGATGTTTATTGGCCTGAACCCACTCGTGAGAGCGGGATTGCTCGATGCTGCCGATGCCGCCGCGATGCGGGACCTGCCGCGTGATTACGTCGACTATGGCCGCCTGATACCCGCCAAGCAGGCGTTGCTGGACAAGGCCGCCGAGCGGTTCATCAGTCATACGGGACATGGGCTCGGTGCCGATTACGATGATTTCCAACACCGCTATGGCGAACGCTGGCTTGATGATTATGCCATTTTCCGCCTGCTCAAATCGATGCACGATCAACGGGCGTGGCCGGAATGGGACCAGGCGTACGTGCACAGGGAACCTGCCGCGCTGGAAAAACTCAGAAGCGACTATCGGCTGGACATTGAAAAGATCAAGGTGACCCAGTTCCTGTTCGAGCACCAGTGGCAACAGCTCAGGGCCTACGCCGAAGACAATGGTATCTGCCTGTTCGGCGACATGCCGATCTATATTGCCCTGGACAGTTCCGACGCCTGGGCGCACCCGCAGCGCCTGTTGATAGACAGGGACGGGCAGCCGTCACATGTCGCCGGCGTGCCGCCTGATTATTTCAGTGAAGACGGCCAGTTATGGGGCAATCCCCTCTATGACTGGGACTATCACAGGGAGACCGGCTACCGCTGGTGGATAGAGCGCATTCAGCACGCGGCAAACCAGACGCCGTTGGTGCGTATTGATCACTTCCGGGGTTTTGAAGCGTACTGGTCTGTGCCGCATGGCGCAAAAACAGCTCGCGACGGTCAATGGATCAAGGGTCCTGGTGATTCTTTGTTCGTCGCCATGCGCGAAGCGATGGGTACTTTGCCCATCGTGGCTGAAGACCTTGGCGTGATTACGCCGGCAGTCGATGAACTGCGTGAAAACCACCACCTGCCGGGCATGGTGGTGTTGCAATTCGAAGTCGGCAACGATGATTTTGATATCGCTTCAGTCAATGAAAACAGCGTTTGCTATACCGGCACCCACGATAACGACACGACACTGGGCTGGTTTCACAGTAACGGCGATGATACCCGCTCACCCGAGGAAATCGCCCAGAACCAGGCCGGCGCGCTCAAACATACCGGCGGCTCCGCTGAAACCCTGGCGCACGATATGATCCGCTTGGCATTCTCCAGCAAGGCCGCACTGGCAGTAGCGCCAATGCAAGATTACCTGGGCCTCGGTTCGGAGGCACGCCTGAACGTGCCGGGAACGACGCTGAACAACTGGCGCTGGCGAATGCAGGCTGAGCAGATGCGGCCCGATGTCACGGAATCGATTCGCAGCCTGGTGCGCGAAGGCGGTCGTTGCAAAAAGATAAACGGTCGGATTAAATAACTTCTCACAGGCAATAATTTACCCCGAAACATTATCCAGATTCTTTGTGTTGAACGGGTAACCGGACATCATGACTGACGCAGAGCACAACAAGCTGATCCTGGTTCAACTGGGTTGGCGACCTTTTTTTCAGCAGCAACTTGGCCTTGAGGAATGGGAATATCCGATGCTGCGGGTAATCGCCCAGCACCGGAATCGCCTCGAATTACTCGGCGAGGCGGGTGAACTCGGGCTGGACCTGCGCCCGGGCATGCCTGCAATAACCGTCGGCGACTGGCTGTTGCTGACTCCGGAGGGTTGTTTCGGGCAATTGCTGGAGCGGCAGAGCCTTTTTCGCCGTAAGGCCGCCGGCAGCAAAGTGACCGAGCAACTTATCGCCGCCAATGTGGACACCCTGTTTATCGTCACTTCATTAAACGAAGACTTCAATCTCAACCGCATTGAACGTTACCTGAGCCTGGCAAACGAAGCGGGCGCCGAACCGGTGGTTATCCTGTCGAAAGCGGACCTCTGCGAAGATCCTGAAAGCCTGCGTCGCCAGGTGCAGGCTCTGGACCCGCTCCTGCTGGTGGAAACCATGAATTGCCGGAACGCCGATGAAATTCACAAACTGACACCATGGTGCGGAACCGGTCAGACGGTAGCCCTGATGGGTTCGTCCGGCGTCGGAAAATCAACCCTTGTGAACACCCTGCTCGGCAAGCGCGTTCAGCTCACCGGCTCGATCCGGGAAGACGACAGCAAGGGGCGGCACGTCACCACGGGACGTTCACTCCATCTCATGCCTCACGGTGGCTTGCTGTTGGATACACCGGGAATGCGCGAGTTGCAGATAGTGGACTGTGATGATGGCGTGATGGCTACCTTCGCCGACATCAGTTCACTGGCGCAAAAGTGCCGCTTCGGAGATTGCCGGCACGAGACTGAACCCGGCTGTGCCGTACAGGATGCGATCGGCCGCGGTGAACTGCAGGAAAGGCGCCTGTCGAGCTATCAAAAACTGCAGCGCGAGCAGGCATTCAATAGCGCGACCATGGCAGAGAAACGTGCCAGGGATAAAAGCTTTGGCAAGATGGTGAAAGCGCATCTTGCAGAAAAGAAGCAGCGCAAGTTCTGATCACGGTGTCTTGACCCAACCCAATACGCTCAATTGGCCAGCCCGGCAAGCTGCCTGACCTCCCTGTATCTAAAACAATCTGTCGTGTGGTCGTTGACCATGCCCACGGCTTGCATGAATGCGTAACAGATGGTTGAGCCGACGAAGTTAAAGCCCCGCTTTTTCAAGTCCCTGGCCATCCGGTCTGATATATCCGTACTCGCCGGAAGCTCCGCCATGGATTGCCATTCGTTCTGTTTGGAAATCCCTTCTACATAGCGCCAGAGGTAAGCATCCAGCGAACCGAATTCTTCGCGTACCTTGATCACGCCGCGGGCATTCTTTATCGCTGATTCGATTTTAAGTCGGTTGCGGACGATACCCGCATCGCCAAGCAGGCGCTTTACATCAGATTCTGTGTAATCGGCAATACGGTGAAAATCGAAGCCATGAAACGCATTCCTGTAATTCTCCCGCTTTTTCAGGATGGTCAGCCAGCTCAACCCGGCTTGCGCGCCTTCCAGGATCAGGAACTCAAAAAGCAGCCGTTCATCATGCACTGGAACGCCCCACTCAGCATCGTGATAGGCGATGTTCAAGGGCTCGTTTCCACACCATTGGCACCTGGTCTTCATGGAGCTCCTTCAGTATCAAGGGTTGGCTTGAAATCCGAAATGGGAAAAACGGTCCGGCTTGTCAGTAATGCGGCGGCGTTTCGTCCTGGGGTTGTGCACCTGCCGATACGTCACCCATCTCCCTGAGGCGCTCGGCGAGCTGATTGAACTGGTGCTTCAACTCGAGGATTTCCTTGTCCTGCCGCGCCACGATGGCATTCAGGCTTTCGTGCAATTCATCCTGGAAAGCGACCTGTTGCTCGAGCTCCTCGATACGTTTTCGCAGGCCATCGATTGACACGTTCACTCGCTTGCTTCCGGTATTTTATCCGGCGGTTCCCACAATTCAACGCGGTTGCCGTCCGGATCGACGATCCAGCCAAAGCGGCCGAAATCGTGTTCTTCTTTTTCCGGGATTACTTCACCACCGGCGGCTTTCACGTTCGCCAGCGCCAAGTCCAGGTCATCTACCACCAGGTTGATCATGAAGGACTGGCCGGAATCGCCGAAATACGCGGTGTCAGAAGCAAAAGTGCTCCACACAGTGAAGGCGTTGTCCGGCATGGCCTGTGGAGAAAAACTGGTGCCATGCGTTGTGCCCCAGGCCTCGGTCTCAATACCCAGCGTGTCCCGGTACCATCCTGCAAGACGCGCCGGGTCGGAAGAACGAAAAAATACTCCACCGACGCCGAGAACCCTGCCTGTCGCCTTATCCACCATTCAATCGTGCTCCTGAAAATGCCTGCCTCTCATTAATGATACAACATGGCGCCACCAGGCACCCCGGCATGCGCCAGATACGGCCAATCCCGGGCACACCGGTTGCGTTTTCCCTCCATCGACCCCACTTCGCTATACAGCAACTTGAGGAAACAGTTATGAGCCAAATGGAAAACACTGAAATTAACATGGACGCAACGGCTTTAAGCCGGGAAGAGGTCTTCACCGACAGCCGGGTAGGCACAATCCGGAAAATGACGCCTGTAACGATTGACGGCGAAACGGATAGCAGCCGCCCTGTACAGTTCATCGGCTCCACCCAGATCATGACGCCGGGCGGTGCACTGCCACTGTCTTTTGAAATCGAAACCGAGACACTGGAAGGCGCGGTCGCAGGATTTGGTGACGCAGCCAAGGTGGCCGTCGAGCGCACCATGGAAGAACTGAAAGAGATGCAGCGTCAGCAAGCATCTTCGATCGTCGTCCCCGGCCGGGAAAACAGCAACATCCAAATGCCCTGACCTTTTCGGTTCCGCGCAATGCGGACAAGCGCCAGATGAACTAAACTCTCACCGGTATGCACTTCGGCTACCGGTGAGATCATGCTTAAGACTTCCGCTTTTTACGGCCTGCGCCAGCACCTGATCATTATTACAGCAGCCATTCTGCTCGCGGTTCCAGTTTTGGCACCCGCCAGGGAAGAGCTGGCCTGGAATGTCCTCGAACCTGAAAACACCGTCTACCTGCAGATGCAGGAAGGCACGGCCGTTATCCTTCTCAACCCTGATTTTGCGCCCAAGACCGTCGCGCACTTCAAAGCACTGCTGGCCGACCAGTTTTACCGCGGCATGAGCTTTTACCGGGTCATCGACGGTTTCGTCGCGCAGGGTGGTGATGGCAGTGACATCGAGCCCGGCGAAGCGACAACAACGCTGAAGGCCGAGTTTGAAATAGACTGGCCATTAAAACCGAAAGACAAGGAAGCGGCGAAAAACTGGCAACCGTTGTCCTGGACGCCGGTGCAGACGGATGACCTGTTTGCACCTTTTACCGGTTTTATCGACGGCTTTCCTGCCGCCCGCGACAAGAAAAAGGGCGGCAAAGCCTGGTTGACCCACTGCCCCGGCACCGTGGCCATGGCGCGCAATGAGGATCCGGATAGCGGCAATACCGATTTTTATATCGTCATTGGCCAGGCGCCGCGCTACCTGGACCGAAACCTGACCGTATTTGGACGCGTGGTCTGGGGCATGGACGCCGTCCAGCGCATCAAGCGCGGCCCGGCGCTTGAAAACGGCATTATCGAAGCTGATCTTGAACGGACCTGGATCAAGCGGATGCGCCTGGCATCTTCAATGGATCAGCAGGAATTGCTGGATATCTGGATGGCGGATACCAATAGCCAGGGATTCATGGACCTGCTCAACGAGCGCCGCAACCGCAAAGCCGCTTTTTTCCATCACAAGCCGCCGAAGGTGCTGGACGTTTGCCAGGTGCCGGTTCCGGTCCGACTCGAAAAACGGCCCTCCCCGCGTTCCCTGCCCCAGCGAAAGTGAATACCAGCTTCTATACTCAAAACAATAATCATAAGAAGGGCAACCGTTGTTTGAGGAGACAGGCGTGAAACTGGATTGGAAAGTTATCGTGGGTGGCGGCGTATTGATGTACGTCACACAGTTTATCGTTTCATTGGTGACAGGCGGGCTGATTCACGAGGGTGTGTTGGACCCCTTGTACCAGGCCACGACGGAATTCTGGCGGCCAGAGCTCAACCAGGACCCACCCGACATGGCGGCATTGATGCCGCACTGGATCGCCAGTGGCTTGCTCGCCGCCTTGGTGCAGGCAGGTATTTATGACAATATCCGCTCGGCACTCAATGGCTCCGGTCTGCTGAAAGGACTGAAGTTCGGTCTCATCCTGGCAATGCTCTACGCCCTGACCGGGCTGGCCTATTCTGGTGTTTTCAACCTGCCGCCCGCTATATGGGGCTGGTGGGCGCTGGATGGGCTGATCGTTTATTCCATAGGGGGCCTGGTGCTCGGCTGGTTTGCCGGGAAGTTCGGCACTGATTGATCTCGCTGGCGGGCGGTCGCGGCCGCCCGCCCGGTTAGAACAATCCCCGTGAACTGCTCCGGCCGGGACTACTCGGTAACAATCTGGTAAAGGGCGTTCAACAGTTTGATGGCATCCCTGCTCTTCATGTACGTCATCTTGCTGAAGTCCACCAGGGTGTCGCCGTAACCGGTTAGTGAGGCTTCACTGCCAAAGGTGTTGCGCACCAGCACGATGGTTTCCTTCTTGACGATCTGCTTGCTGTTCCAATAGTTTTTCAATCCTTGCATGACGCGCTCCGGCGACATGGCCAGGCGAAAAACAAAAGGTTGCGATTTCAGGCTCACGATGGTGCCGATCTGGCGACGGTTATGTACCAGGGTCACGTAACGGTGCCCGGCCCGGTGATACCTGATCTCGGTACCGAGGTACCAGACCGATTTCTTGAAAACGTTCTCCAGGAAAGAGTTTATCAGCGGACTGTTGTCGACATTATTTTCACGAATCCGGTTAACGATCCACTGGCGTGCGCGTTCTCGGGATTCAACATTCGTCATTTTGGCCAGTTCCATCACCCGTAAGACCGGTTGAAGTTCCTTGCTGTCAACCTGGCCGTCATCATTCTTGTCCAGGAAACTGAACAGCGTGTCGAAATAGGCGGAAATTGAATTTTTGACCATGTCCCTGTCCGGCGAACGATCCAGCAGGCTGGTGGCTTCCGGCAGGCCTTCGAGAAAGTCCCAGCTCTGCAGGCTGGTGATCGGGCCCACCGAAGGGTCACGGATGAAATACTTGAACAGTTCCGGCCAGGCGATCTGCATACTGACCAGTGCAAACAGGATCTTGCACTCGCGATGACTGGTCTCGCGGCCGGAGTTATGGCGATGAATGCGCTCCAGAAGATCCATATAGCTGATCACGCGCTTGATACCACGGGGATTGCGCCCGACCGTGAAGCGAATGATATCCATGAAAAACTGTCGGCTTTCCGGTTCGGACCCAGCCCTTTTTATGCACGGCAGATCCGTCTTTTTGAGCAGGTCAAGGATATATTCATCAAGCTGGTAGGACGTCGAGGGCACGACAAAAGGTAACTGGATAACCTTGTCGAAAAAAGCTTTGCCCGTCGCCTTCTGCACATCACGGCCGAGCTTCTCGACCATGCCCCTTTGAACGACCTCATAGTCGAGCGTCATGACAAACACACAGCCGGGAACATCGATGAAATTCTTGATGGCCTCGAGCAACTCCAGTGCCAGGATTGGGCGTATACGATCCATGTCATCCACGAAAATGACGACTCGACGAGCCTCCCCGCCCCGGGTCCACAGCGAGACCAGCTCTTTGAATTCGCCCCTGAATCTCAGCATCTGGCCGGATATGTCAATGTAGGAGTCGCCTTCCTCCTCCCTTGCCAGTAAAAGTTTGCGAATCTGTTTCATGACAATGACGAGTTTGCGGTTGGCCGCTTCAAGCCTTACGTTCAGTTCCGCCGGATCGACCTCCGACTCCTGTTCCAGTACCCGCCCCAGTTCATGGGTAAGCGCGTATAGGCAGGCCATCGCCATATTGTCATCCTGGTCAAACTGCGCGTAGGACCAGCTGTCGAGGTTGATGGTTTTACACAACCGGGGATCCAGCAAACCGGCCTGATGACGATCTTCGCCACCACGCAACATGTTCATCAGGCTGGTGCGCCCGATACCCCAGTCGCCCTGGATACCGATACTCATCGGTGTTTCACATTCGTGGATAAAATCCCGTAACGCTTCCGCGTAGGGCAGCAAGTTCAGGGTGTCGGCTTTACGGGCCTCATCACCTTCACCGAGACTCGATGTGAATCGGAGAGGTGCTTCGCGCAATGTGACATCTTTCATTGATCCAACCTTGTGCCGCTCCATATTGATAAGCATAGTTTAACTCGATTGAAATTATCGTTCTCAATCATTAACACTACGCGCGGGGATGACGGAGCGTGTCGAGCGGGGATGACGGTGTGGGTTGTGGGTTTGCTTTGGAAGGGGAGCGGTTCAGGTATCGCCGAACTGGAGGTTTGCGAGCCTGGCGTAGAGTTCGCTGCTTTGCATGAGTTCGTCATGGTTGCCGATTGCAACGATTCGTCCGGCGTCCATGACCACGATGCGATCGACTTTTTTGACGGTTGCCAGGCGGTGCGCGATCACCAGGGTCGTGCGGTTTTTCATCAGGCCTTCAAGCGCTGTCTGCACCAGGCGCTCGCTCTCCGCATCCAGCGAGCTGGTGGCCTCGTCGAGCAGCAGGACAGGCGGATCCTTAAGAATCGCGCGGGCGATGGCTATACGTTGCCGCTGGCCGCCGGACAGGCGGGTGCCGCGCTCGCCCAGGAAAGTGTCGTAACCTTCCGGCAGCACGTTGATAAACTCGTCGGCTGCCGCAGCGATCGCCGCCTGCTCCACTTCGAAATCACTTGCGCCAGGCCGGCCGTAGCGGATGTTTTCGCGCGCGCTGTCACCGAACAACACCGTTTCCTGCGGCACCAGGGCAACCTGCCGGCGCAGGTCGGTCGGCGATAGCTGTGCGACGTCGATGCCATCAATTTCCACACGGCCTGATTGCGGATCATAAAAGCGCAGCAACATCTGGAAACTGGTGCTCTTACCCGCCCCCGACGGACCGACGAAGGCCACGGTTTCACCCGGTTCGATATCCAGTGAAAAATCCTGCAGCGCAGGTGTGTCGGGGCGCGAAGGATAATGGAACTCCAGGTCCCGGAAGGAGATCGCACCATTGGCGCGCTCCGGTAAAACAGCCGGGGTTTCCGGCGCCCGAATGGCGGGGCGGGCGATAAGCAGCTCAGCCAGGCGCTCCATCGCGCCGGCGCCGCGCTGGACTTCACCCCAGACTTCGCTCAGGGCAGCCGCGGATGAGCCGACGAACATCGAGTACATTAAAAACTGGGCCAATTCACCGCCGGTCATGGACCCTGCCAATACTGCGCGCGATCCTGCCCATAGAATGATCGTTATGGATCCGAAAACCAGCGTGATTCCAATCGCGGTCAGAAATGCGCGGGTGCGCACGCGCTGGACAGCCGCTTTGAAGCTCGCTACGACCGCGCGGTCGTAGCGCTCGATCTGCAACGACTCGAGGGTAAAGGCCTGGACCGTCTGGATGGCGTTAAGCGTTTCATCCGCCAGGCCGGAAGTATCGGCAACCCGGTCCTGGGTGGTTCGGGACTGGCTCCTGATCCGGCGTCCGATAATGATCATTGGCAGAATCACCACCGGCACACCCATCATGATATACAGGGTCAGCTTGACACTGGTCAGGGCCAGCATGATCAGGCCGCCAACCAGGGCAACGCTGGTGCGCAAGGCGATGGAGAGACTGACTCCGGAGACGCTTTGCACCAGCGTGGTATCCGTGGTCAACCTGGAGAGAACTTCACCGGTTCGGGTGGTTTCAAAAAACGTCGGGTCCATGCGAATCACCCGGTCGTAAACCGCCGTGCGGATATCCGCGACCACCTTTTCACCCAGCCAGGAAACCAGGTAGTACCGCAGGGCGGCAAATCCGCCAAACACTGCCGCGGCAGCAAAAAACCAGCCAAAGTAACGGTTGATGGTGCCAACGTCATTGTTGGCAAACCCGTTATCGATCAGGTAGCGCAATGCTACCGGCAGCGCCAGCAGGGCGACCGATGCCACCAGCAGGGCCAGCAACGCCGCGATCAGCGTACCCCGGTAAGCCAGGATAAACGGCACCAGGGTCTTGAGCGGTTTTAGTGAACGACTCTTGGGGCGTTCGCTGGAGTTTTTCTCGGCCATCTGCAATAGGTGGGGCTATTCCGCCCACTTATAAAGGCAACCGCGTTGTACCGTGAACGCTCACAAAGTCTCGATCGTCTTCTCACGCATCTTGAACTTCTGTATTTTTCCGGTCACGGTCATGGGAAACTCATCGACGATGACAATGTATTTGGGCACCTTGTAATAGGCGATCTGCTCCTTGCAGTACTGCCTGATTTCGTCGGCATCCGCCGCCTGGCCATCATGCAACTTGATCCACGCGGCCACCGCTTCGCCAAACCTTTCATCCGGCACTCCGAACACAGCCGCTTCCTGGACCTTGGGGTGCTGGAACAGGTATTCCTCGATTTCGCGCGGGTAGATATTCTCGCCACCACGGATAATCATGTCCTTTACCCGCCCGACGATATCGCAATAACCTTCATCATCAATGACAGCCAGGTCACCCGTGTGCATCCAGCCTGCCGCATCGATATCCTCTTTGGTCCTCTCATCCTCACCCCAGTAACCGAGCATAACGCTGTAACCGCGGGTGCAGAGCTCACCGGAAGTGCCCCGTGGTACGACTGCGCCGTGCTCGTCGATAATCTTGACCTGCACATGCGGGTGGATGCGGCCAACGGTGGCCACGCGTTTTTCCAACGGGTCATCGGTGGAGCTTTGGAAGCTGACCGGGCTGGTTTCGGTCATGCCGTAGGCGATGGTCACCTCGGTCATGTTCATTTCACTGATAACTTTGCGCATGACCTCGATCGGGCAAGGCGCGCCGGCCATGATGCCGGTGCGCAGATGGCTCAGATCGAAGCGCCCAAAGTCCGGCTCCTCCAGTTCGGCAATGAACATCGTCGGCACGCCGTGCAGAGCTGTGCAGCGTTCTTCACTGACGGCCTCGAGGACCGCTCGCGCCTCGAACGCTTCCGAAGGAAAGATCATGGCGGCCCCGTGGGTCACGCAGTTCAATACACCCAGCACCATGCCGAAACAGTGGTAAAGCGGCACCGGTATGCAGAGCCGGTCCTGCGCTGTCAGCTTCATGGCCTCACCGGTAAAGTAGCCGTTGTTGAGTACGTTGAAGTGCGTCAGCGTCGCACCCTTGGGCAGGCCGGTGGTGCCGCTGGTAAACTGGATATTGATCGGGTCGTCGGGCTGACTCTTCCCGGCCCGCTGAGCCAGCTGTTCGCCGGCGTCGGCGGGCGCCATCGCTTCGATGTCCGCAAAACGGAACATGCCCGCCACGGGTTGTTCAGAAATGACAACCAGCGACCTCAGGTCCGGCAATTCGGGCAGCTGCAGTTGCCCTGCCTGTGACGTGTCGATGGCGGGAGCAATGTTCCGCAGCGTTCCCACGTAATTACTGCTCTTGAACTCACTGGCAAGAATCAGCGCCTTGCAGCCCACCTTGTTGAGCGTATAGGTCAATTCGGCCTGGCGGTAAGCGGGGTTGATGTTGACCAGGATCAGGCCGGCCCTGGCCGTTGCGAACTGCGTGATCAACCACTCGATATTATTGGGCGACCAAATGCCAACACGGTCACCGGGCTGTAAATCCAGCGCCAGCAGGCCGGCGGCAAAGGCGTCGATACGCTCACCAAACTCACGATATGACCAGCGGATTCCCTGGTGGCGGACAACCACGGCTTCCTTGTCGCCCCATTGTTCGATCACCTGGTCCAGGGCCTCCCCGATGGTCTGGTAGATAAGCGGCTGGTCGCTGGTGCCGCATACAAAGCTCGTGTTGGATTTCATGGTTGGTTTCCCTTGATAAATTTTGCCAGGACCGTATCGGATGCACCCCAGTCTTTGAGTACGCGATGCAGGTCTGCCTGGGCGGCGCCCGCCGCGCAACTGACTGCCGACTCCGTTCGCGAAAACCTGGGCGCCGGCGCGGGCTGTGTAATACCGTCGATGCTGACGAATGTCTCGCGCGCCGCGTTGTGCGGGTGCGAGTCGACTTCAGCCATCGAAAGCACCGCTGTGCAACAGGTTTCGGTGCCATCCAGAAGCGCTGTCCACTCATCGCGCGTTCTGGTCGCGAAAACCGCCTGCAGTCTTCGCCGCACATTATCCCACTGTGACCGGTCATGTTGATGATCCGGGTCAATATCATCGAGGTTCAGTACCTCGAGCAAGTTCCGGTAAAAGCGGTTCTCTATCGGCGCCACGGCAATGTACTGGTTGTCGCTCGTGCGGTAAGCCATGTAAAACGGTGCGCCACCATCCAGCACATTGCTGCCGCGCTGGTCTTTCCACAAGCCCGCAGCCCTGAGGCCCCAGATAGAAGTCATCTGCGATGCGGCGCCATCGACCATGGCCGCATCGACCACCTGCCCCTGCCCCGAACGGCCGGCCTCCAGTATGGCCGCCAACATGCCGATAACGAGATAGGCGCCACCGCCGCCCATGTCACCCACGAGGTTCAGGGGGTAAACGGGGTCGCCGCCTTTTTCACCAATACAGCCATATACGCCGGACAGGGCGATAAAGTTGGCATCGTGACCGATGGTTTTTGCCAATGGCCCTTGCTGGCCCCAACCCGTCATGCGGCCATAGACCAGTTTGCGGTTACGGGCCATGCAGTCTTCAGGTCCGAGGCCGAGACGTTCCATCACACCGGGTCGAAAACCTTCAAAAATGGCATCCGCGTCACGGCACAGATCCAGCACCGTGTCGACACCTTGCGGAGTTTTCAGGTCCACGTTGATCAGCGGCCGGCTCCGGTTCATGATGTTGTAACGGGCATCTGCTGCGAAAATCTTTTCTCTATTGACCGGCCGGTCGATGCGCAACACGCTCGCACCCATATCGGCCAGCAGCATGCCCGCAAACTGGCCGGGGCCAATGCCGGCAATTTCTATGATTTTAAAACCTTGGAGCGGTCCCATTTTTACAGCCGGTCTTCCAGTGAACAGGCGAATAACAAGCGATGCCGGTCATCGAATTCCACCATCATTTTTTGAAAACAGGATTTGTTCACCGTAAATGAGTGGTACGATTCCACATCACGAATATTTTACCTTTTTCCTCAGTCAGAAGCTTTGCCTATGAAACCATTGAGATCAGATACCACCACCAGCGGCAACCGTGCCGCGGCTTCACGGTCCCTGTGGCGCGCCACCGGTATGAAGTCCGGTGATTTTGGCAAACCGATAGTCGCCATTGCCAACTCGTTCACGCAATTCGTTCCTGGCCACGTGCACCTGCAGAATGTCGGCAGCCTGGTCGCGACTGAAATCGCCGCCGCCGGCGGTGTTTCCAAGGAATTCAATACCATCGCCGTGGATGACGGTATCGCCATGGGGCACGATGGCATGCTGTACTCACTGCCCAGCCGTGACCTGATCGCCGACAGCGTTGAGTACATGGCCAATGCTCACTGCGCCGACGCGCTGGTATGCATTTCCAATTGCGACAAGATCACCCCGGGCATGCTGATGGCCGCATTGCGGCTCAACATTCCGACCGTATTTGTCTCCGGCGGGCCAATGGAGGCCGGCCGGGTGCAGCAGGACGGCAAGGTGGTGAAACGGGTCGATCTCGTGGATGCCTTTACCAGCGCGGCCAATCCCGATGTGTATCCGGGCATCAGCCTCGAAGAGGTGGAAGAAAGCGCCTGTCCGACCTGTGGCAGTTGCTCGGGGATGTTCACGGCCAACTCGATGAACTGCCTGACCGAGGCCCTCGGCCTGTCCCTGCCGGGCAACGGCTCAACGCTGGCGACGCATCGCGACCGTGCCTCCCTGTTCCTGGAAGCAGGCCGCCTGGTGGTCGAACTGGCGAACCGGTACTACCGGCAGGACGACGAATCGGTTTTACCCCGCGCCATTGCCAGTTTTGACGCGTTCAGCAATGCCATGGCCGTCGATATTGCAATGGGCGGTTCCACCAACACCATTTTGCACCTGCTGGCGGCAGCCCAGGAGGCCGGTGTGGATTTCAACCTGTCACATATCGACGCTATGTCCAGGCGTGTTCCCCACCTGTGCAAGGTGTCGCCCGCCACCTCCGACTATTTCATGGAAGACGTGCATCGCGCGGGCGGTATGTTGTCAATCATGGGTGAATTGGAAAAGGGCGGACTGGTGAACCGCGATGTCAGCACGGTGCACAGCGTCAGCCTCGGTGAAGCCCTCGAAAAGTGGGACATCGGGCGCAGTGAGGCCGAAGACGCCAGGCGCCTGTACACTGCCGCGCCGGGCGGCGTTCGAACCACGAAACCTTTCAGCCAGGATAACCGTTGGGAGCTGGACCTGGACCGCAGTCATGGTTGCATCCGCGACCTGGAACATGCCTACAGCAGCGAGGGTGGCCTGGCCGTTCTCTACGGCAACATCGCGGAACAGGGATGTATTGTGAAAACCGCGGCCGTGGCAGAGGAAATGTACCGGTTTAAGGGACGCGCCAGGATATTTGATGAAATGGAAGTTGCCGAGGAAACCATTCTGGCCGGAGGCATCGAGCCCGGGGACGTAGTCGTGATTCGTTACGAAGGACCACGCGGCGGTCCGGGTATGCAGGAGATGCTGACACCGACTACCGCTATCAAATCCAGGGGGCTGGGTGAGTCCTGTGCACTGATCACCGATGGCCGTTTCTCAGGCGCCACCGGCGGCTTGTCAGTGGGTCATATTTCCCCGGAAGCGGCCAGTGGCGGACTGCTCGCACTGGTCGAGGAAGGTGACACGATCAGCTTCGATATCCCCGCGCGCAGCATCAGGCTCGAGGTCGATGAAGATGAACTGGCCTCCAGGCGTGCGGCGATCGAAGCGCAGGGCGCCGAGCACGCCTACCGGCCGGCAGCGCCGCGACGGCGCCGGGTCAGCCAGTCCCTGCGCGCCTATGCGGTTTTTGCCAGCAGTGCGGACCGCGGCGGCGTGCGCGACCTGAGCAAGGTAGAGGGCGCCTGACCTTCGATTAACAGGCGCCAGGAAGCAGGATAAATAGCCGTGTCCAGTCTCGACAAAGTTTTCAATATCGAAGACCTGCGAAAAATAGCGCGCAGGAAACTACCTGCACCGCTGTTCAACTACATTGACGGCGGCGCCGATGAAGAATCCAACGTGCGCGGGAACACCCATGCGTTTGATAGCGCCAGGCTAATACCGGAGTACCTCGTCGATGTCACCAATATCGATACCACGACTACGGTGCTGGGGCGCGAGATTTCCATGCCGCTCTTCCTTGCCCCCACCGGTATGACCCGGCTGTTTCACCACGATGGGGAAACCGCCGTCTCGAGAGCTGCGGCGTCAGCGGACACCTATTATTCCCTGTCAACCGTTGGCGCCACCAGCATCGAGGACGTCGCCGCGGCCTGTGACGGACCCAAGTGTTTCCAGATCTACGTGATGAAGGATCGCGGGTTGACACACGAATTCATCCAGCGCTGTAAAGACGCCAACTATGATTCCCTGACATTGACCGTGGACATACCCGTGGCCGGCAACAGGGAACGGGAGTTGCGTTACGGATTCAGTATGCCGCCGAAACTCAACATGGCCGGTATCGCCGGATTTGCCGCCAGGCCGGGCTGGGTTTACCGGGCGCTGACGCACCCGAAAGCCATATTGGCCAACGTTGCCCACAAGATACCCGCAGGCAGTTCGCAAAGCACATCGCTAATGGACTACATCGCCAACCAGTTTGATTCCGCCGTGACCTGGAAAGACCTGGAGTGGATGGTTTCCGAGTGGGGTGGCCCGTTCGCCATCAAGGGAATACTGTCGCCATCCGATGCCCGCAAGGCCGTTGACAGCGGTGTCTCGGCCATCATGGTTTCCAACCATGGCGGGCGCCAGCTTGACGGCACCCTGTCAGCCTTCGAGGCACTTGGCCCGATCGTTGACGCAGTGGGCGGCGAATGCGAAGTGATCTGCGATGGCGGCATTCGCCGTGGCACCCATGTATTGAAGGCGCTGGCTCGCGGCGCCACCGCCTGCTCCATGGGCAGGCCCTATTTATATGGCCTGGCGGCAGCGGGTCAGCCGGGTGTCACCAGGGTACTGGACTTGATGCGCGCTGAAATCGAGCGTGGCATGGGCTTGATCGGTTGCCGCAAGATCAGCGAAATCAGCGCCAGGCACATCACCTGAAGCGCTGTCCGGCCCAATACCCTTTATCAACCGGCGCTATGGCTTCAGCAGGGCTCTTAGCTCGCGCAGCTTCTGCTTGACCTTCGCTGCATTGTCACTGCCCATGCGAACCAGGATCTTCTGCCCTGCTGTCATGGCTTCCAGCTCCGGGTCCTCGTAGAGGTAGAAAGCTTCCGGCTTGACAAGGTAAATGGGACCGGTGATATCCGGCGTCTCAAGCAGGTTGTCGATCACTTCCACGGCGCGCTCATTAAACGACCCCTCGCCACCGTTTTCCCCCCAGGCCTGCTGAAAGAGCGGATAATAACGCCGGTAGAGTCCCGCCAGCGTATCGCCGTTCATACTATCCAGCAAGGCGACATAGCCATCATAGCGGGCGAAATTATCTGCACTCAAAACGACTTTGTCACCCAGGTTACCGACTACAATCCTGTCATCGGCGGGCCTGACCGGATTGATCTGGCCCGGCACCTGCCTGCTGGTCAGGGCATCGATCGCAACCACCATCCTGCTGACGAGCTGGTCCTTGACCAGGTAGTCTTCCACGGCTGTGGAATCCGCCGCTTCGGCCAGGGCCTGCTTGATTTCCTCGTCACTTTCATTCAATTGCGGAAGTGGGGGCGGCAACTCGGCCGGCTCAGCTTCAGATTCCCGGAAGTCCTGCATGACGTCCGGCTGAGGTGCTGGCAGAGGCGCCTGGCTGGTTACGGCCGGCGGTACCGGCGGTGGTGGCAGTTGGTGAACCGCCTCCGGTTCCTGGGTAAAGAAAAGCCAGGCCCCTATCGCGAAAAGGATGATGAGTATCAGGATGGGTACGGCTTTGTTCATGGCAGTTCACCCGTTCATGGTTGCTGTACTGAATGTGACCCCGGCACACCGGTCGCAGTTCCTTGCTTTCGATAAAGGTCTGATTTCGGTGGCTTCCCTTGCTTCCAGCGGTGGCTCTGGTATATTGCATCCGCTTTCCAAATTGTAACAAAAAATCCCGGGACCCCTTGCCATGTTCAAATCGATTTCATTCGGTTTAACCGAATCGAAGCACCCTTTTCTTGTGATACTGCTCGCATCAGCGATATTGCTGCCGATTATCGCCCAGGCAAAAACCGCAACCATACAAACACCGCTCGGCGATATCGAGATCGAGCTGCTGGAAGCTGATGCCCCCAACACGGTTGCCAATTTTCTCCAATACATCGAAGCCAACCGTTACGACAAGACGTTCATTCACCGCAGTGCGCGCAAAGCCGATAACTCCGGTTTTGTCATCCAGGGCGGTGGCTTTACCTTTATCGACGACCTGGTCGACTCCGTTGCAACGTTCCCGCCAATCGATAACGAATTCGGAATTTCGAACACGCGCGGCACGGTTGCCATGGCCAAGCTTGGTGGTCAACCCGACAGCGCCACCAGCCAGTGGTTTATCAACCTAAGTGATAACTCGGATATCCTCGATGATCAAAACGGGGGCTTCACAGTTTTTGCCCGGGTTATTGACGATGGTATGGCGGTTGCGGATGCCATCAGTGACTTGCCCACACTGGATGCTGACGGCAGTTCCGGTTCTACGTTTGACACGTTGCCGGTCATTAATTATTCCAGCGGCAACATCCTGGAAGAAAATCTCGTTATGACAGCTGTTTCCGCTGAATCGGAGCCTGCGGCTTTCGTGATGAACCCGGGGCTGAACGACGCGTGGTTCAA
Organism: Lysobacterales bacterium; assembly: GCA_013042835.1. Lineage (GTDB taxonomy): Bacteria > Pseudomonadota > Gammaproteobacteria > Xanthomonadales > SZUA-36 > SZUA-36. Next base: position 21,156 of record JABDPJ010000183.1, read on the forward strand.
CCGAAGTACCAGTGGCCAGGGTTTCTTCATCACGGTTTTCCCGGTTTTAAACGCCGTTTCTCTCGCCTGGTTCACCTATGACACCGAGCTGCCCCCGGAAGGTGCCAGCGCCAACCTCGGTGACCCCGGCCACCGCTGGATGACAGCGGTCGGTGCGATCGATGGCAACAGAGCCGTTCTGGATATCGAGTTCGCTTCCGGTGGGTTGTTCGACACTTCCTCCGAAATAGAGCGCACCGAGCCGGGCTCGGTGGGCACCATTACGCTGACGTTCGAGGACTGTAACACAGGCCTGGTTGAGTATGACATTACCACCATTGACCAGCAGGGAAGCGTTCCGATCGAACGTGTGGCAACCGACAACGTCGCCTTATGTGAGGCACTGTCAACGAATTAATCCCTGGCTATCAGAGCCACGGAGCGCAGGGCTAAAACGAGAACTCCCACTGGAGTCCCAGTTGCGTGTCCCGGGTACGCTGGTTTTTTGACTTCAGTTCTATCCAGCTCACAGAACTGCTGAGCTTGTTGCGATGACCGTTAAAAAACCAGTTTGCCACCAGGCTTAACTCTTCCTGCTGCTCTTCCGGTTGGGCGGTATCGGGTTTGATGCGTGTATAGCGTCCTGCCAGCTCCAGTGGACGCGGAAACGCCGGCCAGGTTTCATTGAAGAAATAACCCACCTGGAAGTAGCCACCACGTATTTTTCTGGTGCTGGCATTAACGGTGTCGTGAATCTCCTTCCAGTGATACTCCTGCTGCCAGGAAAATCCGTGACCTTGCCAGGCGGTTTCAAGCATCCATTGCGACAAGCGATATTGGTCTTCCACACCTGCCTCGTAACCGGGTAACTGTCCTCCACCGGCGCCTGAGAAACGTGTGAACCGACTGTGCCCATAAACGCCGGCAATCGCTATCGAAGCCGCCGGGGAGGACATACGCTGAAGATCACTCTGACTGAAAGGCAAGACCCGACCCAGCAGATTCCATTGATAGCGTGCCAGCCACAAGGGCTTTCCATCACTACTGGCTCCGCCCCGTCCAGTACCACTCATTCTTTCCAGCCAATAGCTGGAATCATATGTACTGTTCGCCATAAGACGGCCGGAGACCGACACGCCTTTTTGACGATCAACGGTGAACCAGTAGGTCGCAATGGAGCGTTCAATGAACTGCTGGTTGCCGGATGAGTCAATTCGCTCGCGATTATATTCTGCTTTCCACTGCCCGATGCGCGGGACAAACCATTGTTTCCACTGGAATGTGGCCCTCAGGTCCAGCAGGTTCTTCTTGGTAAAGTCATACTCTGAGTAAACCTGGAACCAGGGCCTAAGGATATTTCCACCCAACTTCAGCCGGCCACGATTCAGCTTGATTTCATCCTTATCGGTCAAGGCTTGCGAGGGCGGTTTCCCGGGGTCAAAATCCAGCGAGGTATAGCGCAGCTGTAGCCGCACGCCAAACCAAAGAAAGGTGTTTTCATCATCACTCAGGTATTCAACACCCTTCTTTCCATAGCTGATATTTGCATCCGCCAATGCGCCCGTGGCGGTCAGCAGCATCAGTAGAAAAAATAGCAGCCGTCTGAACGCTGCCGCGTTTTTGCCTGCTAACTTTTCAAGATTCAATGTACCGGGTATGCGACTGCAGCAAGCTCTTCAAAAGGCGGGCAATGAGTTGCCCGCCTTCCTTGCTGACAATATCAGGATCAGGGCTTAACGAACTTGAGTGTCCAGCGGTCGGTGTTACCGGTTACGGTTTTACGACCAACTTCATAGCGCAGTTCGTCATCGGCACGGTAGTGCAGGTCCGAAAAGTCCACGAATTCAAAGCCGGCAGCCTGGATCTCATGTATCGCCAGGACCGGGTCGATGCGGCGGCGGTTCTCCGGGGTGTCGCCTTCCATGTGACGGCGCGTGTGGTCGACGACAGCATAGACACCACCTGGCTTCAACGCGTCAAAAGCTGCCTTGTTCATGGCCGCGCGGCCTTCGGCATCAAAATTGTGGTAGTTCCGGAAGGTCAGCACCATATCCGCGTCGGTTACGCCCAGGCCATTGGTTTCCAGCGTGTAGAGGCGCGCGCCATCTTTCCTGTAGACCTTGGAGTCAGTGGCCACGACCTGGACATCCTCAAAACCCGGCTCGGTGATCAGGGACTTGGAAACCCTGCCGGTACCCAGCGCTGCGTAAAATTCGCCATTGTCCTGCACCACCGGCGCCAGCAACTTGGTATACCAGCCGCCGCCCGGAAGCAATTCAACAACTTTCATGTCATCGCGCAATCCAAAAAATTCAAGTGTCTGGATCGGGCGACGATTGCGGTCACGCTCCTTTTCCGCATCGGTTCTGATCTCGGCAGCCATAGCCGCTTTTAACTTGGCCTCAACCGCGTCGAAATCATCAGCTATCGCCATGCCGGCGGCAACAATCAATAAAGCACTCAACAAGTATTTCATCAGGACTCCCTGCTATTCGTTTAAAACAATTCGGGCTGCAATCATAAAGGATTCGCGGACAGTTTGGGCGCCAACCTTACAAACGCTCCAGCTCCGCAATGCGGTCCAGCAAATCCAAAGCCAACGCAGCACCGGCCAGGTTTACTCCAAGATCCCGCTGCAGATGGACGGCCGTCTTGACCCGGCGCAGGCTGCCAACACTGAAACGCCACCGCTCCACATTGTCACCAACGGGATCAAGAATGCCTTCGTCGACCAGTAACGTTATAGTTTCGGTTTTCACCATGCAACTGCGGCAAAGATCCGTCAACGTGACTAAATCAGTGTCTGCCAGCACGCGTCCTTCGAGGGGTTTACCGGGGTTTCTTTCACCACTCACGATCAGGCCACCTCCATCGTCGCACGCGGGTTAAACTCAACTTCCTCTTTCATGCGCTGGTAAATCTTCCGCGCATTGGCATCATCCGCGGAGGGCAAAACAAGCTGCAGGACAACATAAAGGTCTCCCGCTGGTCTGGACGGCAGCCCGCGGCCTTTCAGCCTCAACTTCTTGCCTGCCTGCGAATTTGGCGGAATCGTCAGATCAATGGTTCCGGATGGTGTGGGTACGTTGACCTTCGCTCCCAGGGCCGCCTCCCACGGGGTGACCGGCAGTTCCAGGTGCACGTCGGCCCCATCGACGCGATAGAGCCGGTGTGGCCTGAACTCCACCTCGAGGTACAGGTCGCCGGCCCTGCCGCTGCCCTGTCCCTTGGCGCCCTGACCGGTCAAACGGATTTGTTGTCCTTGCCGGATACCTTTTGGAATGGCGACTTTCAAGGTCCTGTTGCGTGTGACAACATGCCCGTCTGGCGTAACCTCCGGTACCTGCAACGAAATTGAACGTGATGCGCCGTGATAGCTGTCCTGCAGGTCGATGAGTATTTTGGCGTGATGGTCCTCACCCTGCATATGGAACCCGCGGGCGCCACCACCGCCTCCCATCTGGCCGAACAATGACTCAAAAAAATCACTGAATTCACCCCGGCCGGTTTCCCCTCGGGGTGCGCCGTGGAACTCGAACCCCGTGCCCCAGTCCGGTGGCGGCTTGAAACCCTGTTGAGCATTCCAGTTTGATCCAAGCTGATCATAGGCGGCGCGTTTTTCCGGATCCTTCAGGACCTCGTTGGCCTCATTCAGGTCCTTGAATTTCAGTTCAGCATCGGCTTCCTTGCTCACATCCGGGTGATATTTGCGGGCCAGCTTCCGGAAGGCACGCTTAATGTCGTCTTGCGTGGCATCACGGCCCACACCCATGACCTTGTAATAGTCTTTGTATTCCATTGACTTTATCGCCCTCAGTGAATTCTCAAATCCCTTTCAATGTCAGCGGCTTTGAGAGGCATATACTCTGTTTTCCATATAGGGATCAAGTCATTCGGAAACAATGGCCATGGTCCTGCACAGCGCTAATCCACAAGTGGCCAGCCTACTCCAGTCTCGGTTGTTTCGGTTGATAGGTCTCGGCTTCTTCCCGTGTAAGCTGCTCGACCCGCAAGGTCCAGTCAGCAAGCGTGGCATTGACCTGGAACCGGTAGCGCCCGCCTTCGTTGAACAACCGGACGCCGTTGTCCACATACTTCGTCGTAACGATCTTGCCCATGTACTCGCCCAGTGGTGCGCTGACCAGTTCCACGTTGACCGCCATCTGCCCGGGATAGTCTCCATACACTCGCCAGTCTACGACCCAGGGGGCTTTTACTTCGAATTCAGCCGTGGCTTTGCTGCCCGACCCTTTGAATTCCCTGATGAGTTCCTTGCTGCTCGCATTGATTGCAAAACCAATCAGCACGGTGAAAACGGTAAGGTTGAAGAGAAACTTTTTCATGCGACCCTCCTTATTGAGGTAAC
>JABDPJ010000188.1 GCA_013042835.1 Lysobacterales bacterium
ATCGATTGCATGCACATGGAATTCAGCGTTGAATCTGCCGAGGTGTCGACCACCGTCCCGTTGACACGCCTCACCGGCGATTGCGCGCAATGGCCTGAGTAGGGGGCGATAAATTATCGGAGTAAAAACCAAGTGCCGGCGTATATCTCCGGCACTTGACCCGAACCCCGTTTTCCTAGCCTTGCGAATCCCTGATCACGGCACCTTCGACATTCATCTGTTGCAGTTGCAGGTTCAGTTCCGGGCTGGCCTTCAAACTTTCATACCTTGTTTTGTAGCTGGAAGACAAATCTGCTTCCCTGACCGGGGCAAGCACCCGTCCGGCGGCCTTGATATTGTTTGTCTTCTGGTAGTACTCAGCCTGGTCGATGCGGAGCCTGGTTGCCTCGACCGGTTGGCCGGTTTTTTCATAGCCGGTGGCCAGTACCTCAACCATTGGTGGAGTGAACTGGTATTTTTCAGGTAATTTTTCTTCTGAGCGGTCTGCCAGCCTCATGCTGAAATCGCGTGCGTGCTCCAGTTGGAAGATGGCCGAATCGGTCCGGCCGCTACTCCCCCAGCGCTCGATCAGTGCGTATAGCTCGCCCAGGGTTTGGTGGTACAAAAAAATCTTGCTGGCGGAAGACGCCCGGTAGGCGCTGCTCTTGCTCTCGAAAAGTTGCACCTGGTATTGATCAAGCGCGGCATCGATTTTGTTGAACTGGTTCTTCTCGGCATACATTTGTACCAGCGCCCGGACTGCCATAGGGTCGATATTCCACGGTTCCATGTCGGCGGCGAGACGGAAGTAAGCTTCGGCCAGTTCAAGGTTGCCGATTCGTTTCGCGCGGCTGCCAAGCGAGCGAGCCAGGGCGCGGAAACCGTCCAGGGGCCACAAGCCAATTGGTGGATCCTCTATTTCGAAGCCGTGGCTTCTCCACCAGCCATAGTTGTCACGTTCAAAGTCCCCGGCGTCGAGCAGTCGAACAATTTCGCGCACGCCCTCACCCAGAAAGCCATCTTTGACCAGTGGCGTGGAACCCCGGCTCAACTTGTATTCGAGATACTCACCGTAGTCATCGCTGCGCTCGGCCAGCGAGGCAGATAAAACGGTCATCAGGTCCGTGCGCCCGCCGCTTTCCTTGTTGAAGCTTCGCTGCAGCGCCAGCAGGGCGAAATCCGTGGTCTGGTGAATGTAGCCGGCATCCAGCAAATGCCACAGGTACTCGACGACGGCATTAACGTCGTGCCGGTAAAAACTGTTGAACAGCGATTTTTGCAGCGCCGGGGAAAGCGGGTGGTCGGCAATCAGCCGGGCGTACAACTTCCTCGCTTTTTTCCAGTTTTTTATTTTCGCATTGAACTCGGCATAATTTTTCAGGTACAGGCCCTGCCGCTCGTCGCCGGCGTTGACAGCCTTCTCATAGTGCTCTGCCGCCAGGGCGTAATTGCGCCTGGCCTCGGTGGAGTCGCCCACTTTGTTGGCCTCGCGGCCCAGTTGCTCGTAGACCCTGGCCAGGTTGTTAGCCGCGGCGGCGGACTGCGGATTGGTAACGAGGTAACCCTGGTAGAGCCCGGCCGCCTGTTTCAGCTGTTCCTGAGGATTGGCCTGTTCCGGGTCAGCCGCCAGCTGCTGTAGGGCTACGGCCTGGCGGAAATCCAGCCGGGCTTTCGCCTTTGGGTCCGCTTCCCTTGCAGCGGCCTCGGAAAAACGCTCAATGTCTGCGGGCAAGGTTTTCTTTTTCAGGGCCAGCTTGCCGCGTTGCTGGAGGTTGGTAGCGACCGGTTCCGCCCACGTGGTCGCGGTGAATGTGAACGTGGCGCAAACGGCCACGGCGATCAGGAAAATTCCATTGATGTTTAGACGATTCATGGCATTCCTCCTTACGAATCCGGTTCGCTGACAACGCCGTTCTCGGCATCCAGTCCGCCGCTGAGGCTGGGGCTGTAGGAAAGCATGAAGACCTTGACCTCTTCGGCCGAGTCGATGATCGGTGACAGTTTCTCGTCCCAATAGGTCGGGGTGACGATGGTGATTGGCACCAGCCTGAGGTCCATCACCCTGGCAATTACATAGCCCTCGTACTGGCCTTCTTCGGTGACCTCGTCAGTGGTTTCGAGGTCCAGGCGGCCGGTCTTTTCATTGTGCTTGAATTCCACGGCCAGCACCGAGTCGGCCTCGGTGCGGAGGTCACGTTTTTTCACTGGTATCAGCACAAGTTCATTGTCAGCAATGACCTCGTCCACGATCGGTATATTTCGCAGGTAGGCCTTGACCTGCGGACTCTTGAATAGGGTTTCGAGTTGTTTGTCCAGTTGCGCGGAGATGTCGTTCACGAGGATGGTTCGCTCCTGGGCAGGAATTGGGCGACCGAGCGGATAGATGGTTTCATTTTCCTCTGTCTGGTCGAACATGAATTCCTGATCAGCGAGCACGCCCCGGTGTTTCAGGGTGCCAATGAAGCCGGAGGTTGTGCCGCCGTCGTCAGTGGTCACCGGAACTTTCTCTACCTTGAGCGTTACGTTCCATTGCGCAGTTTCCTGCAAAGTTGGCGAACTTGGTATCCAGTTCAGGTAGCCGAGGCTTTTCGCCGCCCGGGTGCTGATCATTTGTTCGATCTCGGGTTGAATGGCCTGGTTGATTTCCTCGTTGAATATCGCGCCTTCAATAGAAAACTTCACCTCGATAACGGGGCGATCGTCGGCCCCGGCGTAGGCTGGGGTGAGCAACAGCAGGAGCGTGGCAGTCACTGACGCGCACCGCCGAAAAAGTCGCATGGGAGTTGAGTATTTCATGGTTACAGTACCTCCAGACACTGGGGGTTGATGGTGGCAGTCGACAGTGTGCCGGCCGACACAGTCTTACGCGACCAGGTGGTTGCACCCGAGGCATCGAGCACCTCGATGGTGATCTCATCTTCCGGTCCAATAATGGGAATCTTCAAAAACTCCTTGTGGGAGTTCCATTTGCTTATCATTTGCTCGCGGAACTGCCCGGCGCCGGCAAGGCAACGTTCGAGTGATGCCAGGCGATCACTTTCACTTTCCTTCTCGCTGATGTTTTTGAGCAGTTCTATGGGTCCTCCCGCCCAGATGACACCCGGGCGGTAGTCCTTGATGAGATGGGTTTCGCCGCGAAGTGTCAGTCGCAGCTGATAGGTCTTGGTGGTTGTCGTGTTGGAGCGGCTTGGCAGTACGTCCATCAGGAATTTATTGGGCACCAGTCGCAAGACCCGCAGTTCCAGTTCTTTGAGGTCACCACGCACCAGCAGCTTGACCTGCTTCCAGGGTCGTGGCCTGACGACTTCGACACTGTCTTTCAGGCTCCAGCCGATGGGGCGATCGACGTTTAAACGCAGTTCCAGGGGTGGTGGAAACATGAAAATCGGACCGCCATCCAGTTTGTCGCCGGTCTCCTTTGACGTTGTCAGTTGCGGTAACCGCGGAAACGGCAGGCCGTCACTGGTTCTGACTGATAAGCCGACCGCGCTGGCATCCGGGCTGTTGTCCTCAAGGTAAACGGAGCTCGTAGTCGAGAAAAGCACGATCGACGCCAGCAAAACCATCATCAGCACGCTCCTGGCATTGCGGCGGCGGAGCAGGCGCTCAACGATGGAGCCCTTCTCGCTTTTCACTGTTTTCGCCGCAAAGGTCGCGATCATTTTCCAGAGGGCAAAGAGGCCTGCCACGGCGCCGGCGCCGAGACCCAGGCTGGCCATCGTGCGGTTGGCGCCTTCCTCGGCCAGCGGGTAGATGTGTAAAAAGAACCAGGCGGACAGCAGCGCAATGGCTGCAATGGCCAGCCCCAGGTTGCGCCGCAGAGGTACGATCGGCGGCGGGAACAGGACACTGCGCGAGCCGCGCATGTAGAGTACGGGCACGCCCCAGTCACGTTCTTCACCGCCGCCGCGGCCGAGCACGCCCAGGCGGCCTTCGCTG
>JABDPJ010000193.1 GCA_013042835.1 Lysobacterales bacterium
GGTCTCTTCAACGTCTGTCACTGCTGGTGCGGGAAAACCTGCGGCGATACGTAGCCGGTGAGCCGATGCTGTCAGTCGTGAATATTGAACGTGGTTATTGAGTCAGTGCGAATCCCGGCCTCCCGCACAGCAAAAGAGCAAGGCCTGCTCGACTGCCTGAAATACGCTTTGTGGGTATTGCTCCTGGTTGCCAGTGTCGCCAGCGCCAGGGAAGCTGGCTCCGCGCATCACCATGCTGTCGCGCAGTACATGGCCAACGAAGGGGTGATGGTCATGCAGGGTGAGACCAAGATATTGTTCGATCCGCTGTTTCGTAATGCCTACGGCCAATACCAGTTGTTGCCCGAGGCCATGGAGAAGGCATTATTTGCCGGCCAGCCGCCGTTTGATGGCGTCGATGCGGTGTTCATCAGTCACTATCATGGTGATCATTTTTCACCTGGGGACATTTTGCAATTGTTAAGGGCGCAGCCGGGTATCCAGCTGTATGCGCCAGCCCAGGCGGTGGCAGGATTACGCAAAATTGCTGCAGAAGAGGATCAACCCGTTTTTAACCGGGTCACGGCCGTAGATCTGGCCTACAAGGACGCCCCGGTTATGCTGAATATGCGCGGCCTGCTGATAGAAGCGGTGCGAATTCCCCACTCCGGCTGGCCCACCGGGCGGCTCGACGTGGAAAACATTTCCTGGCGCGTTACGCTGAATGACGCCACCACCGTGCTGCACATGGGCGACGCCGACCCCAACGACATTCATTTCGAGCGGGATGCCGCCTATTGGGACAGGCGCCAAACACACATGGCGTTCCCGCCTTACTGGTTCTTCAGTTCCACCTATGGCGGCGAGATTCTCGACAACCGCATAAAAGCCGCCCACAACGTGGGAGTTCATGTGCCGGTTTCCGTATCGAGGAACCCGGCACTGCGGCCAGCGGATTTGCGCGGTTTCGATTTATTCACCGAGCCGGGTGAGCGGCGCGACATTCCGCTTATGGTCCCAACGGGCGTTGAAGAAGTAGTCAACCGCCAGCAGTAACGCGGGCCAATGATTCGACGCTATGCAGGCCTGTTTACGGGACTTCCAGCAGGCGGTCGAGCAGCGGGAAATACAGAGCCGTTTTAACTGGCCGGGACTCTGTCAATTCCAATGCGGTTTTATACTCCAGCAGTTGCTTGCTGTAGCGCCTGGATTCATTTTCCAGAAAGTTATCCAGGTCGCCCCCTGCATGGCTTGAAGTCTTGTAGTCGATGATCCAGCGAATGCCGTTATCTACAAACGTCCGGTCCAGCACCAGGCGTTTCGGCCCCGCCTTTTGATCCAGTAACGCCGTTATTGCAAATTCACAACGGGCGGCTTCATGGTTGCCCAGGATCCACCTGCCCTGCTTGGATGCAAGGCAGTTTCTGATGGCCTGTGAAACCGTCGCGAAGATACTGACGGCCTTATCCTCTTTAATGCCTTCACGGGCCAGCTGTTGAAAGCACCAGTTTCTGTATGTGGATACACCAGCGCCTGCTTCCCACTGGTCAAGGCCCTGCTCAGCGATCATTTGTAAAATACGGTGGACCAGGTTGCCACTGTGACGGGCATCTTCACCGGCCCAACTGAACTCGATATAGTTTTGACTCTCAGCAAAGGAAGCGACGCTGGAATCAACAGCTTGCGGAGGTGCGGGTAGCTGCCAATCTGCCGCAAGCCGCCGGTAAGTTTGTGGAAAGCCGGTTGCATGGCTCTCCTGCCCTTCATTCCCAGCGCTCCCGGCTTCCTGCAAATGACCCGCGGCGGCCTCGATCAATGGTGTTTGCTCCGCTTGTATTGCTGGCCACAAGCCGCCCAACAGGCTATTACCGTTGGCCTTGATGTCTCCATTGGCGGTCGGCTTGATCGCGGCGAACATATGCAGCCGGTGTATCGCCCGCGTTGCAGCGACATACAGCAGGCGGCCGTCTTCGAGCCTCTGGCGTTGTTTCTCTATGCCGGAAATAAACCTGATCAGGTCGCCCGATTTCTTCAGTTGCTCCTTTTCCGTGTTGTTTCGCATCGGCGACATGACGATCCGGTTTTCGCCGGCCAGCTCAAACCAGTGCAACAATTTTGCGCCGTCACCGCTTGGCGGGCGGTTGAGGCCAGGCAGGATTACCCTGTCAAACTGCAGCCCCTTGGCAGCATAAACGGTCAATACCTGCAACTTGCCGTCGGCACGGGCGTCCGGCTCGGCCGACAGGTCCTCGAGGCGCAGGGCCAGGGTATCCCGGTCGATGGGCAGGTTTTCAGTTTCAAGCGTTTCCACCAGGTCGAAGAATGTCGCCGCGTCAAGCAGTTCGCTGTCGTTGTTGATACAGGCTGGACCACCGAGCCTGACCCACGTGGACTCGACCAGTGACCGCGCGGGTCGCCGGCCACGTTGCTCTACCGCCCGGGCCAGAACCGGCCCGGCCCGGCGCAGCCGCTGCAGGCCATCGCCGGTCAGGCTGGTTTCCGCATTAGCAAGCTCGCCGGCCGCGGCCTGGATTGCATCCATGATGATACTATCCGGGTCTCCGCTAACCAGCGTGTCCAGGTCGGCCAGGCTGATGCCGATCGCGGGTGAGCGCAGTATAGCCAGCCAGGCGAGCCGGTCAGCCGGCTGCAACAACGCCAGCGTCAGCGATACCAGGTCCTGGATCAGGCTGGTCCCAGCCAGGGGGGTGAAGTTGATGGCCTGGTAACGATAGCGGGATTGGGTGGCTTTCAGGCGGTCAAGTTGCGCCAGTATGGTGCTGGCATGGCTTCGCGAACGGACCAGGATGGCTATCTTTTCATTCTCGCCACAGCCGCCGATCAGCTCGACAACCCGCCGGGCCTCCTCTTCGTCATCACGTTCGGGCAGTATCTGGATGGTGACGTCCCCGTCGCTTGATACTTTGGGCTTGGTGCTGGCTTCGCTGTAGCAGACCGCCCCCATAACCGGGTCGTCTGTGCGCGGCATGACAACAGGAAAAGTCCGGTTGACCCAATCGACAATGGGCCTGGTCGAACGGAAGTTGACGCTCAGTTGCAGCGGCACCAGTTGTATATGATCAAATAGGGTGCCCTGCCATGCCTGGATGAACAAGCTCACTTCCGCCTTGCGAAAACGGTAGATGGATTGCATCGGGTCGCCTACCAGGAACAGGCTGCGGCCGTCGCCGTCGCTCCAGCCCGCCGTCAGCCGCTCGATCAATTTGACCTGGCTGATGGAAGTGTCCTGAAACTCATCGACGAGCAAGTGCTGTATGCGGTAGTCGAGGCGCAGTGCAAGCTCGCTGGGCGCAAACTCAAAACCCAGGGACTGTATTGCCCTTTGGGCCATTTCACCGAAGTCCACTTCTCCCGATTCCGCCATGACGAGGTTCCACTCCTGGACGGCACGGATAAGAATGCGCATCAAAGACTCGAGTGATTCCCAGGCCTCGTCGTCATAAGCCGGGCTTGGCAGGGTGCGGATGGTCGCGAAAGCCTCTCGCAATGCGTCGTCATGGCGTATTGAGTCGAGCAGATCAACGAAATCCGTTTTCCAGGCGGCGAAGCTGGTTTTGTCTGCATCGCAACGGGCGCTTGACGGGGCGGGAAAGCCGTCGTTTTTGTTAGGTGCGGCCTTGCGAACATCATCGGAGCCTGTAAGCAGGCCATTGATCATGGTTTGCCAGTGCGGCAGCGCCCGGGCATTGGTTGGTAAATTGAGATACTCGCAGTCCGGCCCACCGCAAGCCTCGAGTAAGGCCTCGAGGGCTGTGGAATTGGCAGCAGCGTTGCTGATCGCGTACCGATAAAAGCGGGGCAGCGCTGCCTGTAAGTGATCGGGACTTAGCTCACGCGCCTTGTCGAGCTGGATTTCCACCAGGTATTGCAAGGCATCTTCCATGCCCTGCCGGTCAAAACCTTTGCCCTTGCGGACCTCCAGCAGGTGGTTGATCCACTGCTCGCGACTGGCGAGCATCGCCGTGAGCAACTCCACCAGCCTGTCATATTGGTTGTCGTAGCGGTCCAGAATGCGGACGACATCTTGCTGCAGGTCATCGCTGCTGTCTTCAATAGCGGCCATGGTCCGTGTCGCGGCCTTGCGATACAGCGCCGTGGCATCGACGCTGATCTGCTGGCCGCCACCGAGCCCGGACAGTACCGGCAACTGCCGGGCAAGTTCGCTACAGAGACTGTCTATGGTGCGGATGCGCAACCGCCCCGGCTGCTCAAGCAGGTTCCAGCCCCTTTCCGCATCACGCTCCAGGACTGCCAGCGCCAGCTCACGGCTGATTTGCTCATGCGGTTCCAGGTGTTCGTTTTCTATCGGGCCGTTGGCCTGTTTCTGCGCAGCGCGCAGACGGTTGATCAGGCGGTGGCTCATTTCCGCAGCGGCCTTGCGGGTGAAGGTGATCGCAACCACTTCCTCGGGATTGTCGACGCGGGCCAGCAAACCCAGCATTCGCTGGGTCAACAGTTCGGTCTTACCTGAACCGGCGGGGGCCTGGACGATGTAGGAGTGGTGAAAATCCCTCCCGAGTTTCCGCTGTTGCCAATCAGCCGGCCGGCTCATGATGAGGTCTCCTGGTGTGGGACAGCCCCGGCCGGTTTACCGCGCTGATCGAGTTCACCGATGCGACAGATTGATTGCAGTTCGCAATAACTGTTGTCGCAGGTCTTCAAGCCGGATTTTGGATCAATTGCCGCTTCACCGGCGAGAAAATCCGCCATCAGGCGATGAATAACCTCACGCCACGTCCCGATGGTCTTCGGCATTTCACGACCCGCCTCGTCGAGGTACAGGTCGCGTTTGCCGGCTTTTGGTAACCCGGGCAGAATTCCATCCTGCCGGACCACGCCTTTGTAATGGCAGCCGTCATCACGAATGACGCCGAAAACGACCGCGGCGGGCGTCTTTTCAGCGCTAATGGCATAAAGCGGCAACTGCGGGTCCTCCGGCCTGTCGCCGAACCACTTGTTAGGATCAACTTTGCCGGTCTTGTAATCCACAATGACCTCCTCGCCGGACGGCAACCTGTCGAGACGGTCGATGATGAGGCGAATGCCCTGGCCCTCAATTTCCGGCAGGATTTCTTTTTCGAAGCCCGTGACCTCAAAGGCTTCACGTTGCTTTTCCAACTCGAGAAAGGCCATTACGTGGCGCTGCACACGTTCGGCTTCAACACCGCGAAAAGAAGGCCGCAGCCGCAGGCCGCGGTCCTCGCTGGTCACCAGTTCGACATGCTTCTGAACGATTTTACAAAGACTTTCATCGTCCAGCGCCAGCAAGGCAGACTGACGCTTGATTTCCTGCCAGAAAAGCTCAAGAACCCGGTGCACGAGGCTGCCATGCAACATCGGGCTGATGCCGTCTACCGGTGTCGCCAGGCTGTCGGCGCCCAGCCGGTTGCTTGCAAAAGCCCGGAAGGGACACAGCGCCTGGTGCTTGAGGATGGAACTTCCGCCCCTTGCAGTGTCATGCACGAGCCTGCCCGGTGAGTCCAGCGGCCCGACAACCGGCCTGGCAGCGCGGGCGACGACCTGACACCAGGTGTCGTAGGGCAGGCTGTAAAGTGCGTCGCCGGGAGGAAGATCCTCGAAAGGCAGCAATGGGCTGGGTAAAACCTTCTCTCCATCCAGCTGGGCAGGGTAGCTGAAAATACAGTCCGGGGCCGTTTCAAGCAGGCGCCGGGTGACGGTCCGTGCGACTTCCAATTCGCGCTGGGGGCTTGAGTGGGGTGTGCGGGCGGCCCGTTGCAAGCTGCCGGGGATGAACGGATTGGGCCGGGCCGCAGGTGGCCAGTTGTCATTATGTAGCCCTAGCACCCACAGGTGGTCAAAGCGCAAGCCGTTGATTTCGTACAGACCAAGTACCTGGACCGGTGACGGTGCGGTACGCTCCTGGAATATTTTCTCCCGGCACACCTGCTGCAAGTGGCCAATGGCGGTTTTTCGATGCATGCGGTCCGTGGTCGCATCCAGCGAGGCCAGTTCGCGCAGCGCTTCTTGCCACTTTTGCAGCGCCTGCCAGATCTGGTCATGATCCTCAAGTCGTTCCGCAGCCATCGGCCAACCCAATTCAGCCAGTAACTGATCAAAGGCTTCGGCCCACGCGGAGGCGCAGCGCGAGCCCCTGTTTTCTCGTTCAAAGCGTGCCAGTTTTCTGAGAACCAGGCCCAACTCCGGACAATTCCAGCTAGTGGGCTCCCACTCTTCGGGCGGCAGTTCATTGTGCCGGCTGTCATGCTTTTTAATTTCGGTGGCGCGATATTTGACCTCGTTGAGGGTCAACTGGCGCGGGTAGTTGTCGCGCAGGCACTTTTCCAGAAGGGCCCGGTTGTTTCTCTCAGCAGCTGCACCCCGTAGCCAGGGAGACCTCAGAACCCGGCCAACGTCCTGGATATCGATGCGTTTATCCAGCATTTTCAGCAGGTCAAAGGCGGCGCCAATCACCGGCACCCGCATCAGTGGTATGCCCAGCGAGAAATTCCAGGGTTTGGCCTGCTGAATTCCGTCGTCACAACCGGGCGTGAGTATGTCCTGCAGGTTCTGTTCGACAGCCTGCCGCCGGGCCTGTAAATCGGGGACCACGATGGCGATCCTTGAGCCCGGCTCCTTTTCTACCCAATAGCGCACCCAGCGTGCCATGTTCAGAAGTTCCTGCCGGTTGTCTGCACATTTGAAAAGCACGGCTTTGTCGTTTCGGGGTGTGATGGTCAGGCGGCAGACCTTGCTGTCGTTATCAATCAGTGCCGACAGCATGTTCGCCTGCAGCGGGTTAAATTCGTCAAAGCCAAGCAGGTCTATAACGGGCGATGTCGACAACAAGCCGTTACCTATGGCTTTGTTTAACAGCTCTAAGCGGTCTTCGGGGCTTATCCAGCGACCCGCTTCACAGAGTCGCTCGAAGGCCCTGTTCCAGCGGGAAAAAGAGCTATGGTTTTCGTTATCACTTCCAAACCATGCCGGGTCCTGCAGATCCAGTTGCCATTCGACAACCAGCTTCCGCGTATCGCGCAGTTGAGACACCAGTGATTCAGGCCGTAAGAGCCTGTGCGCCAGGGGCTCGTTTTGTAAAGCGTTTTCCCACAGGCTGGCCAACTGCCGGTTACCGGGCTCGGCGCGGTCGGCCCCCTCAATCCCACGCAGGCCTGCGTTTTCCCAAAGCTGGTCCACCCACAGGTTCCAGCTGACGATTGCAGGACTCTCCCACTGGCAGTCACCCAACCCGATTCTCCAAAGGCTGTATTGGCTGGTCAGGACACGCGCCAGCCGGCTGTTCCCGGTGACCAGCGTGTTGCCTGCCCGCAGCCGGGCGAACAGGGATTCAGGATCGAGAATTTGAGTCGAAAGGCCCGAAATTTGAGTTGTCTGCCCTGCACCGGAAGTAACCATGCGCCTATGATACTGGTTGAGTTCTCAAAAACTGAGATACTTTTCGAAAAAAATCTGTCATGGCCGGGAGATAACGGCGGCAGAAATTGATTGGGGATTTGGTCCGGAACTACAATTGCGGTACCGTGGTCTAGGAGGTAACACTTAAGTAATTGACTGTGAAAGCATTAAGAGACATAGCTGCCTACCGGCCCCTGTTGAGCAGGGCCGTGTTCATGTTGACAGGCGTTCTGTTGTTGAGCGCTTGTGCGACACAGCAGCAGATAGGTCCCGCGCCGCCGCCACTGCTGTTACACCAGGGTACTGATGTAGAAGTTGCCGATGTGGACCTGTTGGCGGTGTCGCCGGCGATGAACGAATTTCTCGAGCGCTATATCCTGCAGTACAAAAATCGGCAAACCCGGGTTCACCTGTTGACCACCGCTGTCACGAGTTCAGGGGTGCTGGGCTTTGACTATGACGCAAGCCGCAGCCTGTCAGCTCAGGAGGCCTTTAACGCCCGGGCGGGCAACTGTATCGGTTTTGCCAACATGATGGTTGCCCTCGCCCGCGCGTCCGGACTCAGGGCAGGCTACCAGGAGGTGTTCAGGCGTCCCGTCTGGTCGAGTCGCGGTGACACGGTGCTCTTGATGAAACATGTGAACGTGGTGGTCGAAGGCACCCGCATGGATTACGTGATGGATGTCAGCGGTCTGGACATTCACCCGTCGGCCCGCCGCAGACTCGTTGATGATAACTATGCGAAGGCCCTGTACCTGAACAACCTCGGTGCCGAGGCTTTGCTTGAAAATGACTTGCCAACCGCTTACGCCTTCATGGCCAAGGCCATCGAAATCGCTCCAATGGTGACGGACTCCTGGGTCAATATGGGTGTGGTCTTTGGACGTAACGAGCAACTGGATGACGCCATTACGGTATTCAAACGGGCCCTGGAAATCGATCCTTACCAGTATTCGGCCATGAGTAACCTGTACGAAGTCTATGTTGAACAAGGTAATCTCGAGGCTGCCAGCGTCTTGCAGCGCAAGGTCGAAAGATATCGCAAAAACAACCCGTACTACCTGTTGCACCTGAGTGATGAAGCCCTGGCGGAGAAACAGTTCGATGAATCCCTCGACCTGCTGCGGCGCGCGATCAGAAAGCAGAATGATGACCACATGTTATATTTTGCAATGGCCCGGACCCAGTACCTCTCGGGTGAAAGGGCGGCAGCTGAAGACAGCCTGGGGCGGGCGCGTGAACTGGCTCCGCAAAAGATGGTGGCATGGTACCGTCGCCCGCTGGACGAGTTGGTTGCCGAGCACCAGGCTCAACAGGACTCGTTGACCCCTTAATCACGTCGAACCGCTTCTTCTGTTTCAGAAAATCTTAGTGAATATTTTCAGCGCTGTGGCCAGTCGTGCCGGAGCGTGTCAATAACCGAGGCTTGTCAATAGCTCCCTTGCGATTTCCTGCGTCCGCAGGTCCTCTACCAGGCGTTTAGGGCTCACCTCGCTGGCAGCAACCTGCCGCAGCAGGCCGATGGCTTCCACGTTGTCTGAATCACGGAACTTCAACAGGGCCTCGGCCAGGTATAACTGGCTGAGCAGGCTGTCCGGCGCGATCTGAAGGGACAAGCGGATTTCACTGATGGCCCGGTCCCGGTCCACCCAGCCGGTGAAAAACGGAATTTTAGGCACCCGGAAATGCAGGCGCCCGCGCAAACGGTGGCTGCCGCCTTCCTCGACGCTGGCATCCATCAAGACCATGACCTCGGCGAACTGGTGTATCTTGCTGACAACGCCTGCGAACAGAGAGGCCAGTCTGCCGCTGTTTTGCGCCCACAATCCCCAGTTGGCTGAAGACCAGAAACACCACTCAGCCACCGCCGGGTTGTCGCCCACTGCACTGAAAACATCGGCGGGCTTCATTTTATAGAGGTTTCGGGGCAGGCTGTGCTCGCGCTCAATCTGTAACCTTCCCGCTTCGGCGATATCCTTGCCCCGCGCGAACAGATCATGGCGTTGCTGCCTGTCATGGAGCACATACTCACCTTTGAAATGCAAGGCTCGCAACAACTTCCAGCGCGCTTCGAGGTTTTCCGGCTCAGCTTCAAGAGCCGCCGCATACGCGTCAATGGCCTTCTGAATGGGCGCATCAGCAGCCCGTGAGCCTACGTGGCCCTGGGACCGCATCGCCCATGCCGCGTCGCCGCTGGCGATCAACTCGCCCGGTTCGGCCAACGCCTGCCCGGACATTGTGCACAGGCAGAAAAACATCAAAAGAACGGTTGCCAGGCGATTGATACAGACGTGATTCATGCCGCTGGAGTTTACTGCATTTTGCCAGGGGAAATGACCGGCTATAAGAAAAGCGCATGTCTGGAAGACTTGCTCTGAATATGAATTGACCGGGTAAAGCAGTGTTATCATGCGGCCTGCCAGCGGGTTATAAAAAGTGAATGAAGGAGATGGTCAGAATGACAAAAATGCTCGGCGCTAATTCAGAAGTGGGAGTTTTGAAAACGGTCATGGTGTGCAAGCCCGGTCTGGCACATGAGCGCCTGACCCCGAGTAACTGTGCGGACCTGCTTTATGATGACGTTATCTGGGTGCAACAGGCCAGGCGCGATCATTTCGACTTCGTCTCGAAGATGTCTGACCGCGGCGTCAATGTGCTGGAGATGCACGACCTGCTTGAAGCGGTGCTGGAGATGCCCGAAGGCCGGAAATATATCCTCGACAGGAGAATCACGCCCGGTTACGTGGGCCTGACGGCTTCCCGGGTGATTCGCCCCTGGCTCGATGAGATGCCTGCACAGCAGTTGGCCATGCACCTGATCGGTGGCCTGGCGCCCAGTGAGATGCCATTTGCTGACGAGCGAATATTTACCTCCTTCACCGATGATGACGGTTTCGTTCTGCAACCTCTGCCCAATACCACGTTCACTCGCGATACCACCTGCTGGATATACGGTGGCGTGACGCTGAACCCGATGTTCTGGCCGGCACGCCGGCAGGAAACGCTGCTGACGGCCGCCATTTACAGGTTTCACCCGTTTTTTACCGGCAGGGAGTTCGAGGTCTGGTGGGGCGATGCGGACGTGGATCAGAAACTGGCTTTCGTGGAAGGTGGCGACGTCATGCCCATAGGCAACGGCTGCGTATTGATCGGGATGGGTGAGCGCACCACTTACCAGGCCGTTGGCCAGATGGCGGAGGCTTTATTGACAAAGGGCGCCGCCACGCGGGTGGTCGCCTGCCAGATGCCGCATTCGCGTGCCGCGATGCACCTCGATACCGTGTTTTCGCTGTGTGACATCGACAAGGCCACTGCCTATTTTGATGTCTGTAACCAGATCGAATGCTTCAGCATTCGCCTTGGTGACAAGGAAGGAGAACTGGATATCCACCATGAGAAAGGCCACCTCTTTGACGTGGTGGAAGACTGCCTCGGCCTCAAAAAACTGGAAATCGTGCAAACAGGTGGCAACCGCTTCCAGCAGGAAAGGGAGCAATGGGACGATGGTAATAATGTCGTCGCGCTGGCGCCGGGCGTGGTCATCGGTTACGACCGTAATACCTATACCAACACGCTGTTAAGAAAGGCCGGTATCGAGGTGCTTACCGTATCCGCTTCCGAGCTAGGCCGCGGGCGGGGTGGCGGTCACTGCATGACCTGTCCAATCGAGCGCGAAGCCATTTAATTTTGATATCTTAGCCGGTGACAATTGGTTTAAAATCCAGTCATCCATAATCACTTTTTTGGGGAGCTTCATGCGGCATGTAATTTCGGTTCACGATCTCTCGGTTGAGCAAATCAAAGACGTTCTTGACCGGGCGGAGGGTATGTTACCCATCGCCAGGGGTGAGGCGGTTAACGATTGCCTCAGGGGCAAAGTGCTCGGCAGTATATTTTTTGAACCATCCACCAGGACCAGGCTTTCATTCGAAACGGCGATGAACCGGCTGGGTGGCGGCGTGATAGGTTTTGCCGGCACCGAAGCAACATCCGTGGTCAAGGGTGAGACCCTGGCCGATACCATCAGAATGGTCAGTGGTTACGCCGATGCCGTCGTGTTGCGTCATCCGCGGGAAGGTGCGGCAAAACTGGCCACTGAGTTTTCGGGCGTGCCAATACTGAACGCCGGGGACGGCGCCGGACAGCACCCGACCCAGACGTTGCTTGATCTGTTCACCATCCGGCAGGAGATGGGCAGGCTGGAGGGTCTCAATATCAGCCTGGTGGGCGATCTCCGATATGGAAGAACGGTGCATTCACTGGCTTTTGCGTTGTCCAAGTTCGGCAACACCATCAACCTGGTTTCACCGGAGGGGCTGGAGATGCCCGGCGAGGTCGTCGAGCACCTCGAAGCTTCCGGTCAGTTTGGAACCGCCTGCCATACGCCGGAAAAGGTCATTGCCAATACTGACATCCTCTACGTGACCAGGATTCAGAAGGAGCGTTTCCCGGACCCGGTTGAGTACGAGAAAGTTGCCGGTAAATACCGCATAGACCCGGAACTGGTCTCAAAGGGTCCTGACAGCATGATCGTCATGCACCCCTTACCGAGAATCAATGAAATCGTTCCGGAAGTCGACGTCATGCCGCAGGCCAAGTACTTCACCCAGGCATTCAACGGCGTACCGGTCAGAATGGCCCTGCTGTCAATGGTTATCGGAGGAGCCTGAAATGTCACAAAAGTACATGAAAGTCGAAAGGATTGAACACGGTACCGTGATCGATCACATTCTTCCATCGATGGCCTTTGACGTTTTGAGGGTATTGGGCCTGTCAAGGGACAAGACCATGAGCATCCTGGTCAACAGTCATTCCAAGAAGGGTGGCAGAAAAGACATCCTGAAATTCGAAGGTGTGGAACTATCCGCCGAGGAAGCTAACCTGGTGGCCCTGGTTTCCCCCAAGGCAACGATCAACATCATCGTTGGCGGTAAAGTCGTCAAGAAATTCAATGCTGAAGCGCCACCGGTGGTCAGGGGTATCCTCACCTGCTCAAACCCGAACTGCATTTCCAACCAGGACGAACCGATCACGACCGAATTCAGGTTGGGCAAGGACGAAAGTCACCGCTATGTCTGCACGTATTGCGAAAGGGATATTGTCGACCTGGCGAAACGCGTAAGCGCATAGAACGATCGCGCCGGACCGGCCGGTTCACGGCGCATTCAGTACTGGTAGTGAAACCCTAGCGTTTCGCGGTTTTGCGCAAATGCTCCAGTGCTGCCAACTGGGCGGCAGCCTGCATCAACTGTGCCTGGGCTTCTGCAACTTCCATCTCGCCTGTGCGGTCGGCCAGTTGCCGTTCGGCCTCTGCCTTGGCGGCCTTGGCGGCTGTTTCGTCCAGGTCCTCACCGCGCGTCGCGGTATCCGTCAGTACGGTCACCATGTGCGGCTGAACTTCGAGAATGCCACCACTGACGAAGAAAAAGGCCTCTTCGCCATTGGGTTGCTGCACCCGTACGACGCCGGCTTTCAGCTGGGTGATCAGTGGCGCATGGCGTGGGGTAATACCCAGTTCGCCGGCAATACCGGAGGCAAACACCATCGTCGCTTCACCCGAGAAAATTTCGGAGTGTGCGCTGACGATGTCACATTGTATGGTCTTGGTCATATTTCCGGCCCTAAAAGTAGATAGTGCTTAAAAAGAGGCTGCTCACGCGGCCTCTTTCTTGGCCATCTTGGCACCCTGGGCGATGGCTTCTTCGATGCCGCCAACCATGTAGAATGCCTGTTCCGGCAGGTGATCATACTCACCTTCGACAATGCCTTTGAACGCGCGGATGGTTTCCTTGAGGGTCACGTACTTACCAGCCGAACCGGTGAAGGTTTCGGCCACGAAGAATGGCTGTGACAGGAAGCGCTGCACCTTACGGGCACGGGCTACGATCGCCTTGTCTTCTTCGGAAAGCTCGTCCATACCCAGGATGGCAATGATGTCCTTGAGTTCCTTGTACCTTTGCAGCACACCCTGTACCGAGCGTGCCACATCGTAATGCTCCTGGCCAATCAGGTTCGGGTCCAGCAGGCGGGAAGTGGAATCCAGTGGGTCAACGGCCGGATAAATACCCTGTTCGGCGATAGAACGGGCCAGTACCAGGGTGGCGTCGAGGTGGGCGAAGGTCGTTGCCGGAGACGGATCGGTCAAATCATCGGCAGGTACATACACCGCCTGGAACGAGGTAATCGAACCGGT
>JABDPJ010000201.1 GCA_013042835.1 Lysobacterales bacterium
GCCCAGGGGCGGGTTGCCCGCATGTACGCCCGGGGAGAAGGCCGGCGCGTTGACTTTGCAGAAGCGTACGCGTGGTCAGTGTTGGCCGGTGAGGGTGGTGAGACCATTTCGGTCATGAACAGTGAAGAGTTGCTGACACAAACGGACAATCCGGTTACCGCACAGGAAAAAGCAGAAAAACTCGAGAAAAAATACGGTAAACGGGCGCTTGCTGAAAAAGAGTCTTTACGCGCTGAAAGGGCTACACAGAGGCGATCGGGCGCCTGCATGGGTTCGAATCTTTCCTGCTCGCGTTAGGGCAATAGCAAAAGGGGCAACTGTTTATATTCAATCCTGGGCGATTTCGATGCGTGTGACGCGCTGGAAACCGCGCGGCAGTTTGCGGCCCCGTTTCGCCCGGTCACTCCTGAAATGCTCGAGGTCCTTTTTGCCGATGCGCAGGTAGCGTTGCCCGGCCCAGACCAGGATTTCTTCTTTCAATGAAACGACGACCATGCCAATCATATGTTCCTCACCCGATTTCAGGCGTTTGGGCGGGATATTGATCAGCTTGTTGCCCTTGCCCTTGCTCAAAGCGGGTAACTCGGCTAGCGGGAAGGCCAGCAGATAGCCATCCGACGTGGCACAGACAATGGTATCGGCTTCGTCCGAGGTAATAATCACCGGTGCAACCGGGTTTGAGTCGCCGGGCAGCGTGATCATTGCCTTGCCGGCTTTCATCTTGCTGTGCAGGTTTACCGTGTCCGTGACAAAACCGTAGCCCCAGGAACTGGCCAGCACCAGTTTTTGCTGGGCATCTCCGGCAATGGCGTACATGAAATGCCCGCCCTCTGCAGGGGAGAAGCGGCTGGTCAACGGCTCGCCAAGGCTGCGGGCGGATGGCAGTGTGTGGGCCGGTAATGAATAGGCTCTGCCCGCAGAATCAAGGAATACCGCCTGCTGGTTGCTGCGGCCCCTGGCAGCATGCTGGAACTCATCGCCGGCCTTGTAGTTGAGCGTCGTGGGATCTATGTCATGACCCTTGGCCGCCCGGACCCAGCCGGATTTGGAGAGCACGATCGTGCAGGGTTCCGACGGCACCAGGTCCTCTTCTTTCAAGGCCTGCGCCGCTTCTCTTTCGTTCAGTTGTGAGCGCCTGTCGTCGCCATATTTCTCCGCGTCGGCGAGCAGTTCATTCTTGACCAGGGTCTTGAGGCGCTGTTTTGATCCCAGCAGGGTTTCCAGTTTTTCCCTTTCCTCTTCCAACTCAGCCTGCTCACCGCGGATTTTTATTTCTTCCAGCCTGGCGAGATTGCGCAGCTTCAGTTCAAGGATGGCCTCCGCCTGGGTTCCAGTGATCTCGAAATGGCTCATCAGCACGGGCTTGGGCTTATCCTCGGTACGGATGATATGGATGACCTCGTCGATATTCAGAAAGGCAATCAGCAGGCCTTCGAGAATATGCAGGCGATCAACGACCTGGTCGAGACGGAACTCGAGCCTGCGCGTGACGGTATCGATCCGGTAAGCCAGCCATTGCTTCAACAGCTTACGCAGGTTCAGCACCTGCGGTTTGCCGTTATTGCCAATGATATTCAGGTTGATACGATAATTGCGTTCCAGGTCGGTGGTCGCGAACAGGTGGTTCAGCAATTGCTGGATATCCACGCGGTTGGAGCGCGGCACGATGACCAGGCGCGTTGGGTTCTCGTGGTCGGATTCGTCCCGCAGGTCCTCGACCATTGGCAGTTTCTTGGCCCGCATCTGGGCGGCGATCTGCTCCAGAATCTTGGCGGGTGATGCCTGGTGAGGCAATGCCGTGATAACGATGTCGCCGTTTTCGCGCTCCCATATCGCACGCATCTTGACCGAACCGTGGCCGGTTTCATACATCTTGAGAAGGTCTTCCTGCGGCGTGATGATTTCCGCGTCGGTCGGGAAATCCGGCGCCGGGATGTGCTCGCACAACTCCGTCACGGTCGCCTTGGGCTGGTCCAGCAAACGCACGCAGGCGCTGACCACTTCCCTGAGGTTATGCGGTGGAATGTCGGTCGCCATACCGACGGCAATGCCGGTGCTGCCGTTGAGAAGGATATTCGGCAGGCGTGCCGGTAGCAGCGTAGGCTCCTTCAGCGTGCCATCAAAGTTGGGTGCCCAGTCAACCGTGCCCATGCTGACTTCGGCCAGCAGGGTTTTTGCGTAGGGCGACATGCGGGATTCGGTATAGCGCATGGCGGCGAACGACTTCGGATCATCAGGCGAACCGAAGTTCCCCTGGCCGTCGATCAGCGGGTAACGGTAGGAAAACGGTTGCGCCATCAACACCATGGCTTCATAACAGGCCGAATCGCCATGCGGATGGAACTTGCCCAGCACGTCACCGACGGTGCGTGCAGATTTCTTATGCTTCGAGGCGGCGCTGAGGCCGAGCTCGCTCATCGCGTAAATGATGCGCCGCTGAACCGGTTTCAGACCGTCGCCAATATGCGGTAATGCGCGGTCGAGAACCACGTACATGGAGTAGTCGAGGTAAGCTTTTTCGGCGTATTTCCGGAGGGGGATTTGTTCGTGTTCTGAGAAGCTTTGGGTTATTTCGTTCATGTTTTAATCTTGGGTGGATTCTTTTGGGAGGCCTTTGATTGGGTAAGCTCTCCTGGTGGGTTCTTTTGGGAGGCCCTTAAGCGGGTAAGCCCTCCTGAGACATGCTGTGAATACGTCCGTGTACGCTCTGCCGCCAACGTCCTGTTGGCGAAGGTCTCAGGAGGGCTTACCCACTCAATGACCTGGTGCATTTTCGAGGGGCCCAGGATTCTGATGGAATGCGGGAACTCATGCACTTGCGAGGTCTCCTTTGTCTTCGAGCCAGGATTTGCGGTCCGAGGCGCGCTTCTTGCCCAGCAGCATATCCATGACCCTGGTGGTCTTGTTTTCACTGTCGATGGTCAGTTGCACCAGCCGGCGCGTGTCAGGGTCGATGGTGCTTTCGCGTAGCTGCAGCGGGTTCATTTCGCCGAGGCCCTTGAAGCGGGTTTCGAGAATCTTGCCTTTCTTCTTCTCGGCCGCGATCACGTCGAGGATGGCCTGGCGCTCCTCGGCATCCAGTGCGTAATGGGTTTCCTTGCCGACGTCGATGCGGAAAAGCGGCGGCATGGCAACAAACACGTGCCCGGTTTCGACCAGCGCGTGGAAATGTTTCAGAAACAGGGCGCACAACAGCGTAGCGATATGCAGGCCGTCCGAATCAGCGTCAGCGAGGATGATGACCTTGCCATAACGCAGTTCAGATATGGAGTCGGAGCCGGGATCCACACCGATTGCCACCGAGATGTCATGGACCTCCTGGTTGGAGAGTACTGCATCTGATTCGACTTCCCAGGTATTCAGGATCTTACCGCGCAACGGCAATATGGCCTGGTACTCGCGGTTCCTGGCCTGCTTGGCTGAACCGCCGGCCGAATCACCTTCGACCAGGAACAGTTCTGTCAATGAAAGATCCTGGCTGGTGCAATCGGCCAGCTTGCCGGGCAGGGCGGGGCCTGAGGTGACCTTTTTGCGCACCACCTGGCGGTTCTTTTTCATACGCTTCTGCGCATTGGAAATCGCCAGTGCCGCAATGGCCTCGCCATCGGTGACGTTCTGGTTCAGCCACAGGCTGAAAGCGTCCTTGACCACGCCTGAGACAAAGGTGGCGCAGGCGCGGGACGACAGGCGCTCCTTGGTCTGGCCGCTGAATTGCGGGTCGGACATTTTCACCGACAGTATGTAGGCGATGCGGTCCCAGATATCATCCGGCGCCAGCCGCACACCGCGTGGCAACAAGCTGTGCATTTCGCAGAATTCACGCAGCGCTTCGACCATGCCGGTACGCAGGCCGTTGACATGCGTTCCACCCGCGATGGTCGGGATCAGGTTGACGTAGCTTTCCTGCAACTGGCCGCCTTCGGGCAGCCAGCAGAGTGCCCAGCTGACCTCCGAGTCGGTGCCTTTCATATCACCGGTGAAGGGTTGCTCGGGCAGCTTGGTGGCACCCAGCAGGGCCTCCTGCAGGTAATCCTCGAGTCCCTGCTTGAATTGCCACTCTTCTTTTTCACCGCTCTTGGCGACGGTCAGGGTGACGTGCAAACCGGGGCACAGCACAGCCTTGGCGCGTAACAGGTGGCGCAATTGCTTATAGATGATTTTCGGACTGTCAAAATACTTGGGGTCGGGCCAGAAACGGAGGCGCGTGCCGGTATTGCGCTGGCCAACCGTACCTACCACTTTCAGTTCACTGACTTTCAGGCCGTCCTGCAGGGCCATGTGGAATTCCTGCCCGTCACGCTTGATCCAGACCTCCAGGTCGGTGGACAGGGCGTTGACCACAGAAACGCCGACACCATGCAGGCCACCGGCAAACTGGTAATTCTCATTGGAAAACTTGCCGCCCGCATGCAAGCGGGTCAGTATCAGCTCCACACCGGGTATGCCGTGTTCAGGGTGGACATCCACCGGCATGCCGCGGCCATTGTCGGTGACCTCCACCGAACCGTCTTCGTGCAGGATGACTTCGATGTCCTTGCAGTACCCGGCCAGGGCTTCGTCAACGCTGTTGTCAATGACTTCCTGTATAAGGTGGTTGGGGTGGGTCGTGTCGGTGTACATGCCGGGACGGCGCTGTACGGGTTCTAAACCGGTC
The DNA here is from genome assembly GCA_013042835.1 of Lysobacterales bacterium. Taxonomy (GTDB): domain Bacteria; phylum Pseudomonadota; class Gammaproteobacteria; order Xanthomonadales; family SZUA-36; genus SZUA-36. The sequence continues at coordinate 4,655 of JABDPJ010000201.1, forward strand.
AGGACTTCAATATCCCGGGCCTGGTACTGTTTGCTCATGTGGTTCCGTTTTTCGGTGTAATTATCGTACGTGAAAGACGTACGGAACGGGAAAGCGTTCGAGTGTTAATCATCCGGAATTAGGTTCGAAATTTCAATTTTTTTTATGTCCGAAATTGAACCCGACTGTCCAGGTTAATGCCGCTGTGCCAAGAATTTCGAGTTCAGTAAAGACACGTTTGTACTTCAGGCCAAATGAGGGCACGATTGCCGGGGCGACTCCCAGGCTGTTCATCGGAATTTTGTCTTCGTAAGGTTCTTTGTAGCCGTGCAGCAAGCCGCCGGTCAGTTTGAAGTAGGCCCAGTCCTTGTTGAACAAGGGCCATGAGTAGCCCGCATACAGGTACTGGCTCGGTTGACCGAAAGAGTTGTCAAACCATGCAAAGCCATAAACCCATTGGGTGGTAGTTTCAAACTCCAGGTTAAGCAATTTTGAATTACTGACGTGATCCGGGTCTGAACTCCAGTGGTGGGTGTAAATGGAGGTTTGAAAGCGCCACTCCTTGATTTCCATTGCGACAGCATTGCCGGCAATCACCAGCAGCAGCGTTGCCGTCAGCAGGGATCGGATGATATTTGCGGATGTGATTTTGCGGTTCGACTTTGCGGTCGCGCGTCTGATTTCAGGGTTCATTGATTCTCTGCACACATTGATGAAGGCAAGCTGCACTTTTTAACACAGATTGCATTTCTCATAAAGGAAGATCAATTCTTTGTCGCCACGGACAGCGGTGGTCGGTATAATTGTGTTCCAGAACTAATTCAAACTTAAAGCAGGTTCTGGCATGGCATCTTTTATCTTCGTAACCGGCGGCGTTGTCTCTTCATTGGGCAAAGGCCTTTCTGCGGCGTCTTTGGCCGCAATTCTGGAAACGCGCGGCCTCAAGGTCACGCTGGTCAAACTCGATCCCTATATCAATGTTGATCCCGGAACCATGAGCCCGTTTCAACACGGGGAGGTCTATGTCACCGAGGACGGTGCTGAGACCGACCTCGACCTGGGCCATTACGAACGATTTATCGGCACGCGAATGAGCCAGCTGAATAACTTCACCACCGGCCGCATCTACAACAACGTGATCGCACGTGAACGCCGCGGGGACTATCTCGGGGGCACCGTGCAGGTCATTCCGCATATCACTGATGAAATCAAGAGAAACGTGGTCAAAGCTGCCGAGGGTTTTGATGTTGCAATGATTGAAATTGGCGGTACGGTGGGTGATATCGAATCACTGCCATTCCTTGAGGCGATCCGGCAAATGGGTGTTGAGTTTGGCCGGCGGGCGATGTTCATGCACCTGACGCTGGTGCCATACCTGAAGGCGGCAAAGGAGATCAAGACTAAGCCGACGCAGCATTCCGTCAAGGAGCTGCGTTCCATCGGTATCACCGCTGACGTCATCCTGGCCCGCTGCGAACGGGAGATTTCCGAGGAGGAAAGGGCCAAGATCGCATTGTTCACCAATGTACCGAAAAACGCCGTTATTACGGCCCTCGATGCGCGTGAGAGCATTTACGAGATTCCGCTGTTATTGCATGAGCAGGGTCTGGATGACATTGTCATTGAGCGTCTTGGCCTGGAAGCAGGTGAGGCCGACCTGTCGCGCTGGGAGGAAGTGGTCGATCGTTTGAGTAATACCCGGCACGAGGTTACGGTCGCACTGGTAGGCAAATACGTCGATCATTCCGATGCCTATAAATCGTTGACAGAAGCGATCACTCATGGCGGTTTGCGCCAACGCATCAAGGTCAACATATTGCGGGTTGAAGCTGAACGGATCGAAGAGGAGGGTATCGAGTGCCTTAACGGCGCTGATGCAGTCGTGGTGCCTGGCGGATTTGGCGAACGCGGCTTTGAAGGCAAGGTGGAGACCATACGCCACGTTCGCGAGAACAACATTCCCTACCTCGGGATTTGCTATGGCATGCAGGCTGCTGTGGTCGAGTATGCACGCAACGTTTGCGGGCTTGAAGATGCCAACAGCACCGAGATTGATCCCGACACCAGTGCGCCTGTCATTGGCCTGATTACCGAGTGGCTGGATGCCTCGGGATCGGTCGAGAAACGTTCGGAAGATTCAGATCTTGGCGGCACGATGCGCCTGGGCGGCCAGCGTTGCCGCCTCACCACCGGCTCTCTGGCGCATAAACTTTACGGCAGTGAAATCATTACCGAGCGCCACCGCCATCGCTATGAGTTCAATAATCACTACCGCGACATCCTGAAGAAAAATGGCATGGCGTTAACAGGCCACTCAATGGATGAAACGCTGATAGAAATC
>JABDPJ010000206.1 GCA_013042835.1 Lysobacterales bacterium
GTGCATAATCTCTCCTAGGGCTGGTTCGGTTTTGATGCGTATATTAGTCTCCGTTAATATATCGGGTTGGAGTGAAACTCATCGTCCGTAACATATTGTTCCAATAGCGTTTTTACAAAACCGAACCTCTGATTTTGCTAAAAGAGACAAATGGACAAAATGGGCCAAATTCGGGCAAAATGGAGCTACACTAGTTCGCTTTTAAACGACCTGAGAGCGTGTAACCATGTGAATTATTTGAACAATCTCAATCTCCGACGGAGACCCCCGTCGGAGACCAGACTGTATGGCGGAGAGGGAGGGATTCGAACCCTCGAAGGGCTTTTTAAACCCTTACTCCCTTAGCAGGGGAGCGCCTTCAGCCACTCGGCCACCTCTCCAAATTCAAATTTTGTGTCTACGTATTTACGTAGTCTTCTTCGCTCCCCTGGAGCGCGTTATTTCGGGCTTCCTGCCCTCCACCCCTGCGGGGTTGTCTTCGCTTCGCTGCGACATGCTAATTCGCTCCCGGCGAATTAGTCAGCCACTCGGCCACCTCTCCTAATTTAATTCAGATTTTAACCGGAATTTAAAGAGCAAAAAACCGGGATGCGGAAGCATACCGGTTCATTGGTTCCGGGTAAAGATGAAATATCTATTTGTTGCCGGAATATCCGTCTACTTCCTCGCGTTCCTTCAGAATGCGCTGAAAAATTTCTTCGCGGTGAACCTGGACCTCTGGTGGGGCATCAATACCAATACGTATCTGGTTCCCTTTGACACCGAGCACGGTGACCGTCACATTTTCGCCTATTACGAGTTTTTCCCCAACTCGCCTAGTCAGTATTAGCATGAGTACCTTCCTTTGGTGTCAGGCCTGACGCAGCACCCGATCCCTGTTTTTATATTATTTCACACCCCTAAAGACATTCTGTGCCCGTGTGAGTTTCAAATCTGATCAGCGACCCAGACCGACACGGAGGACAGCGCTTCGTCCAACAAATCGGGACGATTGCCTCCTGCCTGGGCGAAGTCGGGACGTCCGCCGCCCCTGCCGCCAACCTGACTTGCCACGAAGTTTACCAGATTTCCCGCTTTTATCCGAGTCGTCAAGTCTTTAGTTACTCCTGCAGCTAGTCTGACCTTGTCACCATCGACACTTGCCAGCACCACCACGGCGCTGCCAAGGCGGTCTTTCAAATGGTCGACACTGTCTCTGAGATCACTTGCATCCAGGTCATCAACGCGTGCGGATAGTACTTTTACACCTTTGATTTCATTGATATTATCAAGCAAACTGTCACTGCCGGTGCTGGCCAGGCTGGACTTCATGGCAGATAGGTCTTTTTCGAGCTGGCGGTTTTGTTCCAGCACCTGTTTTAACCTGGGTGGCGCCGCTTCGGGGCTTACTTTCAATGTCTGTGCAACCGCCTGGAGCTGCTTTTCCATGTCCTGAATGTACTTTACGGCAGCTTCACCGGCCACGGCGGTGATACGTCGCACACCCGAACCAATGGCTGATTCGGAGACGATTTTGAATTGACCGATCTCACCGACCCGGTTGACATGTGTTCCACCACAGAGCTCAGTAGACAATTCACCGAAGCTCAAAACCCGGACCTTGTCGCCGTATTTTTCGCCGAACAATGCCATCGCTCCGGTTTTCAATGCATCATCAAAGCTCATGACTTCCGCTACCGTTGGCGGGTTCGCGCGAATGGCATCATTGACATGGCGTTCGATCTGCTGCAGTTCATCCATGCTGAGTTGTTTTGGGTGTGATATATCGAAGCGCGTGTAGTCAGGAGCGACCAGCGAGCCCCGTTGCTCGACATGCGTGCCGAGAATTTCCCGCAAAGCGCGGTGCATCAGGTGCGTGGCGGAGTGGTGAATGACGACCGACTGCCGGCGCTCTGCATCCACCCGGGCGGAAACCTGCTGACCCGGTTTGATTGTGCCCTGCACGACTTGGCCGATATGTGCAAAGAACGTACCGCCAAGCTTGATGGTGTCCTCCACGATGAACCGTCCATCAACTGTCGTTATGACGCCCGTATCACCGACCTGCCCACCGGATTCGGCATAAAACGGGGTCTTATCCAGGATCAAAACGGCCGACTCATTTTCTTCGAGCTGATCCGCCAGTTGACCGTCGACGAGTATTCCGGCTACAACAGCATCATCTGTTGACAGTGTTTCATAACCGATAAAACGGGTAGCCGGCAGGGTTTTTACGGCCTCAGCGGAAATCTGATCCTTGTGCTGGAACTGGCCTGCGGTGCGGCCGCGCTCGCGTTGTTTTTCCATTTCAGTTTCGAAACCTTCGAAATCTACCCCGAGGCCATTTTCGCGCGCGATGTCCTCGGTCAAATCCAGCGGGAATCCATAGGTATCATAGAGTGTAAAAGCAGTTTTACCGTCGATCTTGCCGCCCTCGGCCGAGGTACTGCCCATGACTGCCTGCAATAGTCCCATACCTTTATCCAGCGTCTTCGCAAAGCGCCGTTCCTCTGCCTCCAGGGTCGCGGCGATATGCGCTTCCTGTTTGGCCAGAGCGGGATATGCGGCGCCCATCTGTTCGACCAAAGCAGAGGTCATACCAGCGAAAAACGGGTTTTTCTGACCCATCTTGAAGCCATGCCTGATGGCGCGCCGGATTATTCGCCGTAATACGTATCCGCGTCCCTCGTTGGAGGGCAGTATGCCGTCGGCGATCAAGAAAGCACAGGCGCGAATATGATCGGCGATGACATTCAGTGAATTGCTGCGCTTATCGTCAGTACCGGTCAACTCTGCCGCTTTCTGAATCAGGGCCTGGAACAAATCGGTATCGTAGTTGCTGTGGACACCCTGCAGCACCGCAGAAAGCCGCTCGAGGCCCATGCCGGTATCGACACACGGCTTGGGTAAGGGCTGCAGCGTACCATCAGCGGAGCGGTCGAACTGCATGAAGACCAGGTTCCAAATCTCTACATAGCGCCCGCCGTCTTCATCTTCAGTGCCGGGCAAACCGCCTTCATATTTTGGACCGTGATCATAAAATATCTCGGAGCACGGACCGCAGGGGCCGGTATCGCCCATGGCCCAGAAATTGTCACTCTCGAAACGTGCTTTTCCGGGCTTGTCCCCGATGCGTATCACGCGCTCATCCGCCAGGCCGATATCGTTGGTCCAGATATCGAAAGCCTCGTCATCGGTCTCATAAACCGTCACCCACAGCTTGTCTTTGTCCAGGCCATAGTCAACAGTCAACAATTCCCAGGCATACTCGATAGCTTCCATTTTGAAATAGTCGCCAAAGCTGAAGTTGCCGAGCATTTCAAAAAACGTATGATGCCTTGCGGTATAGCCGACCTGGTCCAGGTCATTGTGCTTGCCGCCCGCGCGCACGCATTTCTGGGAAGAGGCCGCACGCGGGTTATCGCGTTTCTCCGCGCCGAGAAATACGTCCTTGAACTGGTTCATACCTGCATTGGTAAAAAGCAGTGTCGGGTCATCTGCCGGCACCAGAGAACTGGATGCGACCACTTCATGGCCTTTAGCGGCAAAAAAGTCCAGGAAAGCCTGGCGAGTTTCAGCTGTTGTTTTCAAAGTATCCCTGCCTTCAAACTTGAGTTTACGGCTTGCGCTCAGCAAACCTGCAAGTTTACCGAAACATCGCTGATGAAGGAATCAATCACTTGAATTTAAATTGTCCACGGCAGCACTGGCCTGCTCGTAGGTAAAGCCCCTGTTCATTAGACTACGGTGCAGCTTCGCCTTGCCCGCATAATCCAGCTCTCCGGTATGCCGCTTACTTGCCCATTGCGATGCTGCCTCAAACCAGGCTTCCTGCTCTTCGGGCATCTCCGCTGCAATGTGGTGGTCAGAAATACCACGGCCGCGCAACTCGGCACGGATTTTCAATGGTCCGAACAAGGAGCGCATGCGCGTACGCACATACATTTCGGTGAAACGCTGATCGGAAACCAGGTCGGCGTCAACGAGATCGCCGACAACCTGTTCGGCAAGGCCGGATTCTGCGCCCCTGTGAACCAGCTTGCGCCTTAGCTCTTCAATCCCGTACTCGCGACGGGCGAGATAGCGCAACGCCATATCACGGACTTCCGCTTCAGTATATTCACGCGCCGGCTTGCCTCGCATCGGCCTGGTCCCAAATCAATACTGTCGTGTTAACCCTCGGGTACTTCTTCTTTGGTCGCTTTATTTGGTAACAACATCGCACGCAAGCGGCTCTCGATATCCGCCGCCATTTCCGGGTGCTCCTCCAAGAACGCGCGCGCATTCTCCTTGCCCTGGCCTATCCTGTCTTTTTGATAGCTGTACCAGGCGCCAGCCTTTTCCACGATGCCATTGGCAACACCCAGGTCGATCAACTCGCCCAGCTTGGAAATACCCTTGCCATAAAGAATTTCGAATTCGGCCTGCTTGAATGGCGGCGCCATCTTGTTCTTGACTACCTTGACCCGCGTCTGGTTGCCGATCACCTCGTCACCCTTCTTGATCGCACCGATCCGGCGTATATCCAGACGTACCGAAGAGTAAAATTTAAGGGCGTTACCACCGGTCGTCGTTTCCGGGCTGCCAAACATGACACCGATCTTCATGCGAATCTGATTAATGAAAACCACCATGCAGTTAGAACGCTGGATGTTGGCTGTCAGTTTGCGCAATGCCTGGGACATCAGGCGCGCCTGCAAACCAACGTGACGGTCACCCATTTCGCCTTCAATTTCTGCTTTAGGTGTCAGCGCTGCAACGGAATCGACCACCACGATATCAACCGCGCCGGAACGCACCAGCATATCGGTGATCTCAAGTGCCTGTTCGCCGGTGTCAGGCTGGGAAACCAGCAGGTCCTCGACGTTGACACCCAGGTTCTCCGCATATTGTGGATCGAGGGCGTGCTCTGCATCGACGAAAGCGGCCGTTCCGCCGACTTTCTGTGCCTCGGCGATAACCTGCAGAGTCAGCGTGGTCTTACCACTGGATTCAGGACCGTAGATTTCAATCACGCGCCCGCGCGGCAGGCCACCTATGCCGAGGGCGACATCGATAGCCAGGGAGCCCGAAGAGACAACATCCACACTTCGAACGGAAGTGCCATCACCCATGCGCATGATTGCGCCTTTGCCAAATTGCTTCTCAATCTGGGAAAGCGCTGCCGTCAGCGCCTGCTTTTTGTTGTTATCCAAGAATCCTCTCCTTAAACATGAATTGGTTTTTACCGCCAGGCGGCATTATGACACAGGCCCATCAGCGTCTTAAGTCCCACAGGGTTCAGCGCTGCATTTTCCTACAAAACTCAACTGGTTTCTGCCTGCATTCCTCGCTTTTTGCACCCCGCAACACCCGGGACTGCATATCGATGGGTGTAGTCTGCAGGAAGACATTCTCAAATCGCGATAATCAAACTAGAACAGTAGAAAATGATCACTGCAATGCATTCATCCGCGCCACGATGCCCTCCAGTGCATGCACAACGGTTTGCTGACGTATCGCGTTGCGATCACCGGTAAACACCATCGCATCACACTCGACCGGTTGGTTTTCCAGGCACCAGCCGAAATGAACCAGCCCGACCGGCTTATCCGGCATACCACCACCGGGGCCAGCGATACCGGTAGCGGCCACCGTGACCGCGACATTCGAGTGCTGCCTGGCGCCGGAGGCCATCTGGCAGGCAATTTCCTCGCTGACCGCGCCGTATTTGAGCAGATCATCCTTTGAGACAGCCAGCATTTGCTCCTTCGCACCGTAGCTGTACGTCACGTAGGCGCGGTCAAACCAGGCAGAACTGCCGGCGACATCAGTACAGCACTTGGCAATCCAGCCACCCGTGCAGGATTCAGCAGTCGCCATGCGCCAATCACGGGCTGTCAGCAGCGCGGCAACTTGGTCAAGCAAACTGTCGATCTGTGTTTCAAACACCGTCATTGATCGGGCTCCACCCGGC
>JABDPJ010000209.1 GCA_013042835.1 Lysobacterales bacterium
CGTAAGTGATCAGTTGCCAGGGCTGGAAGTAACCGCTGTAAAGGGGCCACAATGCCAGTTGGGCCGAGACGTTGTGCAGCAGGAATATTATGACGCAGGCGATGATTATGCCGATAGAAACCGGCAGTTGAGTAACCCCTGGCAGTTTTGCCTGCTGATTCAAATATTACTCTCCAGTGAAACCTTGCGCTGGTTTACAATATTACAATGACTGAAAAAAACCTAGTTGACTCACATCATGTAAAGCTGGTGACCGTATACGCATCTTCCAGCGCGGCACTCAAACCCGTCTATTATGACGCCGCCCGTCGCCTGGGCGAGACCCTTGCCAGCGCCGGCAAAGCCATCATCTACGGCGCCGGGGGTCAGGGACTGATGGGCTCGGTGGCCGATGGTGCGCTGGCGCGCAATGGCCAGGTCTACGGCGTGGTGCCGGAGTTTCTCAAGAACCTTGAATTAACGCACTCCGGCCTGACCGGGCTGAAAGTAGTCAAGGAAATGCGCGAGCGCAAACAGCTCATGCTGGAGGATTCAGACGCCGTCGTGGCGCTGCCAGGCGGCTCGGGCACCTATGAAGAATTGTTCGAAGCCCTGACCATGAAGCGCCTGGGTCATTGGGTTGGTCCGGTAATTATTGTCAATACCAATGGCTTCTATGACGGCCTTCTGCAGTTCATGGAGTATAGCGTCGAGGAGCGCTTTATGGGCCGGAACCATCTAAAGATGTGGTCAGTGGTCGATGAGCCGGAACAGGTTCTGGATGCTATCGATAACTCCCATGGCTGGGATGCCGATGCGCTCCAGTATGCCAACGTGACAGCGGCTAACGCATGATTGAGCAGGATGCAATAGTCATTCAGAAGTTGCCAGCCTCGCGCGGGCTGGCATGGATTTCCGGGGCCTGGGAATTGATCAGGAAGCAGCCTTTGCGGCTGCTGTTGATTGGCCTGTTTTTTCAATTGATCCTGGGGTTTGCCCAATCGAGTGCGCTGTGGTTACTGGTCGTTTTATGCATGCCCGTTCTGTCTGCCGGGATGTTGCACGCGTTTTTTGTCGTGGACCGCGTCGGGAAGCCTGCGTTGGGGGTATTGTTTCTGCCGTTCACCAGTGGTGAAAGTGTTGGCCGGCTGGTACTGCTTGGCGCTACCGTACTGGTCATCGGCTTTTTGATTCTGGCAGCGATCATGGCGGGGCAAGTAGTTGGCATTGACCCTGAGATTATCAGCCGCATCGAGCAGGGTGACCCGGAAGCCCTGCAGCTCATCGATCCACAAATCATGGAGAATACGGTGCTGGGGATAGCGGTTGGTGCTGCCGTCAGCGGCTGTATTACCTATTTTTCGGTGCCGTTGATCTGGTTCCGCAAACAAAGCATGGGCAGGTCTGTCATCACCGGGCTGAGGGCTCTCGGCCGGAACTGGAAACCGTTGCTGATGCTCGGCGTGTTCCTGGCCATCGTTTCAGTGCCCATAGTGCTGTTGTTCGGTTCATTACTTCTGTCGACGCTTACCGAAGGTGGTGGTTCTTACGGGCTGGCTTTCCTGATGCTGGTGCTTGGCCCACTGTTCCAGCTATTGCTGTTCGGTACCCAGTACCTGGCCTTCAGGGATGTATTTGGTCTTGGCGAGGCCAGGGAGGCACAGGGACGTCCATCGGACGATCAGTTGGTCGCCTGATCCGCGTCCGCTTCTTCCCCGGTTTCGGCTGTTTTTTCGGAAACCAGTATGCGGGAAAAAATGATTCCCAGTTCAAACAGCAGCCACATGGGCAGGGCCAGCAGCGTCTGCGATATCACGTCCGGCGGGGTCAGGATCATGCCGATGGCAAATGCGCCAACGATGATATAAGGGCGCCAGCTCGCCAGTTTGTCGGGTGTTGTGATACCTGTCGCCACCAAGATGATGGTCGCTATCGGCACTTCGAAGGTGATGCCGAACGCGAGAAACAGCGTGATCACGAAATCCAGGTATTTGCTGATGTCGGTCATCACCGCGACACCCTCGGGTGCGTAGCGGTTCAGAAAGCCGAAAACCAGCGGGAAGACGACAAAATAGGCGAATGCGCAACCGGCGTAGAAGAGAAACACGGAGGACAGCAACAGCGGGCGTGCCAGTTTTTTTTCATGCTTGAACAGTGCCGGCGCCACAAATGCCCATAGCTGGTATAACACCACCGGGATCGAAATCATGATGGCCGCCAGCAGCGTCAGCTTGAACGGTGTCAAAAACGGTGATGCCACGTCGATGGCGATCATGCTGCTGCCTTCGGGCATTTGCGCCATCATCGGAGCTGCCAGGGTTTCGTAAAGGTGGCGGGAAAACGGCAGCAGGACGATCAGGACGACAAACACGGACAGGCACGCTTTCAACAGGCGGCTGCGAAGCTCTACGAGATGTTCCAGGAAGCTCAATTCCTGGTCGTCTTCCGGTATCTCAGGCATCGTTGGTTTTGCCGTCGCCTGAAGCCTGTGCGTCACCTTTAATCGCGGGGTCGTCACCCGGTTCGGCTTGGGCTTCTACTGCATTGGGTTCGGTTTTATCGGCGTTGAACCCGGGCATATCCGTCAGGCTTTGACCGATTTGCTTGAATTCATCGGTGGCTTTCCTGAGCGGCTCGGCAATGTCCGCTTCGTTGAGCTCTGATTCGATGGTTGTGCGCAAGCTAACCCAGCTTGCCCTGGCCTTGCGGACGAAGCCGCCCACGGTGCGGGCAACACCCGGCAGGCGTTCGGGGCCCAGCACCAGCAGGCCTATCAGGGCGAGCAGGAAGAGCTCGGCAAAACCGACGTCAAACATCTGTGTCGGACGGTTTTGAAGCCGTGGTTTTTTCCTCTTTCTTCTGCGGTGCTTCGGCTGTCTTTTCCGCTTTTGTTATCTTCTCGGGCTCCTGCTCTTCGGGCTCGTCCTCGATGCCCTTGCGGAACCCCTTCACGGCGCTGCCGAGATCGGAACCGATATTACGCAGGCGCTTAGTGCCAAAAACCAGCATGACAATCACCAGCAGGATCAGTAGCTGTGTGACGCTTATTCCACCTATCATTTTTAAACTCCGGTACTTTCTGAATGTGAGAAGTTTAGCTCAAACCGGCAGGTTTGGCTTTAAAAACAGTTTTTTCTGAAGTGTTTCAGGAAAGGCGCTGGCGCAGCACCATGATACCGGCGAGCATTAAAACCAGGATGGCCAGTATGCGGCCTGCCTGGTTCAGCGATGGAATTCCGTCAAATTCTTCCAGGTCGGCTCTGAAGGCGCAATTCATCGGGGCTGTAATCGCGAGGCTTTCAAAACCGACCTCGCTGGTGGTGGCGATGAGGCTCGCGGCTCCGGTCGAGGTGTCAATTGTCAAAATCTGGCTGGGCAGGTTGGCAATGGAATTGTTAATGATCCGGCGGTCGGTAATCGCCCACAAGACGCCGTCACTATCGAAAGCCAATCCGCCCTGGTTGTATTCCCCAGCCTCACTGCCCAGCTGGCCAATCATGGTGGCAACGCCGGTCTCGGTGTCGATGCTGTATAAGTTGGGCGAGTCGGTCTCACCGTTCTGAAATTGCCCGTTACCCAATCCGTACAGCCTGGTCGGGTTGCCGATGGAAGCGATAGCGCTGATATTCGCGCCCAGTGCGCCGGAAGTTCCGACGATTCCACTTTCACCGGACTCCAGGTTGACGCGGTAGAGCGAGCGTGTTCTGACCGAAGTGATGTACAACTCGTTATCGCAGCTGAAAGTCATGCCAAAATCGTTGCCCTCCTCCGCCGGAAATCCGGACAGGGACAGGGAACTCAGGGCAATTTCCTCATTGTAGTCAACGGCTGCGGATTCCGGGTTGATCAAAAACAGGGTGCCGGAGTCGTCATCGATGCCCCACAGTTGCCGGTTGGGAGAGATTGCAAGCCCTTCCGTATCGGTGCGGTTTTCGATCCCATTGAAAAGTTTTGCAACGCGCTGATCGATGCCGGACTCGAGGTCGATCACGTACAGGCTGTCTTCGGTTTCCGAATTACCGCTGTCGGAATTGACGCTGAACGCCAACGGCGCACCATTCGCGCTGATGGCGAATAGTGACGCAAGCATTAACAGGACAAAGCGGTATTTTAAATTCATATCAGGCGCAACCCAGCCTCGTTGCAATAGCAACTGGAAGGCCATGCTATCAGAAAAAACAGCAAATACAAACTCTTATGTCGCTTATTGCCGGCCTTAAAATGAGTGTGTTGTATAACTACCACAACGTGTTTTTATGGCAGGAGCCACTGGGGAATTTCAATATGGATGCTCAATATTAATGACAACAGGGCTTTAGCAGCAATACCCGCGGTCGCTGGTGCCAGCGCCGCTGTACTGATGTCGACAGGCCGGTGTTGATGTCGTTTTTAGACAACAAAAAACTTTTTACCTTCAAATGGTGAATTCCGTTTTCAGGCCGTTATTTTCACATTTGATTTCAACCCGCACACCATTGCGTAAAGCGCCTGCCGGGGTCACAATTCAACTATGGATATATTCAGAGTTTTCCAGGTAGAGGCGGCTCATCGCTTGCCCAATGTACCCGCTGGCCATAAATGCGCACGCCTGCACGGGCATTCGTTCCGGATCGAGGTGCACGTAACCGGGCCGGTCGATGATCACGACGGTTGGGTTATGGACTTCGCGGAGTTGCGGAGAATTTTCCAACCGGTCTACGACCAGCTGGACCATCACTACCTGAACGAGATCAAGGGACTCGAGAACCCTACCAGTGAAAACCTGGCGCGGTGGATTTGGCAGCAATTGAAATCCGAGCTACCGGGATTGCGCAAAATCATCGTCCAGGAAACCTGCAACGCCGGCTGCGTTTACCGCGGCGAATAACACTAATAGCTACCCGTTGACGAGGGTTTCAGCCGCTGCAACAGCCGTGCTTGCTGTCGCAGAACGGTTTCTTGCTCGACTTGCCACAGCGGCACAATGAACCGTTCATCGTGATGCATTCCTGGCCGCGTTTATTGAAAATGCGCAGGTAACCGCGGAATTTCAATGGACCGTCCTTGACAACAGTTACGGTGACCGTCTGTGGCCTGTTAACCGGCATCCAGTCAGAAATCTGCGTTACGGCACCGCTATCGAAAAATTCGATGTCCAGGTGCTGGTCATCGCACAATGGTGAATTTTTCGATGCGCCACAACGGCAGAGGTTCAGGTTGTTCGAGTGAGAAACATTGCCGTCCTCGTCGATCAGCGTAATATTGCCGGTCATTTTCAACGGGCCACCGGGGCTCACCAGTAACTCATTGGTGATATCCAGTCGCTTGGGCACGCGCTTGCTGCCACGCTGTTCAAGAAACCAGCGGTCAAGCGTACGCTCATTCGTGGATTCCGGCTGTTTACCAACGGGTTCCGGGGCAGCAGGACTGTCCAGATTAGGGTTTGATTGGGTGCTGGCAGGCTGCTCGTCAGAGTCGGGCCAGCTCAGGGGTTTGGCATATGCCGTGGTTGCGTCATCCATGACAGAATCTCCAGGAAATCCATTTCCTTTTTATACCTAGGACCCCTAGAATACTCTTTCTGTCAATAATTACAAGATGTTAATGAAAACTTTAATTGCTGTTCTCGTATTCGTAGTCTCGTTCAATGCCGTCGCAACGCCCTTGTCCATGCCGGACAGGCAACGCGGTGAGGGCCCCTTTGAACGCCTGGTTTTGCGTGGTGTCACGATAATCAACGGTGAAGGTGCACCTCCCATCGGGCCTATGGACGTTCTCATCGAAGGCAACAGGATCACGGATATCCGCAATCTCGGTATTTTTAAACCGGTTCCAAAAGCCGACCGCATCCCGGTGCGCGACGGAGACCGTGTCATGGAGTTGGATGGCCATTATCTGTTGCCCGGTTTCGTTGATCTGCATGCCCATTTTGGTGGCGATGCGCAGGGTGTCCCGGCCGAGTACGCAGCCAAGCTCTGGTTGGCACACGGCATCACGACGATTCGTGAACCCGGTAGTTTCAATGGGCTGGACTGGGTACTGGTGCAGAAGGTGCGCAGCGAGAAAAATGAAGTTGCCGCGCCGCGAATATTTCCCTATGTCGGGTTCGGCCAGGGTGAAGATGGCCCATTCCTGACCGGGGAAGAGACCCGCCGCTGGGTGAAAAAGATTACCAAAGAGGGGGCTGCCGGGATTAAATTTTTCGGTGCTTCGGCGAACATCATGCGGGCCGCGCTGGATGAAGCCGGCAAGCAGAACCTGGGTTCGATGATGCACCATGCCCAGCTGGATGTAGTGAACTGGAACGTCCTTGATTCCGCGCGCGCCGGCCTGACGTCGATGGAGCACTGGTATGGTCTGCCCGAAGCCATGTTTACCGACAAGGTTATCCAGGATTACCCGCTGGATTACAACTACAGCAATGAGCAGCACCGTTTTGGCGAGGCCGGGCGCCTCTGGGCACAGGCGGCGGCGCCGGGTTCCGAAAAATGGAACCAGGTTCGTGACGAACTGATTTCTCTCGACTTCACCCTCAATCCGACGTTGACCATTTATGAAGCCAGCCGCGACCTGATGCGCGAAATGAACGCCGACTGGCACAAGGAATACACGCCGCCGGCCCTATGGCAGTTCTTTCAGCCCTCGTTGCAGTCACATGGCTCTTACTGGTTTGACTGGACCACCGCTGAAGAGGTTGCCTGGAAGAAAAATTTCCAGCTCTGGATGTCGTTTCTGAATGACTACAAGAACCACGGCGGACGCGTAACGCTCGGTTCTGATGCAGGCTACATCTGGAAACTATATGGATTCGGCTACATCCGTGAAATGGAGCTGTTGCAGGAAGCCGGTTTCCACCCGCTCGAGGTAGTGCGCTCGGCAACCTACCTGGGCGCGCAGGTCCTGAATATGGAAGACCGCATCGGTTCCGTGCGCGTCGGCAAGCTCGCCGACCTGGTCATAACCGAAGAGAATCCGCTCGCCAATTTCAAGGTTTTGTATGGCACCGGCCACTTCAAGCTGGGCGCGGACAACCAGCCAACACGTGTGGGCGGTGTGAAGTACACCATAAAAGACGGAATCGTCTTTGACGCCAAAGAGCTGTTAGCAGACGTCCGCAAGATCGTCGAGGATGCCAAAGCCGAAGTCCCCTAGCGCGGGGAATTCTGAGTATTAGCAAAGCGCCAGCCAACCACCGGCATTCCCGCCTGTGCGGGGACCACGATCTTTACGTAGCGATGATGTAATTACAAAGTCCGCTTAACCCGCTTCCATCATAGCCTTTATATCTGCGAGCACTTCATCCGTGTGGGTGTCAGGGTCGACGTCGGCATAGTGTTTGGCGACGTTACCTTCAGGGTCGACCAGGAAGGACTGGCGGCTGGCCAGTTTGATGAGTTTGTAGTCGCGTAAGACACCGTAAGCCTCAGCGGTCTCGCCATCTTCATCCGCCAGGATGGTGAAGGGCAGCTTGTACTTGTCCGAGAATTCTTTATGTGATTCGACATCGTCAACGCTGATGCCAACGACTTCGGCGCCGATCGCTTTGAAGGCGTAGATGTTGTCGCGGAAATTGCAGGCCTCCGTGGTGCAGCCGGGGGTGTCGTCTTTCGGGTAAAAATAAACCGCGAGCCACTTCCCCTGGAAGTTATCGAGTGCGTGCCATTCGCCGTTTTGATCCTGTAAATTGAAGCCGGGCGCAGCGGCGCCAACGGCCGGCGGGTCACCGGCGAATACGCCTGCAGAAACCAGGGTCAAACAGAGGGTAAGTATCAATTTCTTCATTTTAATCTTCCTATTCAGAACACACACGGTTGTTAGTTTGCGAACACGATTCTTGGCCGGTTGAACAGGGTCGCGGCTACGGCTGCAAACGCCAGGCCTATCAGCAGCGTGCTGCCTATCGACATGACCAGCCAGAGCGTGCTGACTGATTCGCCGCGCACGAACTCACCGATCAGTAAATTTTGTGAAAACATCGGAATGGCCATCATCCATGTTTCGGGCTTCATCGGGTTAACCATGAATATCAGGCTGGGTATCATCGGGATCATGAATACCAGGCCCATGTAAGACTGGGCTTCCCGCAGGCTCTTTGCAAGCGCCGCGAGGGTCGTCAGCATGGCGGCAGCCAGTATCACCACGGGTGCGACTGCGAGCAATATGCCGCCAATGGCCTCGGCGCCCAGTTCCAGGTCAACGCCAATGGCGCCGGTGGGCAACAACGGGAAGGCGAAACGGAAGGCCAATAACGTCAAAAACAGCGAAGTGAATGCATAGGTGGCGGTGGCCAGCATCTTGCCCAGCATGATTTGCCAGCGTGGCACGGGGTTGATTAAAAGAGGTTCGAGTGATTTGCGTTCCTTTTCGCCCGCCGTGGTATCGATGGCCAGGTGCATGCCGCCGGTAAACGCCGTGATCATGAGCACGTAGGGCAGCATGATCATGACCAGCATGCCCCGGCTTTGCGGCGTCGACAGGTCCACGTCCTTGATCATGACGGCGGAACGGATAGTGGGGGACACCCCGCGCAGTTGTAAGCGCAGCTGTCCGATCTGTGCACCGTAAGCATGCAGCAGGCCTTTGACACGCTGCATCGGAATGTTCGATTCCCGCCTCGATGGGTCGGCGATCACTTCCACGACCGCGGGTTCGCCGTTGCGCCATTGTTCACCGAACTGTTCCGGGATGCGAATGATGACCTGCACCTGCTGCGTTTTCACTGCGGCTTCCGGGTCTTCTGGCGCTGACTGCACGACCATGCCTTGCTGCTTCAGGAACATGACCAGGTTAGGGGCGTGTTCTGCTCCCACAACCGGCACCTCCAGCACTTTTTCAGCGCTTTCCTGCTGCTTGCTGCCGGCGAAGTAGGCGAGGCCGATAAACAGGATGGGAAACAGGATGGGACCCAGCAACACCGAGTTGAACAGCGAACGCCTGTCGCGCAGATTTTCGCGTACTTCCTTTTTGTAAACCGTACTGATGCCCCTCATGCCAGCAGGCCCTCCTCGCTGCCGATCAGGCGGACAAAAGCGTCTTCCAGGCTGTCGCAACCGCTTTTTATCAGCAACTCCTTGGCCGTGCCGTCAGCTGCGATGACACCGTTGGCTATGATGACGATGCGATCACACAAAGCTGCCACTTCCTGCATGATGTGGGTCGACAAAATAACGGAGTGCCCGGCGCTCTTCAGGCCGAGGATATACCGCCGCAGTGCGCGGGTGCTCATGACATCAAGGCCATTGCTGGGTTCATCCAGCATGACGGTCTGCGGCCGGTGGACCATGGCCCGCGCGATCGCGACCTTGACCCGCTGCCCCTGGGAAAAACCCTCCGTGCGCCGGTCAATGAAATCCGCCATGTCCAGCGTAGCAACGAGTTCCTCGATGCGTGTATTGATATCCTGGGGCGTCATGCCATGCAGCGTGCCGTAGTAGGCGATGTTCTCACGGGCGCTCATGCGCGTGTACAGTCCGCGGCTGTCCGGCACCACGCCCAGCGTTCGCTTGATGGCCATGGCGTCCCGTGTGGGGTCGAGGCCATCGATGCGGTTTTGCCCTTCGTCGGGCAGTAGTAATGAATACAACATCCTCAGCGTCGTGGTTTTGCCGGCGCCGTTGGGACCCAGCAACCCGGTGATTTCACCGTCGCGTACTTCGAATGAAATTCCCCGGA
>JABDPJ010000210.1 GCA_013042835.1 Lysobacterales bacterium
GTTATGAGCTTACGGATGACAAGGATTTTTCATTGATTGCTGAGGCGAAGAAGGCGGCCGAGGCGGCCGACGTCGCCGTCGTATTTGCAGGGCTGCCACAACAATATGAATCGGAAGGTATCGACCGGACGCACATCAACTTGCCGCCGTCGCATAACCGCCTGGTCGCGGAGCTTGCCTCGGTGCAAAAAAACCTCGTGGTCGTGTTGACCAACGGCAGCGCGGTCGCCATGCCCTGGGTGGAAGATGTGCCCTCTGTCGTGGAGTCCTGGCTGGGTGGCCAGGCCGGTGCAGGCGCGGTGGCTGACGTTATATTCGGCGCCGTTAACCCGTCCGGCAAGCTGGCGGAAACATTTCCAAAGAGATTAGAGGACACGCCTGCTTACCTGAACTTTCCGGGCGAGGCTGGCGAATCAATCTACGGGGAGCGAATCTTCGTTGGTTACCGTTATTACGACACGTTGCAAATCGAGCCATTGTTTCCATTCGGACACGGCCTGTCCTACACCACCTTCGACTACGGCGACATGACGGTTTCGCAAGCGCATATGTCGGACAGCGACACCCTGACGGTTTCTGCGACCATCAGTAACACCGGCAAAATGGCTGGCAAGGAAATCGTTCAACTGTATGTTTCTGATCCCCAAAGCAGCCTGCGACGCCCGCTCAAAGAGTTGAAAGGATTCAGCAAGATTTCACTGGAACCCGGCGAAAGCAAGCAGGTTAATTTCTCCCTGGCAGCCAGGGATTTTTCATTCTACGATCCCCGGCAATCGAGGTGGATTGCGGAAAGTGGCGAATTTGAAATCGGTATCGGGGCCTCGTCAGCGGATATCCGATTGAACCAGACCATTCGGCTGAGTTCGACGCAGGAATTGAACTATGCGATCGACGAATACACGTTTTTCAGGGAACTCTGGGAAGACGCAAAGACGAAGCCGCTGTTGATCGAGTACATGCCGGAATGGATTGGCACCCAGACAGCCGAAGGCAAGCCGCTCGAAGAAGCCGACATACACGCATACCTGCTGGATCAACCGTTAATCAAGTTCCCCTACTTCACAGCAGGGGAGGTATCGAAGCAACAGATCATAGAATTGATCAAAAGGTGCAAGCGGATGACTTACCGGCCTTGATCTGCCGCCGGGCATGCAGCACCCGGAAAGAAAAGCTCTAACTCTCGACCCGCGTCCCTTTATCCGGCTCAATGGCCAGACTGATGACTGTCCAACCGGGCTCCGGTTCGAATTCGCTCTGGCTCGAAAAGACCCTCAATTTTCCACGGGAGTCCAGCGCAAACAGCTTGATGGCGTGTTTGTCCTGTGATGCGCAGTATGCTTCGAAATCGTATTCTTCAGTCAGTGGCGTGGAACGCACTTTCGCCCCCTGCCCTATGAGGCTGGCAAGTTTGGACCAGCTCGCCTCGCGGTCGAAAAGGATATTGGTGCGTAACCCGGTCACAAGTCCCTCGCGGGTATCGGTCTCGTCCATGCTGCTGGGTTGTACACTGAAGACCCGGGCCTGCCCAAAGTCGTAGCGATGCCGGGCGCAGACCATGGCATTTGCCTCCGGATTACGTGATACCGCAAACAGGTGGGTGTAACCGGCGAGTTCCATGAAGCGATCGGCATGTTCGGAAAGTGGATTACCAAAAAAGCTTTCCATACCTTTCATCCTGGCCTGCTGTAATCCCTCGCGACGGTTGTCGACGACCTTGACCTTGATGCCATTGGCCAGCAGCGCTTCTCCCAGCACCAGTGCCACTTTGTTGGAGGAGGCGATCAACACGCCTTGCTCACCCCGCCTGGAAAGACCCAGCCATTGGGCGAACCTGCCCGCTGTCAGCCCGTGGATGACCACGGTGCCGATGATCATGACAAACGTCAGCGGTACGATAAGATCGGCATTTTCAACCTGTCCCTCGAGCTTCAGGGCGAACAATGAAGAGATGGCCGCAGCGACAATTCCCCGCGGTGCGATCCAGGCCAGCAATGCGCCCTCTTTCCATGTAAAACCCGTCCCGATACTTGACACCAGCACCGACAGCGGGCGCGCCACGAACAGACCAACCGCGAGCACCGCCAATGCCGGCAAGCCAATGCTGATCAGCTGATTGATGTCCAGCCTGGCGGCCAGCAAGATAAAGAGCATTGAAATCAGCACCACTGTCAGGTGCTCCTTGAAAGACATTAGCTCCTCGATGTTGACGTCCTTCATGTTGGCCAGCACCACGCCCATCACGGTAACGGCGACCAGCCCTGACTCCTGACCCAGCGCATTGGACGAAGTGAAAACCAGCAGAACCATTGCCAGGCCGGCATAGGTCTCGAGGTAATCCGGAAAAAAGTGGCGCTTCAATACCTGCCCCAACGCGGCGCCTCCCGCCACACCCCAAACGGTTCCCATGACCACGACCTTGCCAAACTCCAACCACGACTCACCCTGTTGTCCGGTCACGATCATTTCGAACAACAATACGGCCAGGACTGCACCGATCGGGTCGACCAGTATGCCTTCCCAACGCAGAACATTGGCGATGCGTGCCGTGGGCTGAATGCTGCGTAGCATGGGAACGATGACGGTGGGGCCCGTTACCGAAACCAGCGCACCAAATAACAGGGACAATTGCCAGTCCAGGCCAACGATATAGTGGGCGGCAGCACCCATAACAGCCCATGTCACAAGCACTCCCAGGCTGGTTAGGTTGCGAATAATGCCATGGATATTGCGGACATCGGCAAAGTGAAGTGTCAAGCTGCCTTCGAAGAGTATGATAGCGACACCCAGGGAGATAACCGGAAACAGCAGGTCGCCAAGGAATGCGTCCGGATCGAGCAGGTTCAACACGGGCCCAAGCAACAGTCCGACCAACAGCAGCGGCAATATGGCCGGCAACCTCATCCGCCAGGCCAGCCATTGGCAAAGAACACCCAGCATGAGGAGCAGTGAGGTTAGCAAAGCAAGATCCATGTCGGGTGCCATTTTGTGTTCTCGTTGTGATTCGTGCCAGCAGACAATATAACAGCGAATTATTGGGATCAATCACCCCCGGCCCGCTCCGGATGCATCACTCCCAGCCTGAGTTATGATGACTTGAACACGACCGATTGATTTGCATGGATCAGTTGGCATACCATCCCAACTCGGTTTAGCGCAGACTTTGAAGTCGTTCAGGCAACTGCCAGGGCCAAGTTAACATTGGAGAAAATAATGAAGAGATTCTTGATCGCATTGGGCTTTGTGCTGTTCGCTGGACAGGCGCCCGCTTACTTTACCTGGGGTATCGGCGAGATGCCCTGCAATCGCTTCGTCAGTGCAAAAATCGAGTTCGAGCACGCCCGGGATCAGCGGACTCACCCTGCGCAATTAAATTGGGTCAAGGGTTTTATCACCGGTATCAACTGGAGCCGCGACAGCAATATTGCACGCGACCTGACGATCGAAACGGTCGATAGCTGGATCGATGGCTACTGCCGTAAAAACCTGAACGATTCGATTGCCGAAGCCAGCGCGGCACTGGTGGTCCACCTCGAAGGGGGCGCAGACAAGCCGGAGGCCAAGTAACCAAACCGGTTACGCCAGCAGGTTTTTTTGTTAACAGGCTTTCCTTACGCAAGCACCATCACAGGAGCTTGTCGATAAACCCGCTCATTTCCTCCCGCAATTTCGTATCGGGCAGGCGGCCGGCCATGGCTGCCATATTGTCCTCGGCGTGGTGCGGTTTGCTGGTGCCCGGAATCGGTATCGTCGCTGCCGGGTGAGAAATGATGTACTTGAGGAAAACCTGGCCCCAGCTTTGTGCATCGATGTCAGCCGCCCAGTCAGGCAGGCTCACCCCTTTCACCGCGCCAAACAGATCGCCTCTGCCAAATGGGCGGTTGACCAGTACTGCAATACCTTTATCCTGCGCCAGTGGCAATAAACGTTCGGCCGCGGCCTGGTCAGCCATTGAGTAATTTACCTGGATGAAGTCCAGTGGGTATTTGCGCATGTAACGCTCAATCTCATCGTGCTGGCGGACACGGTGAGTGGTTATGCCGATATACCGGAACCGGCCCTGGTCTTTCCAGGCCTGCATGGTCTCCAGTTCCATATCGGTGCCACGCAGGTTATGAACCTGCATCAGGTCAATCTTGCCACCGAGCCTCTGGAATGAGCCTTCCATGCGCTTGATACCCTCTGCCTGGTCTTCACGGTCGACCTTCGTGGCCATGAACACCTTCTTGCGAATACCCAGATCGTCCAGCAAGTGACCAAGCACTTCCTCCGAATTGCCGTAATTGGGTGACGTATCCACCACCCTGCCGCCCAGGCCATAGAACTTTTTCAGGGTTTCTTTCAATGGCGCCATTTCCGGGGATGAGGGATCACCGCGGAACTTGACCGTACCGAGCCCCACAGACGGAACCTGTTGCCCGGTCGATGGGATGGTTGTCATGATCAATGCATGCTGGTTCGCCAGCAGGGAACTCCAGCCACCGGACAGGCCAATGGCGCCCGCTCCAGCGCTCATTCTGATCAGGTCTCTGCGTGTCAGTTTCATGGTGTCACTCCTTGCGTTAACGCGCCTTGTTTCCGAGAGCTCTGACTATACTAAAATTTGCTTAATCAAACTTGTCCATTTCATCAACCAGCACTGTCAATAGAGGTGGGGCAGGCCTAACAAGGTTGACCACTCTAATTTCATCAGTCCGCTAGCCAATCATGCACCATTCAACTCAAGGCACCTGACGGTATTGGTTAAATATTCTCACCTGCTTGAACTTGCTTTTTGTCCGTAAGTGGAACCGAGATGGGTAGAATCACGCGCGCTATACATCCAGGTATCCCGTCCTCCCGGTTATACAGGTGAATATGTCCGCCATGTGCTTCTGCAATCTGACGCCCAAGAAGCAAGCCAACGCCACTTCCGCCCGATTTCGTCGTAAAAAAAGGAGTGAACAGGTTTCCGGAGTCTGGTAAGCCCGTGCCATGATCGACAATTTCCAATGCCATGCCAGCCGCAGTTCGCTGCCAGCGAATGACGACGGACCCGTCGGTTCCTGCGGCACGGTTGGCCTCATTCGCATTCTTGATCAAGTTGATCAGAAGCTGTTCGATCTGAGCCGAGTCGGCTTCAAATTCAATGTCCGGGTGGTCTTCTATATCAATGGAACATTTCGAGACCAGCGCCGCAACACCACTAATAAGGTTGCTTATACTGACCAGCTTTCTTTTGGGGGGCGGCAAACGTGTCAACTGTGCGTAGCTGCTCATGAAATTGCCCAGCGACCGGGCACGTTCATTGATTACCTTGAGCCCGGCCCTGGCATCACTATCCCAATCAGCAGGCCGGGGTTCGCGATCCAACAAGTTGGCGAGAGATTCGGTAAGAGACTGTATGGGTGTCAATGAATTATTTAATTCGTGTCCGATCACACGTATGAGACGTTGCCAGGCAAGACGCTCTTCCTGTCGTAAGGTCAGACTGAGATCGGTCAGTACCAGCAGATGTTGACGAACGCCGGCTTCTCGATAGGTACTGGCCTGAATTCTGAACTTACCTTGTTTTCCGGGAAAGGTTCTCTGCATCACTTGCGGCGTTCGATAATCAAAATACTCCTCCAGACCAAGTGATTCGGCTGGCCGACCCAGCAAATCATTGGACCGGGCCGCAAACAACGCCGCGCCAGATGGATTTATCATTGTCAGTGTGTATTCGTCATCGAAAGCGATCACTGCAGCGTCGAGTTCTGCTACAACTTTCGCCAGTAAAAGATCCGCCTCGACTCGGGCGAAACGCGATCTGCGTAAATCTTCGCTGAGGGCGTTTATTTCTGAAATCAGTTCAAACATAGCACTCGGGCTTGAACCCGCAACACCGCGGAGCGCGTAATCTTGCTGGCGGATGGCCTCCACGAGATTGGCCAGTGTCCGCAGGGGGTAAGCAGCCCGGTTTCGCGCAATTTGTGCAATGACTATTGATAGGATAGCCACGGGGAACCAACCGAACAGCCAAGCGCCCCACGGTGCCTGCAATACCCATAAAGTAATCGCTGCGAAAAGCAGACCCGGTAACGCCAGGAACAATAACCAAGCCATGACACGCCGTTCATACGGCCATTTGCTTCGGTTGCTCGCTGGGCTGACCGTCGTCGTCAGGGTTTTAACCGGGCTTGATGATCGCCTCATTCTGTGACGTCGCCCTTCAGGCCGTGCTTTTCCAAACGCCGATACATGGCGCTGCGGCTCAAGCCTAACTCTCGCGCCGCTTGCACAACATTGTGGTCGTTACGCTGCAGCGCGGCCTTCACCAACAGGCGCTCAGCCTCATCCAGCGGCATCGACTCCAGCGACTGCGCGGGTGCACTTACATTGTCAAGAAGCAAGTCCGGTCGATCAATCTCCTTGTCCTGGGTCATCAAAACAGCCCGTTCCACAACATGACCCAACTCCCGCACATTGCCTGGCCAGTCATGCGCTTCGAGTGCAATCTTGGCTGAACTGGTGAACCCGGAACATTCCGATCCGTAGCGGATTCGGGACTGGCACAAAAACATCCGGGCTAATGGCTCAATATCGTCTTTCCTGTCGCGCAAAGGCGGTAAATTGATCTCCACCGTGTTGAGTCTGAACAACAGATCCTGCCTAAATCGTCCTTGACCGGTCAATTTTCTGAGTTCAGCGTTGGTGGCTGAAATGATTCGAACATCTGCTTGCTGTGTCAGGGATGAGCCTACGCGTTCGAACTCGCCCTCTTCCAATACCCGCAGCAACTTGGCCTGCTGAACCACAGGGATATCTGCAATTTCATCAAGGAAAAGCGTTCCCTGGTCTGCCATTTCAAAGCGCCCCAGACGATCTGAATGGGCGTCAGTAAAAGCCCCTTTGACGTGACCGAACATTTCACTTTCAAACACCGAATCCGCCAGTCCGCCCATGTTGACGGTCACCAACGGTTGCTTGCATCTTTCCGACAGGCGGTGAATCAGCCGCGCCAGCATGCTCTTGCCAGTGCCGTGCTCACCGGTAATCATGACATTGGCTGCCGAGGGTGCGACGCGCTCAACCAGCTGCAATACAGGCTGCATAGCGCTGGACTCTGCAATGAAGTGCGAACCAGGGTCACCACGCAGCAGCGCATTTTCCGCTTTCAGCCGTTCTTCATTGCGCCGCGACTTCCCTAGCGCAATCTGGTTACGCAAAACACTGAGCAGACGCTGATTTTCCCATGGTTTTTCAACAAAGTCGCCGGCACCTATACGCATGGCTTCAACCGCAACACCAACGCTGCTCCAGGCAGTCATTACCACCACCGGCAAATTCTGATTAACCTCTTGCAGATTACTCAGTAACCTCAGGCCCTCCCGGCCGGATGTCGTATCTTCCGTGTAATTCAGGTCGATGAGGGCTACATCGAAATCTATGTTACTTGAGAGCACCAGGGCCTCAGCAGGACTGTGACATGAAGAAACAGCATACCCCTCGCCTTTAAGCATCAGCTTTAAGGCGGCGACCACATCATCCTGATCGTCTACAACCAGCACCCGGACTGGTGACTCAACCACGTTGCAGTTTCCCTGTTACTGTCCGGTTCTGGGACAATTCGATTCCGAAAACGGAAACATTATTGTGTTTAGTCATACCGGAAAATTCATACCTGCCTGTTTTTAAACATTATAACCATGTTGGCATGGCATTTGCTTAATAAGGGTCATGGATGTTAACAGGACTGGCGTAAAAGCTCGCAAGCGAAAGCGTAAAATTGCAGGGATAACTACCATTGCAGTAGTACTCATCGCTGTCACCGCAATTGTTCTCACACTTGAGCCCGCAGCACCCAGTGTGGCGCGCGATACCGTGTGGTTAAACACGGTTGAGCGTGGTGAGCTAATCAGGCAGGTACGTGGACCCGGAACACTCATTCCCAAGGAGGAGAGGTGGATTGCTGCTGCAACCGATGCCCTGGTTGAATCCCTGTTGATCAAACCCGGGGCGGCCGTACAGCCTGGTACAGTCATAATGGTGATGAGCAACCCCGAATTGTCTCAACAGAAGCTGGAGGCGGAACTCGAGCTCCAGGCCGCTGAAGCCGATCACCTCGCGCTGAAAGTCACCATGATCAATCGCCGGTTTGATGGTGAAGCCAGGCTGGCTGAAATCCGAGCGCAATACCTGGGCGCCAAACTGCAGGTTCAGGCCGAAGCGGAATTGTTTGAGCAGGATATTATTTCACGCCTGGATTACGAACGTTCCAAGCTCGCGGAGGAGCAACTGGGCACCCGTTACGAGATAGAGCAACGGCGAATAGCCCAGGTGGATGAATCGATTGATGCCGAATTGGCCGCCAGTGAAGCCAGATTGCAGCGACTTCGTAACGTCCTTGAGTTGCGCGTGACACAAGCAGAGGCCCTGACAGTCAAGGCTGGCATCGAGGGTATATTGCAGGATGTCGTTCCGGAGCCGGGGCAGCGTGTCACGACAGGCACCACATTGGCAAGAGTCGCAAGAACGGACGTTCTGTTGGCTGAATTGCGAATTCCCGAAGTGCAGGCCAAGGACCTTTTACTTGGCCAAAAAGCGGAAATTGACACACGCAATGGGAAGGCCCAGGGCCATGTCACTCGAATTGACCCATCCGTTGTCAACGGCGCAGTCATTGTTGATATCGAATTTGTTGACGGTCTTCCAGACGGTGCCAGGCCGGACCTCAGTATCAGTGGGACCATTGAAATCGACCGGGTCGAAGATGTCGTTTTTATGGGTCGTCCGGCATCCGGGCAAGCAGAAAGCTTCACCTCAATTTTCCGTTTAAACAGCGACGGTGATACCGCTTCGCGGGTGCAGGTGAGGCTCGGCCGCGGCTCAGTGAGCACCATTGAGGTACTGGAGGGTCTCGTACCGGGTGACCAGGTCATTCTGTCCGATATGTCCAAGTGGGACAAAAGCGACCGCATAAAATTGAATTAACCAAACCCTATGTATAGGAGTAAAAAGATGACTAGCACAAACCCCTTGATTTCTTTGAGCGAACTACAAAAAGTGTTTCTGACCGACGAAATTGAAACCCATGCGCTATCTGACGTGCACCTAGAAATCCTCGAAGGCGAGTTTGTCAGCGTCGAAGGTCCATCGGGTTGCGGAAAATCCACGCTGCTGTCCATCCTCGGTTTGCTTGACTCGCCCACAGGTGGCCAGTACTCGCTCAACGGCAAGAGTGTCGCCGGGCTTAATGCCAGTGACCGGGCCAGGATTCGCAACGAGGAAATTGGATTCGTTTTCCAGGCGTTCAACCTGATCGGTGACCTCAATGTCTATGAGAATGTGGAATTACCACTGACCTATCGGGAAAACGTCAGCCGGTCAGAACGCAAGTCGATGGTCATGGAGGCGCTGGAAAAAGTCCATATGTCCCACCGCACCCGCCACTATCCCGCGCAACTCTCTGGAGGCCAACAACAGCGCGTTGCGGTCGCAAGAGCATTGGTGGGACAACCCTCGATATTACTGGCCGATGAGCCGACAGGTAACCTGGACTCGAATAATGGTACTGCGGTAATGAACCTTCTGCGTGAACTGCATGAGCAAGGGTCCACGATTTGCATGGTCACCCATGATCCCCGTTACGCCGCGTTCGCGGATCGTAATGTTCATCTTTTTGACGGGCGGGTGGTGGATGAGCAAACCCTGCACTCGATGGGAAGTGACCAACTTAAGACTGCCTGAAGGGAGCTGCCATGAAATTGTTTGATGATGTTCGCTACGCGACCCGCATGCTAATCAAAAGCCCGGGTTTTTCGACTCTCACCCTGACCATTCTTTCGTTGGGCCTCGGTGCCTCCATCTATGGTTTTGCGGTGCTGTATGCCATCGTGCTGAAGCCGCTGCCATTCAGTGAGCCTCACGAACTGATGCACCTGGAAACAGCCATCCTGGAACGTGACATCAACAGCCGGGAGGTCAGTTATGACGACTTCAGGGACTGGCGTAACTTTCAGACCAGTTTTGAAGACCTCGGCGCCTTTTACACCGGTACGGTAAATATTCGTGGTTCAGAAAAACCGGAGCGCTTCGACGGAGGCTTCATGACCGATGGTAGTCTTGCCCTTATTGGCGCGACACCATTGATGGGTCGGACGTTTCGTGCATCAGACTCAGTTTTCGGTGCACCTGACGTGATCATACTCGGATACAAAGTATGGCAGCGAACCTTCAATGGTGACGACAAGATCATTGGCCAGGTTATTCGGGTCAACGGCCGAGATGCCGAGATCATCGGTATCATGCCCGAGGGTTTCATGTTCCCGATTAACGAGGACGTCTGGGTACCCTTGCGTTTTGACGAAGCCAATCGCACACGTGGCGATGGTATAACCCTCGAAGTCTTTGGCCGCTTGAAAGACGGTACCTCCATGCAACAGGCCAGGGCGGAATTCCAGGGCATCACCTCGCAATTGGCGGCAAGCTTTCCCGAGACCAACGATGGAGTAACCGCCTTGATTAAACCATTTGGCGATGAGTACGTGGATGAAGGGACACGTATTGCCATCTGGTCCATGATGGCTGCAGTGATACTGGTTCTACTCATCGCCTGCGCCAATGTTGCAAACCTGTTGCTGTCCCGAAGTGCTGCGCGTACACAGGAAGTTGCGATTCGCGCCGCTTTGGGTGCTGGCCGTAAGCGGCTCATTATGCAGATGCTGGTAGAGTCACTGCTGTTAGCACTGGTCGGGGCCTTTATTGGTCTGGCGCTGGCCTATTGGGGTATGCAAGCCTCGGTAAGGTTTTTTGGGGAATCAGGTAACGGCTTACCTTTCTGGGTGGTGCTGGAACTTGATGTCTGGTCGGCGGTATTTGCAATTGCAGCGGCCGGCGTTACCACGCTGCTCGCTGGTCTGATACCGGCGCTGCGGGCATCTGGCCTGGGAATCAACCTGGTGCTGCGTGAAAACTCACGTGGCGCCACCAGCCGGCAAACGAAATGGCTCAGTCAGTCGCTGGTCGTAACGGAGATTGCCCTTTCATTTATTCTGCTGGTGCTGGCGGGTTTGACCATACAAACTTCACTGATCATGCAGGAGTATGATGTCGGTGTTCGAGTCGATAACATGCTGACCGTCAGGCTCGGTTTACCCGAAGCTGATTATGAAACGCCGCTTAAACAGAGCCAGTTTTATACCGAGCTGAATGAGCGGATAAAGTCCATACCGGGCGTGAGTAGCTCGACGATCACACAGGGTTTGCCTGGAAGCTGGAGTAACTGGGCGGCCTACCTGCCGGAAGGTGAAGAAGTGACCGATGACCAGCGCCAGGAGTATGCGCCCTTTATTGCGGTGGCAAACGGTTACTTCGACGCGTTTGAATCTCCACTCTTGCAGGGGCGCGAATTCGATGGGCGCGATACGGCTGAAAGTCTCCCCGTGGTCATCGTCAATCAAACCTATGCGACCAAGGTATTTGGTACAGAAAGCCCCTTGGGCCGACAGGTGCGTTTTGGCACTCCGGAGAGTGGTGAACAGGCACCCGAGTGGCGCACTATTGTGGGGGTCAGCCGGCACATCAAGCAAACTGGCTTGCAGGAAGAGAGGGACCTGCCCACTTTCTATGTTCCGATGGCGCAAGAGCCTGCACGATTCATGAGCGTGGC
>JABDPJ010000213.1 GCA_013042835.1 Lysobacterales bacterium
AGCGGCCACTGGGCCGATTGGCGGAAGTCATCGTGCTCGACCAGTTTTCCAGGAACATGTTCAGGGATTCGCCCCGGGCTTTTGCCAGCGATGCCCTGTCGCTCGCCCTGTCGCAGGAAGCCATTGCGCGGGGTGATGACAAGGCCCTGACGGCGGTACAGAGGAGCTTCCTCTATATGCCGTTCATGCATAGCGAATCACTGGAAATCCATGAAATAGCCGTGCAACTGTTCCGTAATAACGGCATCCAGGCAAACCTGGAATTTGAGTTCAAACACAAGGAGATTATCGAGAAATTCGGCCGCTATCCGCATCGCAATGAAATCCTGGGAAGAGCGTCGACGCCGGAAGAGATCGGGTTTCTGGCTGGCCCCGGTTCCAGCTTTTGAGCAGAGTTAAGGTAAACTTCCGGAAGGAATAAGCAGGAACACATAACCCATGGAAATGCTCTCCGCACTGGACGCGACTTTTATATATCTTGAAAGCGAACACAGCCCGATGGCCATCGGTGCGGTCTACGTGATTGACGCCGATGAAGCACCCGCCGGCTTTTCCTATGATGCCTGGTACGCGCTGGTCAAAGACAGGTTGAAGCTTTCCAAGGTGTTCCGCGAACGCCTCGTGGAAGTGCCCTGGGACCTGTCGTTTCCCTACTGGATCAGGGATCCCGGTTTTGACCTCGATAACCACCTGCCAAGAGTCAGGTTACCCGCGCCGGGCGGTATGGCGGAGTTGATGCAACTGGCGGCGGATACCTGGGGCCGCGTGCTCGACCGTGACCGGCCGTTATGGGATATCACGTTTGTTGAGGGACTGGATACCATTCCAGGGATCAGCAAGGGCTCATTTGGCCTGGTCACACGGGTGCATCATGCAGCGGTGGATGGCAAGGCGAGCGCTGAAACCATGGCGGCGATACTGGATGTTACTCCCGAAGTACGTGTGGTCGACGATGAAGACACATGGGAACCCGAGGAGCTGCCGTCAACCCTGGGTGTCATCACGCGCTCTTGGTTGAATGTTGGGAAGAAGGCACGTGAACTGGCAGGTTTCGTCGGCCAGGTTGCCGCCGATAGCGTCAGTTTACAAGGCGAAAAGTGGGTGAAAAAGATCGAGCCGCCGCCCAGGTTGTTGTCCGCACCGCCAACGATATTCAACCAGCCGGTAGATTCGAAAAGAACATTCTGGGGCAAAAACTTTGACTTTGAGCGGATTCGCGCGATCCGCAAGGTCGTACCGGGAGCCACGGTCAACGACGTAGTGCTGGCCATTTGCGCCGGCGGCCTGCGCAGATACCTGTCCACCAGGGATGAACTTCCGGGCAAGCCGCTGGTGGCCATGGCGCCGATTTCCGTGCGCGGTGATGAGGAGGGCGCCGGCAACCAGGTGTCGGCAATGCTGGTTAACCTGGCAACCGACATCGATGACGCGCTCGACCGCCTGCTCCACATCCGTTCAAGCACCAAGCGTTCAAAGGTCCATGCCGGTGCGCTGCCGGCCAACAGGATCACCGAGTTCCTGCCGTCGGAAACCCTGGCTGCGGCCGCGCGCGTCTATACACGCACGCGCCTGGGCGGCCACCATCGGCCATTTTTTAATGTCACGATCACCAATGTGCCGGGGCCGCCGGTACCGATTTACGCGGCCGGCGCGCGGGTTCACAGCGCCTTCGGCATGGCGCCCATTCTCGACGGCCTTGGCCTGATCCTGGTCATTATCAGTTACTACGGCAGGATTTCCATTGGCATAAGTTCGTGCGAGGAGATGGTGCCCGACCCCGATTACATGGCAGAATGTTTTGAACACGCTCTTGCCGAGCTGGAACTTGCCATCAGCCGGGTGGACCCGGCAAAGCTCAGTTCCGTGCTAAAAACACGGCATGGAGAGACACCAGAAACAAGTGATCCATTGCAGGCATTCAGGGATGCCAGCGAGGCTCTTGACCGGGCCATTAAGACACTGGAGGACTGAAGAAGTGGCAATGAGAAGCCAACAGGAAGACCTAATCGATCATTCGCACCGCCCTTCCAAGCTGCTGTTAATGGCAGAGGGCAGGGCAGTTTATGACGCGGCGGCCATGGTCCCGATGCTGGCGCTTAAGAAGTGCCTGCCCCAGGGCGACAATCACCCCGTGCTCGTATTTCCGGGTTTCCTCGCCAGCTCCCGCTCCACCCGGCCTTTGCGCCAGTACCTGGCCGACCTGGGCTACCGGGCGCACCGCTGGAAACTCGGCTACAACATGGGTTATAGCTACAAACTTCACTACGGTATGCGTGACCGGGTCACCGAACTCGTTGAACGTTACGGCGACAAAATCAGCCTGGTCGGCTGGAGCCTGGGCGGAGTCTACGCGCGTGAACTCGCGCGTGAAATGCCAGATATCGTGCGCCAGGTCATCACCATGGGCAGCCCGTTCCGGGGTCACCCAAGCTCCAGCAACGTTCACAAGATTTTCAATATGTTTTCCGAGGTGCCTTACGACAAAATGCCGGAGTCTTTCCTGCAGGACATGGCGCATCCGCCGCCCGTGCCTACCACTGCGCTGTACACGCGTGGCGATGGCGTGGTCGCCTGGCAATCCACGGTGGAACTCTCAGACCGGCCGGACGTCGAAAATATTCATGTCGGTGGCGCCCACATGGGGCTGGGATTCAACCCGCGTTCACTGATTGTGCTGGCCGATCGCCTGGCATTGCCCGAAGGGCAGTGGCGACCATTCAAACCGCCATTCCTGTTAAAGCCCCTGTTTCGCAACTGGTACCCTGACTGGTTGGTGCATGGCGACGAAAACCCGCTGAAAGCCACGGCTTAGATTACCCGGCAGCTAATCCACCAGTGAGTCATTTGTGTTCGAGGAACCTGCCGACCTCGACCCAGGCTTCCTCGGCCTGGGGCAACAGCGGATTGAAGATTTGCCAGATGTGCACCATGTCTGTCCAGGCCTGCAATTTTGCCTCGGAGCCCGAGGCGATGGCCTTGAAGACATAGCGACGCGCATCATCAAACAACATCTCGGCAGCTGAGACCTGGACCAGGGTCGGCGGCAGGTCGGACAGGTCTCCCAGCAATGGTGAAGCGAGCGGGTTGCCCGGCCTGAGCCTGTAAGTCCAGAGGGCCCACCAGCTCTTGATGAACCTGGGCAGCTTGTTGAGTATCTGCATGAAGGGTCTCAACATGGCATCGGTCGCTACGTTGACACGGATACTGGCACCCGAAAAAGTGGCATCGGTCAGTGGCGAAAAGGCAACGACGGCATTGGCTTTGCGCAAACCATTGTCACGCGCCCAGGCGATCACGTTAAGGCTGAGGTGACCGCCGGCGGAATCACCGCTGACAAACAGTTGCTGCAGTTCTGCTGGTCCATTGGGCCCGTTTTCCAGTATCCAGCGATAGGCCGCCCGGCAGTCTTCGATGCAATCCATGAGCTTGTTTTTCGGCATCAACCGGTAGTCAATGGCCAGGACGGCACAGCCCGTGATCTCGGCAAACTTACAGGTCATTGCGCGGTGGCTTTTAGGGCTGCCCATAACGAACCCCCCACCGTGGATATAAAGCACGCGCCTGGTTTCATCAGCCCCCGGCGCCATAACCCACTCGGCCATCACACCATTCGCACTGGCCGGCTTGATCTGGCCGTCAAACTTGCGGCCGTCGCTGATGCTGTCAAATATCGCACGTGCTTTCGGCAGGTTCTTGCGCTGCAGGCTGGCGGAGATCCGCAGGATGATATCGCGCACAGCTTTTACAACTTGCTGGTGCTCTGCACCCGGGCCTGCGTCACGGCTGAAGACAGCCTGGGCATCCGGGTCGGCGGGCGGTGGATAATCCCGAACGCGCCCCCCGCGCAGATAATAGTACTCAAACGCCCAGACGATAAGTGCGAGTAAGACAAGACTAGCGATCAGGGTCACGTTTACTCCCGTAAACAGATTAAAATCATCAACAACGATAATAATCTGTATTTTAAGTTAAAATGGCCAACGGAATATAGCGGGTTTAATCGGTACCAGGAGTTCAATATAAAGTGGCGACAGAACTTTTCAAAGAACCGATGTCAAAAGTCGACACTGCCTGGTTGCACATGGAGCAGCCCACCAACCTGATGATGATCAACGGGGTTATCATCATGGATGAGCACCTGGACTACGAGAGGCTGCTGGAAACCATTGAGCAGCGTTTTCTCACCTTCAGACGGTTCCGCCAGAAGGTCGTCGACACGGCCAGGGGCGCCTATTGGGTCATCGACGAAGATTTTGATATCCGCTGCCACGTCCGCCGCACGGCGCTGCCGGGCGCGGCAGACCAGGAAGAACTTGAGTTGCTGGTCTCACAATTGGCCAGCACGCCACTCGATACTTCAAAACCCCTGTGGCAAATCTACGTCGTCGAAAATTACGTGGAAGGGCCGGTCATACTCACGCGCATACACCATTGCATCGCCGACGGTATCGCCCTGGTCCAGGTGTTCCTGTCGTTGACCGACCCAACGCCGGAAGGCCGTCCTTCGGCAAAAAAACCGGAGGTTTGGAAGAAACGCAGGGCGGATGAATCCAGGGTCTTCCAGCGTCTGCTCGACCCGGCCCGCGGAGGCCTGGATTTCGCCACCCACCTCGGTGCGCGGATGATCCAGGAAGGCAGCAAGATGCTGGAAAACCCGGCCATAGCGGGCAACTACGCCAAGGAAGCCGGCGAAATTGTACGCGAATTGGCACACTCTCTGACCCTTGAGAATGACCCCATCACCCGGTTTAAGGGCCAGCTTGGCACACGTAAACGCGTGGCCTGGGCTGAGCCGCTGCCGCTCGACGAGGTGAAGGCGGTCAGCAAGGCATTCGGTTGCACCGTCAATGATGTGCTGATTGCCGCAGTCACGGGTGCGGTCAGGGAATACATGGTTGCTGCCGGTGATGACCCTGACGGGCTGGAAGACATTCGCGCCACCGTGCCGGTAAACCTGCGTCCCCTGGAGCATGCCCAGGAGCTTGGCAACCACTTCGGGCTGGTATTTCTCTCATTGCCGTTAAGTATGGGTAATCCGCTGGAGCGCCTGTATGCAGTCAATGACCGCATGAACGAGCTCAAATCTTCGAAACAGGCTGCCGTCACGCTCGGTTTCCTGGGCGCGCTGGGCATGGGGCCCTCCGCCGTGCAGAAACCGGTGCTCGATATGCTCAGTCAGAAAGCGACCGCGGTTCTGACCAATGTGCCGGGACCGCAACAGCCCCTGTACCTGGCCGGTTCGCAAATGAAGGAAATGATGTTCTGGGTACCCCAGAACGGCAATATCGGACTGGGTATCAGCATTCTCAGCTACAACGGCAAGGTATTTTTTGGGTTGATCAGCGACTATCGACTGGTGTCTGAACCTTCAGCCATTATTTCCCGTTTCAAGCAGGAATTCGAGAAACTGTTGTACCTTGGCATGATGTTACCGCTGGAAGGACGGCCTGCCACGGCGACTGCAGAGACGCTGTTAACGAAATCCCTGGATGATGATTTGCCCGGAGCGTAACCGCGCAGCCTGACACCGTGGCATGGCTCCGGCCGATCTGAGGCCGGTTACTCCAGTTCCGCCAGCGCGGCTTCTATGTCCAGCTTGGCCATCGCATCGACGGGTTCGATCTCGACGGCCTTAGCGTACAATTCCGTCCACTCATCGAGCTTGTCATCGCCAAACAACAGGTATAGCCCGTTGCCGCACTCGATGTGCGCAATGGGTGCGCCAGGATCCAGTTCCAGCGCCCTTTCGAAGTGCTTCACTGACTTGCCAGGGCTTGCGCCATAGGTCATCTTGCCGAGCATTTTGCCGACTTTATCGATGACCTCGGCGTAGTAAGCACCAAGCGCTATATTGGCGTCTGCGTGCAGGGGCTGGAGTTTAATTGCAGTTTCAAGGCTGGCCTGTATTTTTCCGCCCATACCCTGGCTCAAAGCCTTGACGATGGAGATGCTCTGGCTGTAACGGCCCAGGTTGAAGGCATGGAAATAGTAGCTGTTCGGATCGTCAGGCAAAATCTCCATGGCAGCTTCTGCGCGTTCAACAGCCGCCAGAAAACACGCCTGGGCGACTGTTTCATCGGTTTCCAGGTAGGTCGCATAGATACCGGTGGCCTTGTTGGCGGCGGCATGGGCAAGCAGTCCGCACTTATCCGACAGTTCCACGGCCTTTTGAAAGTCGCCCCGGTGGTAACAACGCCAGGCTTCCTGGATATTTTCCGCCAGCGCCTGGGCATCACCGTCAAAGGATTCCGGTGCCGCATCCGGGGCTTGTTCCAGCGTCTGGGCCACCCAGTCAGCATCAGGGAACTCGACGCGATCGCCACCGTGCAGCTGCGGCCATGCATCCAGCAATTTACCGCCTTTATATGCAAAAGCAGCGTTGTCGTGCGGAAACTTGTTCCATCGAGCCATGATTATCCTCACCCCGTGGTTTCTAGTGTGTTTACTCTAAATAATGAGCCTACCATACACCCAACATTAATCAATCCACACCGTTACAAGGAGTTAGAGATGGCTGGCAAGACACTGAAAAAGAAAGTTCAGGCTAAACCTCAAAAGAATACGATGGGCGCACCTGTTGTTGATTCCGCAAAAGATTTCTGGTTTGCGGGCCTGGGCGTATTTTCCGTTGCCCAACAGGAAAGTGAAAGACTGTTCGATCAAGGCACCAAGCTGTTTGACAGGCTGGTAGCCGAGGGCGCCAAGTTTGAGAAACAATCCATGGACGCCGCTGAAAACGTCGTCGATGAAATTAAACACGATGTTGAATCCACGTTTGAAGACGTCCGTAACCAGGCAACTGAAAACTGGGACAGCTTCGGCAATATTTTTGACGAGCGGGTTTCAGGCACGCTGGAACGCCTGGGCATTCCGACCACCAAGGACCTGAACAAACTTTCAGGCCGCGTCCAAAGCATGACCAGGAAAGCCACGGACAGCTGGAAAGAATTTGAAAGCCTGTTTGAAAAGCGCGTATCAACGGCGCTGGACAGCCTCAATATCCCGACCGCCAAGGACCTGGGTAAACTGTCCGACAACGTGCAAAAGATTTCCGCTGATGCGCTAAAGAACCTGACGAAACTGGAAGAAACTTTTGAAAAGCGCGTTGCTGACGTGTTTGGCAAATTTGAAGCGACCACCAATGATGAGCTCAAGAAGCTCCATTCCGGCGTGCAGGATGTTACCCGCCAGGTCAACAGCAACTGGGACAAGCTGGATGGCGTCATCGACAGGCGTGCCAAGAGGGTCATGCGTGAACTCAAAGTTGCGAGCAAGGAAGATATCAAAAAGCTGAATGCCGATATGAGAAAACTCACTCGCCAGATTACGGCGCTTGAGAAAAAGCTGACGGCCAAACCTGCGCCGCGTAAAGCAGCATCCAAAAAGACGCTGGCGCCAAAAGCAACCAGCACTATGACGGTCGCCGAGAAGAAGAAGGCGGCAGAGGCCATTGCCAATATGAAACCGGCGAAAAAACCTGCAACCACCAATTAACAGGCAAACCCTGGGCGGTGGGCACAAAGCGCCCGCCGCTCGATAGTCGGGTTTCTAGGGTGTTTGCTCTAATTATTAAACCTAAGATACGAACATCATCTATTAAATGCTCAATTGAGCGAGGAGTTTGAAATGGTTAAGAAGGCAACCAAGAAGAAAGTTATGAAGAAAAGAGTCGTAAAAAAGGCACAGGCAAAACCTGCAGCTTCAGTAGGCAAGATTGCAGAACCTGTTGTTGATTCAGCACGTGAAATCTGGCTCGCTGGCCTGGGTGCGTTTTCCTTCGCACAAAATGAAAGCGGCAAGATCATCGAGCAAGGCAACAAGTTGTTTGAAAAGCTGGTCTCCGAAGGCGTGAAGCTCGAGAAAAAGACCCGCAATGTCGCTGAGTCCGCCGTTGACGATATCAAGGACGGTGTTGAATCCAAGGTAGGTGCGGTACGTAAGCAGGCCGTTGATAACTGGGATAAGCTCGAAAACATTTTTGAAGATCGCGTAGCACGCGTTCTGGGCCAGTTGGGTGTGCCAACGGCAGAGGATGTCAACAAACTGTCCGAGCGTGTCCAGACCCTGTCAAATAAGGTCACCGCAATGACCAAACCAAAGGCTACGACCAAGAAGCGCACGACCAAGAAAGCGGCCGCTAAAAAAGCAGCCGCCAAGTAATTTACCCCACCATTCCCTTCCAAAGGGAATTTAAGGCCGGCACCCTCGCCGGCCTTTTTTTATGCACAGGATGTGCGGTATGCCGCGGGCGCAGGAAGCGCAGGAGCGGCGTGAGG
The DNA here is from genome assembly GCA_013042835.1 of Lysobacterales bacterium. Classification (GTDB taxonomy): domain Bacteria; phylum Pseudomonadota; class Gammaproteobacteria; order Xanthomonadales; family SZUA-36; genus SZUA-36. The sequence continues at coordinate 8,277 of JABDPJ010000213.1, forward strand.
CATCTCAATCGCGCACAGCAATCCAACGCAAAAACCCCCAATCACCTAAATCTCAAATTCTATAACCGCAGCGCAAACCGATCGCCGCGCTGCGGGCACCTCCCCCCTGAGACACGCTACGAGTATGTCCCTATAGGCTCTTCAAAAACGTCCCTGTTTTTGAAGGTCTCAGGGGGGAGATACCCACATCCCGGCTTGGGGAAGCGGCTTCTTTCATGTTTATTCTTCCTAAGGGTCGAGGCACCCATCTCCCGGCTGGTTTGCAAAAGTTATGCTCAGCGTCAGGCGCTGGTGGGAGGGTAATGGCTTACCAGGACCTTGCGAGACAGGAAGTCGAGAAAGAGCCTACAGGGATGTACTCGTGGCGAGTCCTGGTAAGCCATTACCCTCCTACCAGCTTGGCACCATCCTCAGTACATCAGCAACAACCCCAGCGGACGTACCGAGCGAATCCCACTAAACACCAATATCTACTGAAATCACCCGAGCTCAGAACCAGTGCTAATATTCAGTCTTCGGCCAGCAAGAGGGGTTTGCCTTGAACACCCAGGAGATATTAAAAGTCGGAGTCGTATTCGTCGGGTTGGTACTGATCATTTCAGCAGCCAACAACTTGCGTAGCGGTTACACCTACGGTTTAACCGGCAAGGGAAAGTTCTATCAGAAGGACGAACCGCGACATTTCTTTTTGCTGACAATCAGCAGAATCCTGCTGGGTTGCCTATGCTTGCTGGTGGCATACGTTGTTCCCGTTTAAGCAATCGGCAGGTCAGCAAGGCTCGGACTCCCCGGAGCAGGAGCAGTAATCAGGCCAAAGTATCAGATGCCGATATCGGCGAGAGTCTTCATTACGTTGCGTAACAATCCGTGAATGACGGGATGGTCTATCTCGAAGTTAGTCACGATCTCATCCAGTTGATCATTCGCTTCCCTGCGGTGCTCGAGGTCAGCATCTTCCTGCAGTTTGTCAATGGCTGTGTTCAAGGCCTGAAAATGCTCCGCAAAACTTTCAGCGTCGTCGATCTTCGCGAGCTCTTTTCTCAGCAATTCAATGTTGTTTTGCAATTTTTCCTTCATGTTCAACCTGTTCGCTTAAACCCAGTCATTTTGACACTCTAAATTTATACCCGTTTCGCCGTATTGTCTGCATTTAACTGCATTCCCGGTCTCGAAACAGCCCCCAAACAGCTGCCGGGCAGACTTATTGCCACCATCAGTATCCCCGCAGTCGTGCAAAGCGGTCGAGGTGGTACAAGCTGTCGCCGTAGAGATTATCCAGTATTTTACAGCGCTTCAGAAAAAATCCGATATCGAAGTCGTCGGTCATGCCAATACCGCCATGCATCTGGATGGCTTCTGTCGCTGCCAGGTGCGCGGTTTCACCTAGCTTTGATTTTGTCAGGCTGGCCAGTTCCGGGTCGCCATCCGGCTCCTCATCAAGGGTTTGCAGCGCCTTGAGAACCAGTGATTTACACATTTCGAGTTCGCCAAACAGTTGCGCTGCGCGGTGCTGGAGCGCCTGGAAGCTGCCAATGGGAACACCGAACTGCTTACGCTCTTTCAGGTAGTCCAAGGTTCGGGAAAATACCTCCTGTGCAAGACCCAGCATTTCCGCGCTGGCGCCTGTGCGCCCGACGTCCAGCAGGTAATCAAGCAACCCGAGTCCGTCATCCAGGGGGCCCAGCAGGCTGCTTTTGTTCACCACGACCTGGTCGAAAGCAACATTTGCGGCGTGGTGGGTGTCGAGTTGGCGAAAGGGTTCAACGCTCACGCCGCCTGAATCTTTGGGCACCAGGAATAGTGATACGCCGTTTGCCGTTTGCGTACTGACGATAAAAGTCTCGGCTATATGACCATCGGCGACGTTGATTTTCCGGCCGCTGATACGATAGCTCTCGCCATCTTTCACCGCCGTGGTTGTTATTTCGTGAGGTGCGTGCCGCGAGCTTTCATCGCAGGCCAGGGCCAGCAGGTGCTGGCCGCCGGCGACGGCCGGCAACAGTGATTCACGTTGTTCATCCGAGCCCGCTTTCACGATGGCTGCAGCGCCGACCATCGCGGTGCACAACAATGGGCTGGGTGTGAGGTTGCGGCCGGTTTCTTCCAGCACGATGCCGATACCGGTGTAACCGTAGCCGAGACCACCGTACTGTTCCGGAACCAGGATGGCCGGCCAGCCCATGTCAGCCATTTCGGCCCACAATTCGCGGGAAAAGCCTTCCCTGTCTTCGCTGTCGCGCAATTCTCTGAGGTGGCTGACCGGTGCTTGGCTGTCCAAAAAGCTGCGCGCCGAGTCCTTCAGCATCAGTTGTTCTTCATTCAATACGAGTGCCATCTTTATGTCCTTATCCCGGCAGACCAAGTATTCGCTTGGCCACGATGTTCAATTGGATTTCAGAGGTTCCCCCCTCGATGGAATTGCCCTTGGTGCGCAACCACTTCTTCGGCAACTCTCCCAGTCCGTCTTCGCCACCTTCCCACTGCAGCGCTTCCTGGCCTGACACTGACATCAGCAACTCGTACCGGCGCTTGTTCAGTTCAGTGCCGTAGTACTTGAACATCGAAGCGACCGCACCCAGGCTGACACCCGCTTTGACCTCGTCGCGGGCGCGCTCGATGGTTAATGCGAGGCAACGTTCATCGATCTCAAAACGGGCGATGTCCGCCCTCAACATCGGCTCGCTCAATATCCCGTTCTGCCTGCCCAGCGCCCGCGCTGCAACCTCGCTGACCGGCAGGCTCCCGGAGGCCAGTATGCCGGCGCCGGCGATCATTTCGCGCTCATGGGATAACAGGTACTTGGCAATCGTCCAGCCATCGTTGATCTCGCCGATGACCTGGTTCTTTTCAACCCGAACGTTGTCGAGGAAGGTCTCGGTGAAAGGTGATTTGCCGCTGATCAGTTTGATGGGACGTGTCGAGACACCTTCCGTGGTCATATCAAACATGACGAAAGTGATGCCTGCGTGCTTTTTGGCTTCGAAATCCGTTCTCACGAGGCAAAACATCCAGTCGCCCTTGTCCCCGTAGGAAGTCCAGATCTTGGAGCCATTGACAATGAAGTGATCCCCCATGTCATCGGCGCGCATTTGCAGGCTGGCGAGATCCGAGCCTGCATTGGGTTCGCTGTAGCCTTGTGCCCAGCGTATTTCGCCACGGGCTATCGGCGGCAGGTGCTGAAGCTTGAGTTCTTCGCTGCCGAACTTGAGCAGCGGCGGGCCCAGCATCGATATGCCAAAACTCTCCAGGGGTGGCCGCGCGTTGATACGGGCCAGTTCCTGCTTGAGGATCTTGGCTTGGGCAAGATCCAGTCCGCCGCCGCCGTATTCCTTCGGCCAGGTCGGAACCGTCCAGCCCCTCGAGGCCATGCGTTGCAGCCAGGCTTTTTGATCCTCGCTTTGAAACTTACAGTTTCTGCCGCCCCAGCAGGCATCGGCCTCGTAGTTGTAGGGTTGCCGCATGGATTCGGGGCAATTGGCTTCCAGCCAGTCCCGCGTTTCACGTCTGAATGTACCGTTGTCAGCCACTTGTGTTCCTCTCCTGGTTTACGGGCATCATACAGGGCCTATTAAAACATGGCGCAGGGAATTTTGCGGCGCTAACATAATCCGGATAGAGCTCAATTGCCGGCTTTTTACGAGGAATGGACAATGAATGAAGTAGTCAGCCTGAATACTCTCGACCGCGTGGCCGTGATCGAAATCAATTCGCCGCCGGTCAACGCGCTGTCCCAGGCCGTGCGCCAGGGAATTACCGAAAAATTGCAGGCGGCAATTGCTGATGAAAAGGTCGGGGCTATCGTCTTGACCTGTGCGGGACGCACCTTCATCGCCGGCGCGGATATCCGCGAGTTCGGCTCCCCGCCGCTGGCCCCGCACCTGCCCGACGTCGTGGCGGCCCTCGAGGCCAGCCCCAAACCGGTGGTGGCGGCCATCCATGGCACTGCGCTCGGCGGTGGTTTCGAAATTGCGCTGGGCTGTCATTACCGGGTTGCACTCAAGAGCGCCAGGGTTGGTCTGCCCGAAGTCAAGCTGGGTTTGCTGCCGGGTGCCGGTGGTACGCAGCGCTTACCGCGCCTGGTCGGCGTTCAGACCGCCCTTCCCATGATCATGTCCGGCGACCCCGTGACGGCGGAGGAGGCCGAACAGATGGGTGCTGTTGACCACGTCGTCAACGGCGACCTGTTAGTCCAGGCCCTTGAATATGCGGAAAAGCTGCTGGATGAAAGCAAGCCGCCACGAAGGTTGTCAGACATCCGCATCGACCCGGCCTCGGTCCCGGAAAACTTCTATACGGAATTCAGGGCGCTTCATGCCCGCAAGACCCGTGGCTATTTTGCCCCGGAACGGATCATCGCTGCCGTGCAGGCAGCCGTCGGCGCCGATTTTCAGGACGGCATGCAACAGGAACGCGATCTGTTCATGGGATGCATGCGCTCACCCGAGTCAGCGGCACTCAGGCATATCTTCTTTGCCGAGCGGCAGGCTGGCAAAGTCGACGGCCTGGAGCGGGATACACCGCTGCGGGAAATCAACCGCGTGGCCATGATCGGCGCCGGCACCATGGGTGGCGGAATCGCCATGAACTTTGCCAGCAAAGGCATGCTGGTTTACATGGTCGACGTCGATACTGCCGCCATCGAGCGCGGCATGGCGGTGGTGCGTGCCAACTATATGCGCGGGGTCAAAAAAGGCCGCATGACCGAGGCGCAATTCGACTCCCTGATGGAGCTTTTTATACCGGTGACGGACTACGCGGAGTTGGCGGACGCCGACCTCGTGATCGAGGCGGTGTTCGAGAACATGGCCGTGAAAAAAGACATATTCAAACGCCTGGATGCCGCTTGCAAACCGGGCGCCATACTCGCCAGCAACACTTCAACCCTGGATATCGATGAGATCGCCCGGGCCACGAGCCGCCCGCAGGACGTGCTCGGCATGCACTTTTTCAGCCCCGCCAACATCATGCGCTTGCTCGAGGTAGTCAGGGGCGCCGAAACCGCGCCGGATGTACTGGCCACGGCCATGAAGCTGGCCAAGCGCATCGGCAAAGTGGGTGTCGTCAGTGGCGTCTGTCATGGTTTCATCGGCAACCGCATGCTGGAAGGTTATATCCGCGAAGCCGGCATCATGCTGCTGGAGGGGGCCAGGCCCGAGCAGATCGACAAGGTACTCTACGACTTCGGTTTTCCCATGGGGCCGATTGCCATGGGTGATCTCGCCGGCATCGATGTGGGCGCCAAGGTGCGCGAGGAGCGCCGCCGCAAGGGCATGTTCCCGGCTGATGAGCGCTTCGGGCTGGTTGCCGACCGCCTGGTCGCCATGGGCCGCTGCGGTCAGAAGACCTCTGCCGGTGTCTATCGTTACGAGCCGGGCTCACGCACGCCGATACCGGATCCGGAAGTCCAGGCCTTGATTGAAAGCGAAGCGGATCGCCTTGGAATCGTGCGACGCGAAATCAGCGACCACGAGATATTGACGCGCTGCGTTTATCCGTTGATCAACGAAGGCGCGCGCATACTCGACGAAGGCATTGCCCAGCGGGCCAGCGACATCGACGTAGTCTGGGTCAACGGCTATGGCTTTCCGCCATATCGCGGCGGGCCGATGTTCTATGCCGATGCGGTCGGCGCTGAAAAAATCTACACGCAGATTTGCCAGTACCGTGAAACGCTGGGCAATGAATTCGGCTATTGGGAGCCGGCGCCGTTATTGGAAAAACTGGCGCGCGAGGGTGGTAAGTTCTCCGCTTTCAGCAAAAGTTAATTCAAACCTGCCGGTAAGTGTGCGTCAGTGCTTCAACCTCGCTGGCTTCCGGTTCGCGCAGGTACGGCAGGATCAGGTGCAGCACCCGGGCAACCGATTCTGACAGTACCTTGCCATCGGCCAGGCCCGGGTCGCCCCTGACCTCGGCGAAAGGAATCCAGTAGGTCATGACCAGCAGGATGTTATCGGCCAGCACCTCGGCATCGTGCTGACTGATGTCCATGACCCCGTTTTTTTTCAGGCCCACCAGCAGTTTCAGCAGTGCGGCGCGCTGCCTGCCGAGCAGGCCGTTCATGGCCCGCTGCAGGTTCTTGATGCGCCCGTAAAGGTCGGAAAGATCGCGAAACAGGAAGCGGAACCTGCCCATGGCTTCAAATATCAGGTGCAGCCGCAGCCACAGGTCTTCCGCCTCGGCCGTGGAATCTTCATCGAGTTCCAGCAGTGGCTGTACGAGCAGCAGGTAACGCTTGAAAAGCTCCAGCGCGATATCGTCCTTGCTGCGAAAATGGTAGTAGAGGTTGCCGGGGCTGATATCCGCCTCGTCGGCGATATGGTTGGTGCTGACGTTGGGCTCGCCGTATTCGTTGAACAGCACAAGGCTGGTGGCCAGCACCAACTCGCGTGTATCCCGGCGCGCCATGTTTTGCTACTTTCGCCGGCTGCTAGTCAACTTCGCCGCCCAGCTTGCGCACCAGGTCGGTATACTGCTGCATCGCATCGTCCTGCGACAGGCCTTGCAAGCCTTCCCATGCCTCGTATTTCGCCGTAGCGACAAAATCAAAGAAACCGGGTTTGTCACCACTGACATCCCCTGCAGACCCCTGTTTAAAAAGGGCATAAAGTTGCAGCATCGTGTCGTTGTCCGGTCGCGCCGGCAGTGACTTGGCCGCTGCGGCCGCTTTCTCAAACGCTGATTTGATCTCTGTCATCGGTAAAATCTCCCTAGTGCCTCAAGAATATTTTCATGGACGAATTGTAACAGCATGGGAAGTCTTAATTATTCTGATAAGATTATAAGGCTTGACCAGAACAAAACTGCTTGAAGGGACCGGAGGACAACAATGAATTATTTTATTACAGGCGGAACCGGCTTTATTGGCCATAACCTGATATCTGAATTACTGCGCAAAAAGAAGAAAGTCCATATTTATGTCCTTATCCGGAAGGAGTCGAAGAAAAAATTCGAGAGCCTGAAAAAGGAATTGGGCGTCGCCGCCAAGCGCGTCACGCCAGTCACCGGTGACCTGACGAAAAGCTTTTTGGGTGTGCCTGCAAAAAAGCGGCGTGAACTGGAAGGCACGATTGACCACTTTTTCCACCTCGCCGCGGTTTATGACCTGATGGCTGATGCCGAAAGCCAGGTCAAGGTCAACGTGGATGGCACGACCAATGCCGTCAAGTTTGCCGAATCCGTTAAGGTGAAGCGTTTTCACCACATGAGCTCGATTGCCGCGGCCGGCCTGTATCCCGGTGTCTTCCGCGAAGACATGTTCGAAGAGGCGCACGGCCTCGACAACGCCTACTTTCGCACCAAGCACGATTCCGAGGCCGTGGTGCGGCGCGAGTGCTCCATGCCGTGGCGCATCTACCGGCCGGGTATTGTGGTCGGGCATTCCGAGACCGGCGTCATCGACAAGATCGATGGTCCCTACTATTTCTTCAAACTGATCCAGAAAATGCGCAAGATGATCCCCTCCTGGATGCCGACCCTTGGTATCGAAGGTGGCCGAATCAATATCGTGCCGGTCGATTACGTGGTGGACGCGACGATATTCATCGCGCACAAAGCGGGCCTGGACCGCCGCTGTTTCCACCTCACCGATCCCAAGCCCAAGCGCATTGGCGAGGTACTCAACCTGTTTGCCCGGGCGGCGCACGCGCCGGAAATGACCATGCGGATCGATGCGCGGATATTCAACTACATCCCCGCGGCCGTCAAATCCGGTTTACGCATGTTGCCTCCCATTCGCAGAATCTCGAACCAGGTCATGAAGGACCTGGGTTTGCCGCCGGACATAATGAAGTTCGTCAATTACCCCACCAAGTTCGATAACCGTGAGACCCAGAAAGCGTTAAAGGGCAGTGGTATCAGCGTACCCAGGCTGGATGATTATGCCTGGCGCCTGTGGGATTACTGGGAGAGGCACCTTGATCCGGAGCTGTTCATTGATCGCAGCCTGCGCGGCCATGTGCGTGGCAAGGTTGTGGTCGTCACCGGCGCGTCTTCCGGTATCGGACATGCCGTCGCCATGATGATGGCGCGTGCCGGTGCCAAGGTCATGCTGGTGGCGCGCGGCTTGGATAAGCTCAAGGACACGCTGGAAGAAATCAAGAAGGAAGAGGGCCAGGCCTGGTCTTACCCCTGTGATGTTTCCGACCTTGATGCCTGCGACGGCCTGATTGACAAGATTGTCAAAGAGCACGGCGGAATCGACGTCCTGGTTAATAATGCGGGGCGTTCTATCCGCCGCTCAATCGCGCTTTCCTACGACCGGTTTCACGATTTTGAACGCACCATGCAGCTGAATTACTTTGGCAGTTTACGGCTCATCCTGCGGGCCTTGCCCTCGATGACCAAGCGCAGAACCGGGCAGGTGATAAACATCTCGTCCATCGGTGTACTCACTAACTCGCCGCGCTTTTCAGCTTACGTTGCATCGAAAGCAGCGCTGGACGCGTTCTCACGCTGCGCTGCGTCTGAATATAGTGATACCGGCATTGCGTTCACGACAATCAATATGCCGCTCGTGCGCACACCGATGATTGCGCCGACCAAGATGTACGACAATGTACCGACCATCACGCCAGACGAGGCTGCCGAGTTTATCAAGCAGGCGGTCATTTACCGGCCGCAGCGCATTGCCACGCGCCTCGGTGTCTTCGCGCAGACCCTGCATGCGGTTGCACCGAAGATTGCGGAAATCGTTATGAACAGCGCCTTCCGCATGTTCCCGGAATCATCGGCTGCCAAGGGTATCTCCGAGGACCAGGAAGAGGCGTCACAGGAGCAGTTGGCCTTCGCCAGCCTGATGCGGGGTATTCATTGGTAGGGCCGTCGCGCATCAGCCTGCCTCGGCGAAGCGCCTGAGGTCTGCGCGTTAGCGCAGCATAAATTCTGTATACAGAGGAAAAAATAATGTCACACGCAGACATTGGCCTTGTTGGCCTGGCGGTAATGGGTGAAAACCTTGTTCTGAACATGGCGAATCACGGCTATAAGGTTGCCGTATTCAATCGCACTGTCAGCAAGGTCGACAGGTTCATTGATGGCCGGGCGAAAGGAAAAAGCATCATTGGCTGTCATAGCATCGAAGAGTTGGTCGCCAACCTGGAGCGTCCCCGCAAGGTCTTCCTGCTGGTAAAAGCAGGTGCGGCAGTTGATGCAATTATCGAATCTGTTATCCCATTGCTTGAACCAGGAGACATTATCATCGACGGCGGTAACTCGCATTTTCCCGACACCATTCGACGTACGGCTTACGTGGAAAGCAAGGGTTTTCTTTATGTCGGAACGGGCGTTTCCGGGGGTGAGGAAGGGGCCCTGAACGGGCCTTCAATCATGCCCGGCGGCTCAAAGGCGGCCTGGCCTCACGTCAAGGGGATTTTTCAGTCAATCGCGGCCAAGGTGGACGATGGTGCACCGTGCTGCGAGTGGCTGGGTAACGATGGCGCCGGCCATTACGTAAAAATGGTGCACAACGGTATCGAGTACGGTGACATGCAGATGATCTGCGAGGCCTATGCCTTGATGCGCAACGTGCTGGGTATGCCGCCTGCTGAAATTTCGACCGTGTTCGGTGAGTGGAACAAGGGTGAGTTGGACAGTTACCTGATTGAAATCACCCGCGACATCCTGGCCAAGACAGATGATGAGACAGGTTTGCCGATGGTCGATGTCATCATGGACAAGGCTGGTCAGAAAGGCACCGGCCGCTGGACCTCTCTTTCCGCCCTCGACCTGGGCGTACCGGCACAGACCATCGCGGAGGCCGTCTTTGCGCGTGCCATGAGCGCGATCAAGGACGAGCGGCTCGTCGCAGCCAAAACACTGGCAGGACCCGCAAAGAAATTTTCGGCTGACAGGGCGGCTTTCCTCGAGCAACTCCGCAAGGCCCTGTTCGCATCCAAGATCTGTTCATACGCGCAGGGTTATCAATTGATGCGGGCGGCTGCGGACGAATATGGCTGGGACCTGAATTACGGTGAGATCGCGCTGATGTGGCGCGGCGGTTGCATTATCCGGGCGCAGTTTTTGGGTAACATCAAGGAGGCATACGACAACGACCCCGGTTTGCAAAACCTGTTGTTGGATGACTATTTCAGGACCGCTATCGAAAACAGCCACCTGGCGTGGCGCAAGGTGATCGCCTGTGCGGTGGAACATGGTGTGCCGGTACCGGCTTTCAGCTCCGCGCTGGCTTATTACGATGGTTACCGCAGCGCCGTGCTGCCCGCGAACCTGCTGCAGGCCCAACGCGACTATTTCGGTGCGCACACGTACGAGCGTCTCGACAAGCCGGCGGGCGAGTACTTCCATACCAATTGGACCGGCGAAGGCGGCGACACGGTATCGACAACCTATAACGTCTGACCCACCAATTTTCCACGCTTTGAAAACCCCGGGGTCAGAGTTAATTCCCCATCAACTTATGCTAAGTTGATGGCATGGTTCATTGCCGGTACTTAATACTGCTGTTCTGCCTCGCGGGCATCGCTGGCCCGGTCCAGGCTACGCCGCTTTTTGATGACGATCAGCCGTTGAAGATCGAGCTGAAAGGACCGCTCTCAACCTTGATAGATAACAAGGAAGCCCGTGAAGAGAAGCCTTTCCAGCTGCAGGTGGATGGTACGCAGCTGGCATTGAAGGTGAGGACAAGGGGTAACAGCCGCATGAGGGTTTGCACCTTCCCGCCGTTGCGGTTCAACTTCAGGAAGATGGAGAACGTCGGTACTGTCTTTGAAGGACAGGACAAACTCAAGCTGGTAACTCAGTGCCGCAAGGGCAAGCGCTCGCAACAGGATGTGCTCGAAGAGTATGCCGCCTACCGGATATTTACCCTGCTTACAGATGTCAGCTTCCGGGTTCGGCTGGTGCATGTTTCGTATGTCGATACCGACGGTAGCAGGGACAATCCGGACGGCCAGTACGGATTTCTGATCGAGCCGGAAAAGCAACTGGTTCAGCGCCTGCAGGGGGAGCGTTCCGAGGTTGCCGCCGTTACACTCAAGTCCCTGGACCCGGAGCAGGCCGCGCTGGTTTACATCTTCCAGTACCTGGTCGGCAATACGGACTGGTCACTGGTCAAGGCCGAATCGGATGACAGTTGTTGCCACAATATTGTCCTGGTAGCGATTGATTCGAAGCGAAATCTCGTGCCTTTTGATTTCGACCTGGCTGGAATTGTCAATGCGAAATACGCGCACCCCGACCCGTCACTGAGCATAAGATCAGTCCAGCAGCGCCTGTACCGCGGGTTCTGTACCGACAGGGACGTTCTTCGCGGCGCCCTGGATAAGGTTGTATCCAGACAGGAAGACATCCTGGGTGTGATTTGGGGGCTGCCTTTCCTGACCGATAAGGACAAGGCCAAACGAGTGAAATACCTGGGCAGGTTTTTTGACGAGGCCAGTGACGCGGATGCCATGATCAAGTCATTTGAAAAAACCTGTCACCCCTAACCGGGCGCTTGCGTTTGCCCTCTTTTACGATGTCTTCCGCTCATTTCCAAGGGCGCTGTTCCAGATGGCGTCCAGCCACTCCTGCGTCCGCTCGGTTGAGCGGATGCTCGCTGCAAGCAACTCCGGGTTGCCGACCATGTGAGCAAAATCTTCGAACATGAGTGCCGCGCCACGCTTGGGCGAGGGCACTTCGACCTGCTGCGTACCATTCCAGCCCTGCCGGTATTCGAAGTCGGCGGGCTGGTTGGCTGGCCTTGCGCCGAGGAAATCGTCCAGCTTAATCACACCCTTGGCGCCGGAGATCCTTAAATCCATAATTCCCGCGCCGGACTCAAAACCACAGTTCCAGGTGGTCGTTGAACCGTCGCTGAAAACGATTACACCACTGCCGCTGACCGCGGCGCCGGTTGCTTCATCGCGGCGCAGGAAGGCTTCGACCGTTTCCGGTTCAATGCCGGGCGATGAAAATTCAACGGCGGCTTTCATGTTGTACCAACCCGCATCGCCGATGGCCCCATAAGGTTCGAGTTCAGGATTAAAGCGGATATTGCCCTTGTCGGTGAGGCTGAACTGAAACGCGGACGCAATCGACCAGGGCCAGCCAACCGTATCCTGCGTGACAGACTTGATCTGCCGGGAGCGCGGGTGGTGGACAAAGTGCGTGCCATCCATAAAGCCCACGCCGTTTTTGGCACAGGCAGCAGTGATGCGTTTAACAGAGGCCAGGTTGGCGAAGGGTTTTTCACCCAGGACGTGTTTGCCATGATTGGCTGCGGCGATGCAGATTTCTTCCCTGACACTGGTGGGTGTCGCCACGTAGATCGCATCCACGCCATCCCACTTGCACATCTCCGCCCAGGAGTCGAAGGCTTTGGGCACGTTGTGTTTTGCTGCGAATTTCTCCGCCGAAGCCATTTTTCGGCTGGATACCGCTGCAAGCTCCGCAAAATCTGCCTGTTGGATCATTGGCGCCATGCTGTTGGCGATGCCGCCCGTACCGACAATGCCCCAGCGCAAGCTCCGGGCGGCTTTGCCGGCGGTTTCATGCGAATCGGCAAACGCCACGCTGCTGACCGT
>JABDPJ010000216.1 GCA_013042835.1 Lysobacterales bacterium
TTCCGGGCGCTTGCCGTTGTTAGTCAAATCGGGGTTTCGCGGGCCCATTTTTACCCATAAGGCCTGTCGTGACCTATGCCGGGTCATGTTGAAAGACGCCGGTTACCTGAGTGAAAAGGACGCTGAGTGGGAAAACCGCAAGCGGGCGCGCAAGGGACTGAAACCGGTAGAGCCACTGTTTACAGTCCAGGACGCAGAGTTTGCGATGCGCCAGTTCAGGCCACTGGTTTACAGAGACAAACAGCAAATATTGCCCGGCGTTACGCTGCGCCTGTCTGACGCGGGACACATTCTCGGCTCCTCCATCGTGGAATTATGGCTGCAGGATGATAACGAATCCCGCAAGCTGGTTTTCAGCGGCGACCTGGGCCGTTCGGGTATGCCGGTGCTGGAGGACCCGGAACAGATCCGGCATGCCGACAGGGTGATCATGGAAAGCACCTATGGCGACCGTTTGCACCAGTCCTGGGACGAGACCTATGACGAAATGCATACGGTGCTCAACGAAGCGACCGGCAGCAGGGGCAATATCCTGATCCCGTCTTTTGCGGTCGGGCGCACGCAGGAGATTCTTTTTCTGTTTGCGAAATATCATAAAGAATGGGGCCTGGATCGCTGGCAAATTTTCCTGGATAGTCCGATGGCGATAGAGGCCACCCGAATTTTTATGCAGAACACCGATTTGTTTGATGCCGAGGCAGCGGAGTTGTGGCGCCAGAACAGTAAAACGCCTTTACTGCCGAATTTGAACATCTCGGAGACGCCCGAACAATCCATGGCGATCAACCGGATTCAGCGCGGCGCCCTGATTATTGCCGCCAGTGGTATGTGCACCGGCGGCCGCATCCGGCATCACCTGAAGCATAATCTCTGGCGCAGCGACTGCCAGATCATTTTCACCGGCTTCCAGGCCAGGGGTACGCCCGGCCGCGCCATTGTCGACGGGGCGAAGCATATTCACCTGTGGGGCGAAAAAATTCGCGTGGCGGCCAGGGTTCACACCATCGGCGGCCTGTCGGCCCATGCAGATCAGGATGCATTGAAATCCTGGTACAGCAATTTTGCAGGCCACCCTCCGGTGAGCCTGGTGCACGGCGAGGAACGCGCCATGAAGGGCCTTTCCACATGCCTGCAAAGGGAGTTGTCAGCACCGGTGCACATCGCGCACCGGGGAGAGGTCCTGGAACTGTGACAAAACAGGTAAAAGACAATGCTCTGCCAGACACCGCGGAGTGAGTAACAGATAACAGGAGGATAAGGTATGAATAAAATCTGGGTATTGGTTGCCAACCAGGCCGAGGCGCAATTTTACGCTTGCAAGCGGCTTCCTGGAAAACTCGTCCCTACGGGTGCCTTAATCAACGAGGAAGGCGCAGCCCATGCACGAGACCTCATCTCCGATGCGCCGGGCAGGGTGCACGACCGGACCGGCAATGCCCGCCACATGATGGAACCGGATACCGCCGTAAAAGTGGAGATTCGCCGTCGTTTCGTGAAAGAGATAGTCGGGCGCCTGGAAGCCGCTCATCAGCGGCGGGATTTTGATGAACTGGTGGTTTTAGCCGCTCCCGCGGTTCTGGGTGTCATACGCAAAACCATGACAAGCGGATTGGCCAAGACTGTGATCAGGGAAATGCCAAAAGACCTGATTGGCCAGAGCCTGGACAAGATCGAGGCGCAACTAAAACGTGAATTTGAACTTGTCTGACAGGTTTGAGAAAGGGGTATGCCCGCATGTATGCACAGGTATTGCATGAATGTAAGCCAATAACGGAAAAACCGCTCAAGTTGAGTCGCCTGAGCAAGCCGGTAGCTGCTGCCGGAGAAGTGCTCATCAAGGTCAGGGCCTGCGGCATCTGCCGAACGGATTTACACGTGGTGGAGGGCGAACTCAATGCCGCCAGGTATAAACTGCCGGTTATTCCCGGTCACCAGGTGGTTGGAACGATCGAGACGGCGCCGGAGGGGTCTCTGTTCCGCAAGGGTCAGAGAGTCGGTGTGGCCTGGTTGCACGAAACCTGCAGCACCTGCCGCTTTTGTTCATCCGGACGCGAGAACCTGTGTGAGAATCCCGAATTTACCGGTTGGACCAGGCACGGCGGGTTTGCCGAGTATCTGAGCGCACCGGCGGACTTTGTATACAATCTCCCCGGCGGGCTTTCCGATATTGATGCGGCACCCCTGTTGTGCGCCGGTATCATTGGTTACCGTTGCCTGCGCCAGTGCGGACTTGAAGACTGGGCTGGCGCCAGGCTGGGCATTTACGGCTTCGGCGCAGCGGGTCACCTGGCTATCCAGATCGCCAGGTTTCGAGGGGCGGACGTCTACGTCTTCACACGGGACCACGCACGCCACCAGAAGCTCGCAGAGGAGTTGGGGGCAGAGTGGGTCGGTGATACCTTTGCATCGCCCCCCGTGTTACTTGACGCCTCTATCGTTTTCGCACCCGCAGGTGAAATAATCCCGGCAGCGCTTAAAGCATTGGATCGCGACGGCCGCCTGGTGCTCGGTGGCATCCACATGAGTCCGATTTCTGAATTTCCCTACCAGGCTATCTACTGGGAAAAGGTGGTGCGCTCGGTAGCCAACAACACCCGGGCCGATGGCCGTCAGTTCCTCGCAGAGGCTGTTGAAGCCAATGTGAAGACCCATACCCAGGTTTTTCCATTGAAATCAGCCAACGAGGCCCTGCTGGCACTGAAAACCGACGCGATCAAAGGTGCGGGCGTACTAGTCATTTAGTACCTGCATTGTCGCGGGCGATAAACAAACTTTCACCATGGAACCGTTTAACATCAGCAACGTCCTTTGATGCGATTGAAAACTGGCGCTGAATCGAGTTTGTTCGCAAAGAAAGGATCAATGTCAAGCTTGAGGCCGCGAATGGCGTTCCGGTACATGATATCGTCCAGCTTGTGGCTGCCCGCCCAGGGAGCGGAAAGATAGGTCTTTTTGACCCGTTCCACGGGTACAAACGGATAGCCGCTGGCAAATATCAGCTGACCCGGCTGAATCCACTGACAGGCACTGAAATCGAGGAAGGTATACAGGTCCGGTGAAGCATACACATTGGGTCTGCGGCGGGTGACCAGCGCCAGTTCACGGAAATAGGGTACGCAACCGTGGGCGCAGATGAGACGCAGGCCGGGAAAGTCATGCGCTACCCGGTCGACCCAGCGTGGGTGCGCGTGATCGATGGATACGCCACCTTTCAGGCCCGAGGTCTGGAGAATGACAGCCACGTCCAGTTCGTCTGCCAGTTGATAAAAGTCATAAAGCCTTTGGTCGGCCACGTTTTCTGCCAACATCGGCTTGCGGCCCGGCTCAATCGACGCAACCCTGAGCCCAAGGTCTTTCACGCAGTACTCCAGTTCCTGCAATCCGTCATGCACTTCGTTGCCCGGGTCAATGGCCGCTACCCCGACAAACCGCTCCGGAAATTGGCGTTGCATATCAGCTTGACCGGCGTTATCTATGGCCCTGGCAGCAAGGTCCCAGCGCCCCAGTTTCAAACCGAGGCTGGCGGCGGTTGGTGAAAGTGCGACATCGATGCCTTGCTTGTCCAGCCAGGCTATGAACGACTCGGGTGTCGCATGGATTTCTGTCGATTGCAATTGATCAAAATATTTTGCGGCGTCCCGGGTGATATAGCGGCAGCGAATATCTATGATCATTGACAAAAGCCCTGCGAGTTGAATGGAGCAGATATTAACACGGGTGTAATACTGGCACAGACCAACTCCAGTGAGAGCCGACCGGCCGTGTGGCGAAACTTGCCCGGCTCCGAATACAAGGGTGAGCGCCGCGCTCGGCGTGACGGGTGGAACTGGCTTTGCAGTGCTTGCAGAACGGGGAAAAGCCGGTTATTGAAGCTTGACAATCACCGTATCAACGTCTTCTGAAAACTCTATTCTTTGTTCCATCGCGGGTGTCAGGAAGACCGTTCCGGACTCATCGACGACCGCCACTTGTTCCAGCTTCAATGCGCGGGCCACCTCGGGCCAGCCATCAAGGCCTGCGACGACCATCGCCGTGGCGGCAGCATCCGCCGTAATTCCGTCGGCAGCGATGATTGTGACGGATGCAATGTCTTTTGCGGGCCAACCGGTCACGGGATCGAGGATGTGCGGATAACGCTCGAGTTGATCCTGGCGGAAGCGTTCATAGTTGCCCGAGGTGAAGATGGATTCATCGCCACGCACCTGGATCGAACCGATGTTGCCGCCGCCGGGTTGTCTGACCGCGACCCGCCAGGGACGGTCGCCATGCGTGCCAATGGCGCGCAGGTCGCCACCGGCATTGACGATGGCGTTGTCGATCCCCAGTTCGCGCAAGCGGGCAATGGTCAGATCGACGGCATAGCCTTTGGCAATACCGCCAAAATCCAGTTGCACAGCCGGGTTGCCGGAAGACATTTCCAGTCCGTCGATCCGTATGTCATGACTGGTCGGATTGAGCGCGAGTATCTCGCTGATTTGCGCCCGGGTAGGGGGAGGGCCCTCGATCGGGTAATCGGAGGTGTGGAAACCCCATAGGCGGATCAACCCACCGATGGCCGCGTTGAACCGTCCACCGGTTTGGCTCTCGAGTAGCTGGGATTGACGCACCATCTCGACAATATCCGCATCGGCTGTAGCGGTGCGGCCTTCAGTAAAGGCCCTGTTGATCTCCGTCAGTCGGCCCGGCTCCCAGGCGTGCCAGTCACGATGCATGCCCTGGAACATTTGCTGGATTTCTGCAAAGGCGTTACCGGCGTCCTCCTGTGATGCTCCCCAGAGTTTCAGTTCAACGATGGTTCCGAACACGAATAGCTGTGCGCTCTGTTCCTGGTCACGTTGGCACGCGGACAGGCCTAACAGGAAAATGGCGCCCAGGAGCAGTAACGAAATACGGGTTCGCTTTAAAAACACGAAGTATGCGAGATGATCACGGGCATGGCCGCTGCGGCTCGATCTAAAGATGTCCGGGGTTTTCCCTGCTGGAGCATTCGGTCTTATCATCGCAACCCGTTTCCGTGCAACCGGAACAGCCACGGGAGCGCTGCTTGCCGCGGTTGGCGAGGCCGAAGCCGACAAACAGCACAATGAAGAGAATTAATGGTGCAATGTAATCTTCCATGTCTTCTATGATAGCCCCGCAAATCCCATGAATGCCATAGAAAGCGTTCCGGCAATGATCAACACCAGGGCGGTACCTTTGGCAATATTCGGCACATCGGAAAACTCCACCGATTCACGGATCGATGCCATCAGGACCAGGGCAAGCGTCAGGCCAAGGCCGGCGCCGACAGCAAAGGTAATGCCCTGGAAAAAGCCGTAGCCGCGGTTGGTCTGGAAGATTGCCAGGCCAAAGATGGCGCAGTTGGTGGTCATCAATGGCAGGAAGATACCCAGTTGCCTGAACAGGACCGGCGAGAGCTTTTTGACCACCATTTCGACGATCTGTACCAGCGATGCAACCACGATAATGAATGAAATGATTCGCAGGTAGGGGACCGTCTCCAGGATGTAGGTATTCAGCACCCAGGCGCTGGTGGATGTCAGCACCAGCACGAAAATATTTGCAAGACCCATCCGCAGCGCGGTTTCGACCCTGGCTGAAACCCCCATAAACGGGCATAAACCCAGAAACATGGCCAGCGTGAAGTTATTCACCACCATGGCGGAAAAAAAGATGGAAAACAGCCCCTGGTCACTCATGATGACGCCTCCGCTGCAGCCTCTGCCCTGGTTTTCTTGCGTTGCTCAAAATAGCCCATCGCCAGCAGGATGAAGCCCAGTGTCAGGAAGCCGCCGGCTGGCAAAACCATGATCACCCAGGGCTCGAAGTTCGGACCGAACAGGGGAAATCCCAAGAAGGCGCCGACTCCCAGGATTTCACGAAAACCGCCCATCATCACCAGGGCGATGGTGAAACCGATACCCGTCCCAACCGCGTCGAGCAGCGAACGGAACACGTTGTTCTTGGCCGAAAACGCTTCTTGCCGGCCGAGAATCATGCAGTTCACAACGATCAGGGCGATGAAGGCGCCCAGTGCTTTATGCTGCACGGGAGCATAAGCCTGTAACAGCATATCGGCCAGCGTCACAAACGTCGCGATGACCAGTATGTAAGCCGAAATGCGCACTTCGTGAGGAATAAACCGCTTGCAGGTTGAGATCAGAACGCTGGAACAGCAAATGACGAAAAACGTCGCTGCGCTCATGGCCAGCGCGTTGACGACACTATTGGTCACGGCCAGCGCAGGGCACAGGCCCAGCATCTGGATAAGCACGGGATTCTCATTCCAGATACCGCGAATAAAGTCGTGAGATGGGGTTGTCTTTCTCATGGGGTCACCTCGCCAGCCGCAGGGTTTACAGAAGTTTGCGGGAGCCCCTGGTCGAAATAGGGTTGCCACTCTTCCAGCGCATGGTTGATGATTTCAATTAGTTTCTTCGAGGAAATGGTCGCGCCGGTGATGGTGTCGATTTCACCGGGCAGGCCTTTACCCGCACCCGGTTTAACGGGAATCAGCGGCGTAGCGGGATTGGCAAAGAACTGGCCAACGTACGCCATGTCCTTAAATATCTTGTCACCCAGCCCCGGCGTTTCCTTGCTGTCCAGTACCTTCATACCCATTATGCTGCCGGTATTCGGGCTATATCCGAAGATGATCAGGATGATGTCCTGGTAGCCGGATTCACCCCGTGACATGGCCAC
Source organism: Lysobacterales bacterium (assembly GCA_013042835.1). Classification (GTDB taxonomy): domain Bacteria; phylum Pseudomonadota; class Gammaproteobacteria; order Xanthomonadales; family SZUA-36; genus SZUA-36. The sequence continues at coordinate 6,703 of JABDPJ010000216.1, forward strand.
GCCATTGAGTTTATTGTCGGCGTCGTAACCAACATAAACTCGCTTATACTCGCTTTCCTTCGCACCCTCGGGAAGTTCGGGGGACAGGCTGGAATCAACCAGGTAAAAAGTTCTGTAGTAGTCTGTACCGGGTATCACTTCATAGACCGCCAACGCTAGTTGCTCGGCCTTGTATTTATCGATGATTGGTTTGGTGTGAAGGTTGACCATAACGATCAACAGCCCGGCCAGCGCACCTGCGACGGCGAGGGTAGCCACCAGGCGAAATGTCGAGACAGATTCCTTTAACGGTACTTCCTGGCCGGGTTCGGCGTTATTGTCAGCATCATCGACGAGATCGATCTTGATATTCTTGTCGTTCATGACGCGGCCTCCTTCTTTTTCTTCTTGCCGGAGGTTCCAAACAGGCGCGGCTGTGTCGCGCGATTAATGAACGGAACCATGGCATTCATCAGCAGGATGGCGTACATGACGCCTTCCGGAAGGCCGCCCCAGATCCGGATGATGACTACGAGAAAGCCGATTCCGAAGCCATATAGCCAGCAACCCTTATTGGTTACCGGCGAAGTCACCATGTCGGTGGCGAAGTAAAACGCGCCGAACATGATACTGCCGGAAAAGAGCATGAAAAACGGCGGAAACTGTGAAATCCCGATCGCGTAGAAGATTCCTGAAACAGCAAAAGCAGACACGAAAATACTGAGCGGGATATGCCAGTTGAGGTGTCCGCGATACGCCAGGTAGAGACCGCCGATCAGAATGAACAGTGCCGAGGTCTCCCCCAGTGAACCGCTCGTGGTTCCAAAAAACAGGTCGAAAATTGGCGTTACCACCGGTTCGTCTGCGAACTTCAGGTTGCCAAGCGGCGTGGCCGCGGTTGCGGTGTCAACCACCGGTGTCATAAATGGCAGGGCCAGGTTATCGCCTTGCAGAGTCCACCAGTTACCGGCCCTGGCAGGCCAGGTAGTTATCGCCACGGGGAAAGCCGCCTGTAAAAAGGCACGCCCGACAAGCGCCGGGTTGAATATGTTCTGACCCAGGCCGCCAAAAATGAGTTTGCCAAAGGCCACGCCGAAGAACCCACCCAAAAAGGCCATCCACATCGGGAATCCCGGCGGCAGCGACAAACCCAGCAGCAAACCGGTGATGACGGCCGAGCCATCGGCGACCGAGCCGGGATTGGAACCGAACAGGCGTTCCGTCAACAAGCATCCCGCGACGCTGGCACCGATGACCAGGATCGCGCTCGGACCGAAGAAAAAGATCGATGCCGCGAGCACCGGGACCAGGCTGATCACGACCGACCACATGATTTGCACGGTGGATTCGGCTGATCGGACGTGCGGTGACGCCGTAATCTTCACTTGCGTACTATCAGTCATGATGTGACCAGTTTTCTCATTTGGGATTTGGACATTGCAAACCACTGGGACAAAGGGATATTGGATGGGCAGACGAACGAACAGGAACCGCACAGCATGCAATCATTCAGGTGGGCTTCCTCGACCAGTTCCTCGTAACGTTCAGCCTTCGCCAATGCTCCCATCAGTTGTGGGTTCAGGAAAACGGGACAGGCCTCGACACACTTGCCGCACTTGATGCAGGGCATGATGTCCTGCCGCTTGCACTCATCATTGGTGAGGATCAGGATGCCGCCGGTCGCTTTAAGCACCGGAACGTCCAGGTTAGCCTGGCTCTGGCCCATCATCGGGCCGCCAAATACAATTTCTGCCGCATCCTCGGTCAGACCACCGCAATGTTCGATGACGTCGCGGAGTTTCGTGCCGAATGGTATTCTCCAGTTGCCGGGTTTTCTGATGCCACGGCCGGTCACGGTGATAATGCGTTCAATCAGGGGGTGGCCGGTCTTGAACACGGCCGCTATGTTGGCCGCGGTCGCAACGTTCTGCACCATCGCCCCGATTGCACTCGGCAGCGCACCCGATGGAACTTCACGGTCCATCACCGCCTTGATCAGCATCTTTTCAGCACCCTGTGGATACTTGGTGCGTAGAACCACGATCTCGACATCCATGTCATCGGGTTTGGTCTTGCGCATCATCTCGATGGCATCGGGCTTGTTACCCTCGATACCGATCACGGCACGGGTTATCCCCAGCGCCTTGAGACCGATACGAATACCCTCGTAAACCATGTCCGGCTGTTCCAGCATGACGCGGTGATCGGATGTCAGGTAAGGCTCACACTCGCAGGCGTTGATGATCAATAACTCGACGGGCTGGTCCTTGGGCGGATTGAGCTTGACATGTGACGGAAAGGCCGCCCCGCCAAGCCCGACGATTCCGGCCTTGGCGATCTCCTTGGAGAGGTCAACATCCTTGACATCCTGCCAGCGCGGTATGCTGCGCGGACGGCGCATTTGCGTGGAGTTCGGGTCCACGGTAATGCGGATCGACCGTTGCATGGTGCCGTTGGGATGCGGCCAGAGTTCTATCGACCTGACGGTTCCGGCAGCAGTGGCATGCACGGTCGAGGAGATAAAGCCTTCAGCCTGGGCAATAACGTCACCCCTTTCCACATGATCGCCGGGATGCACCAATGCTTTTGCCGGCGTGCCGATGTGCTGTGACAGGGGCAGTATGACCTCCGAGGGGAACGGAAACCGCTTCGAGGCAATCCCCGCTGTGATCTCCTTGTGTTCCGGCGGGTGCACCCCGTGCTTGAAACTCAGCATTCCTTTCATTGCATATATATCCGGGTCGGCGCTCAGTTAAATGGCTCGGCGCGTTTGATCAGCTTATCCAGGCCTTTCTCTTTTGGATTCAACGGATCACCCGGGTGAATGCACTCTGCCGGACAGGCTTCTGCTGCCATTACCAGTTGCTTGAAGGTTCCCGCCTTTGCGTCGCCAATCTCGGCCTGCTGGTCGTCGTTGTAGACGAATACTTTTGGATTAATCTTCAGGCAATCGTCACAGGAGGTGCAACGAATGGTGTCGATATAGGGCTCATTGCCCATGAAATCGTCTTCGTCAGCTTCGGCTACCGCTGCAGGTGCTGCTGCCGGTGCTGCTGCGGCCGCGGGTGCTCCTGCGTCTGCGGGGGCAGCTGGTGCGGGACTTGGAATACTGAAATCAGCCGGTGCCTGGACGGCAGGACCGCCCCAGCTTTCTGCTTTTTCAAGCAGTTCAGCGACTGTCTTTTCCGCATTACTTTTCAACAGGCCTTCCGCCAGACGCCTTGCAATCAACAAGGGGTACTGGGTTGTCAGCTTGGCGATCTTGGCTTCATATTCGGCAGTGACTGCAGCGATACGCGCATCCACTTCCTCTTCAAGCGCTTCAGAAACCGTGTCACGCATATTCTCGGATACGTCCACACCGGCCATTTCTTTCAGCTGCGCCCAGTGCCGCAGACGTTCATCTGCAAGTGTTGCAATTTCTTCGGAAACGACGACCTTGCTCAATTGTCGTTTGGCATCGACCGTGTAAATAAATGGTGTTACGTCTTCACGCTCTTCTTTTTCCAGTTCGATGTATTCATGGAACACCAGCAGGTCGTCTTCATCCCCGGCGGGTCTGTAATGACGACGGAAGCGTGCCTCACCGAGAGCCCAGTCAGCCGTTGTGACCGGTAAGGTCATCATTTGCTCCTTACCCTCTTCATCGAGGTAGGTGAGCTCATAGGTGGTCCATGTGTCCATAGGCGACGGGTTGCCTTCCAGATCGATACGTTCTGAGAACGTAGTCCCTTCTTCCGGATTGTAGACAATATTCGGTACCGCACGGCTCTCAAGTGCCAGCTTGGCGGCGTCGGGTGCACCGAAATCTGCCAGGCCCCACTCAGGAGGACACGGCGTATTAAGGATAAACAGCGCAGGACGTCGTTGCTGCAGACCTTTCAGCACGTTCTGGATCAAGTGAGAAGGCGTGGCCTGGGAGGATTGCATGACGAAAACGCCGCGGTGTGCCATGGCTATGAGGGCGAGTTCCTTGCGAACCTCCTCCTTGCCGTGGTGTTCCATGCCGTATTCGGCCATATCGGAAACCTGCCCGGTAAAGCCGGACGTACATGCCTGTCCACCGGTATTGGAATAGACCTGCGTATCGACAACAATCACCCGGATCGGTTTATCGGAAGCCATCACACGTGACAGGTTCTGGAAACCGATATCCATCATGGCGCCGTCACCACCTACCGCAAATAATGGCGGGCAGAGCGTGAATTCTTCATCGGTAAACTGATGCCACTCGAACTCACTGAAGAAGTCCTCATCGACGGCTGAGTCGTAACTGTTGGACAACAGTTTCTCGGCCCTGCGGACGCTGACAAAACCATCGGCCATCTTGCGCATATGACCTTCAAATATACCGACCGCAACCGAAGGTGCATCCTGGAACAGGTGGTTAACCCATGGGAACGGGTAGGGGTTGTACGGATAGGATGAACCCCAGACCGAACTACAGCCTGTGGAGTTGGTGAAACCCAGGTTGGCGCGGCCACGGCCACTCGGGCCTTCCTGGTAACGCCACTTGAGGTCTTTAAGTTCCTCGATTGACTTACGGATCAACAACACGCGTTCTTTCTTGTCACCACTGAGTTCAACGGATAGTGAATCCGCGTCAGCGGAAACATCGCCCAGGTCGGTTTCAGAAACCAGCATCTCGTGGGCTTTCGCATCCAGATCCCTGATCAGGCGATCAAGGTTCTTGACCTGCTTTTCAACCCGTGGCGCCATGAAGGCATTGACGGTAGACAGCAGCAGGTGAATGGTGGTCTTCTCACCACAACCCATGCAGGCTCCATCACCACCGGCCATGGACATGTAGTTGTTCTGTTTCAGCAGCAACGATGACATCACGCCGATACCATCATCCAGGCTGGAGATCTTGATGTAGCTATCGTCGGTTTCTGGCAAGTTGTTCCAGAGTTTCCAGTTCTCCTCCAGTGTTTCCTGGTAGTCTTCGGTTTGACGCACGCTTATCAGCGCGCCATCGGTGCATACCGCTACACAGATATCACA
>JABDPJ010000217.1 GCA_013042835.1 Lysobacterales bacterium
CCAGGGAGTGACCGGGTTGGTATTGCGTGAGCGCCAGTAAAGAGCAGGGTACCGGGCCCTGACCACCTGCCAGATGGCCGCGCCAAGACCTTCGCCCTGCGCCGCCGAAGTGACGATGAACTTATCCAGGTATGGCAGGCCGTCCACTCCCCGGGTCATCACGGCTGCCGCGCGGCCGGTTTCCGATAACAACACGAGCGGCTCATCAAGGTTGTCGAACCAGTCATCCCGCAAGGTCCTGTGAAACGAGTGCTCCACCAGTTCCCTGACCTTGCCCAGTGTTTCTTCATCCGGCTGGTCAAACACGTTGATCGCTTCACCTTTTCTGACCAATGTACCGGCACCCCGGTAGGTGAAAAGCTCGCGGGTCAAATGCGCGGCAGATGTAATGGAGACCGACGTGTCATCGGGCAGGCGCTGCAACATTTCATTGATCTGCTGCAGTTTCAAACGCATACCGGAATGCACCCAGGGCTGTTGCATCAGGGCTTCGTAGTCGTTGGTCAGGCTTACCGCCGTGATGATCCTGTCCTGGCGGTCCAGCAAGCCGCCGGTGGGTGACAGAAAAATGACCTTGTGCGGACGTAATTTCCACACCAGTTCGCGGGTCGCGATATCCGCGTTGATGTTGAGCACCTGGCCGGACGGTGACTCCCCCAGGCAGGTCAGCACCGGAATCGCGCCGTTGCGCACCGCGCTTTCGACAGCGCTTAATTCAACCTTCTCGACCTCGCCCACCAGGCCGAGGTTGTCCTGGTCAAGATAACTGCATTGAAATACACCATGCTGAATGCTTCGGGCACGCACGCCCCTGTTCTCCAGCGCATCCACCAGCCTCAGGTTTTCCTTGTACATCAGTGGCCGCGCCACCGACATCACGGGCTCACTGGTGACCCGCAGGCCTTCGCGCCGTTCAGTTTCAATGCCGGCATCCGCCAGTGCCTGGTCCAGTTGCGGGCCCGCGCCATGCAGCACCACGGGTATCAATCCGAGCCGGTGCAAAAATGCCAGTGCCGAAGTCAGTTCTTCGAGGTGGTCGCGCAAAATGCCTCCGCCCACCTTGACCACGGCGAAGCGCGCCTGGTTGGTGCCCGAAAACTCCTTCAGATACTGCTGAGCCTCCCGGCTGGAACCCAGCTGGGCGAGTAACTCGTGGACTATCTGGCGTACATCAGTCATGGCTGTTTACCAATTTTGTATAAATCTGCAGGGCCAACTCCAGTTGCTCCATGCTGACCCATTCATCCAGTACATGCGCCTGGGCGATATTGCCGGGCCCGAGGACAATAGCGGGCATCCCCGTCTGCGCAAACAATGAAGCTTCGGTCCAGAAATCGACTGCCGCGCCGGCTTCAATGCCGTGGCGTTCGACGAATGCCCGGGCCTTCGAAGTATCGTTGCCTCCGGTTGGCATAGGCGGCCCCGAAAATGGCACATTCCACTCTCCGGAGCCGCTTGTATCCAGGCTGGTCATTTTGGACAGAAAATCCTCATTGCTGTCGCCCGGCGACAGGCGGGCGCTCCAGTGCAGGTTGGCCCGGTCCGCGATCACGTTTGACTTGATGCCCCCGTGCACCTCGCCCACGTTGAAACAGGGCCTGCGATTTTCCGCTTCCATTTGCGCAGCCTCAGTCACAGCCGCTGCCACCCAGTTCGAGAGCTTGTGCAGCGCGTTGTCCTGCAAGGCGCGCGGTTCGGAAGAATGGCCGGACACTCCTGCGAACTCTCCTTTTACCGACAGGTAACCGCGGTGGCTCAATACAGCCAGGCAATCAGTTGGCTCCGCCACGACCACCTGTTCGAACGCCCTGCTTTGTTCAGAGCGCACAAACTCGGCCACGCAGACTCCGCTGGCGCCCTCTTCATCGGTGGTGAACAACAGGGCCATTGGGCGATCTGTGGTTCCGGCCACCTGCAACAGGCAGGCCGCCGCGCCCTTGATGTCGCAACAACCACGACCATACAGCCGGTTGCCATCCCGCGTCATTTCAAGCGCGGGAAAACGTGAACCCTTGATGACCGGTACCGTATCGAGATGCACGTTGAACAATAAAGTTGGCTTGCCCCTGACGGCCAGCAAGCTGATCCTGCCCAGCCCATGGTCGATGATATCGATCTCGAAATCCCCGCCAAGCGCATCGCCGATGTAGCTGAAAATTGCAGCATCGGCTTCGAGCGACCTCGGCGGATTTTGCGTATCGAAAGCCACGAGGTTGCGCAGGTGATTCAGCACACCGGTCATATCCATTACTGTTTGTTCCTGACCCGCATGGCCGTTGTTGAACTCTGGCCCGTGAGCTTGATAAAGCCCTCGGCCTCTGCAGGTGACCAGTTACAGCTTTGGGCATAGACCGCACCCGGATCCTGGACGATAAAGTCCGAATCCACCGCCACCGCATGCAGGGACCCGCCGGTTGTTTCCAAGGTCACCGTACCGGTAACAAATGCCTGCGAGCTGGCCAGGTAGGCTTCGAGGTCCTGCTTGTTGGGTTCATAAAAGAATCCACCGTAAACCAGCTCTGCCCAACGCTGTGATACCTGGTGCCGGAACTGGTTCTGAAAGCGTGTATTGACGCAATCTTCCAGTGCCTGGTGGGCCAGCAACAAGGCGTCGATACCGGGACACTCAAATACGATCCTGCCCTTGAGGCCAATCGTGACGTCACCTGTATAGATATGCCGGCCAACACCGTAACGGCCGAACCCGGCGTTGAGTTTCTGCACGATTTCCGGACCTGCTATCGGCTCGCCGTTGATGGCAACGGCCTCGCCTTTTTCAAACGTGATTGCAAGGCGCAGTGGTGATTCCGGCCATTCGGCCCGCGGCCGGCTCAACTGCCAGGTCTCGGCATCGGGCGCGTCGAATTCATCGATCTCGCTGCCTGATATGGTCACGCCCAGCAGATTTTCATTGATGGAGTACTTGCCGGTTTTCTCCGGAATCGAGACACCTGCGTTTTTCAGGATGTCAATCTCGATGTCCCTGATATTGCCCGGCTCTTTTTGCAGGTCCCTGACCGGCGCGTGAATCTCGTAATCACCGAGGCTGCGCACGGTCTGGTCGAACCGCATCTGGTCATTGCCCATTCCGGTACAGCCGTGGGCAAAGTGCCGGGTCCCCAGTTCATCGCAAAGCTCGAGGCTCAGCCTGACAATCAGGTAACGGTCGGAACACAATAAAGGGTATTCACCCAGCATCCGCGCGTGGCTCCACACCAGCGGTATGACGAATTCATCCCAGATCAACTGGCTGGCATCCACCAGGTGGTGCTTGACCGCACCCAGGGAAAGCGCCCGTTCCTCGATCCAGTCAACTTCCTCTGCGCTCAGGCCGCCGGTATCGACGAACACCGTATGCACGTCATAACCCTGGGCACTCAGATCCAGTACGCAGTAACTGGTATCCAGGCCGCCCGAAAACGCCAGTACCACGGGGGTCTTGTTGTTGCTATCACTATTCATTGCTCCGCTCCAAGCAAATTCATCATCAGGGCCTTTTGCACGTGCAAACGGTTTTCGGCCTCGTCCAGGGCCAGGCAATAGCGCGCGTCCATCACCGCGTCCGTCGCCTTGACGTTACGACGCAGGGGCAGGCAGTGACTGAACAGGCCATTGTCGGTCAGCGCCATCTTTTCTTCATCGACGATGAAGTGACGATACTTTTTACGCAGTTCATACTCTTCTTCCGGCCTGCCGTAGTATGGCAACGCACCCCAGCTCTTGGCGTAGACAAAATCCGCACCGCTGTAGGCCGATTCAATATCATGGCTGATTTGCAAAGTACCGCTGCTGTCGCTGGCATTTTGCCGCGCCTGGTCCATGAACTGGCTGTCCAGCAGATAATCCGGTTCCGGGCACAACAGCGTCACATCCATGCCGAACTTGGTGCCGATCAGAAGCGCGGAATTCGCCACCGCGGTGTTCAGCGGGCGCGGGTGCCACGTCCAGGTCAGAACCATCTTGCGTTTTGCCACGTCGCCCATGCGCTCCTTCAACGCCAGCATCATGGCGAGTTCCTGGCACGGGTGCACGATGGTTTCCATGTTAATGACAGGCACTGACGAGTATTTCGCCAGCGACTTGATCAGGTTGTCCTCGCGGTCTTTCGACCAGTCAACAAAAGAGGGAAAGGCCCGTAAACCAATCAGGTCACAGTAGCGCGACAACACGCCAGCTGCCTCTGCGATGTGCTCTTCCGCGTCACCATCCATGACGGTACCGGCATCGAACTCCAGCCCCCAGGCATCTTTTCCGGGTTGCAGGACAATGGCAATACCGCCCATTTGCTGCATACCCAGGTCGAAGGAGGTGCGCGTGCGCATCGAGGGATTGAGGAACAACAGTGCAATCGAGCGGCCCTTGAGCCTGGAATTAATGGGATTTCGCTTCAATTCTGCAGCCGACTGCAAAAGGGCATCCAAATCTTCGCGCGACCAGTCGCTGGTTGACAGAAAATGTTTCACTTCAACTCTCCGTTTATTGAGCGGAATTTTCCAGCCCAAAACAAAAAAACCCAGCCATTTGCCGGGTTTCTTACTCTTTCATGCTTTTAATCTCTGACTTATATGGCAACCCAGCCGGCTTAATGATACCCAGGACGTCGCAGTCGTCGGACAAAACGGCTGTTGAACGATTTATGACCTGTAAACATCAAGCTCTCACTACGTTGTCAAGACGTATCAAAACACGATGCTTGAATCTACGGGTTTCCATGTTGATTTGCAACAGCTTATTTAATATTTTAAAACCACGTGATGCGAGACCCGGCAGGGGTAACACCGACACGTATAATGAGCGTACTTTTCAAGATCGGGTTTGTTATGAATCATTGGTTGATTCCACTCGGAATCCTGTTGTCACTGGCCCTGTATGCCGCACTTTCATCTGCCGGCTGGGAGTTTCCGGCAGCCGCCACGGCGGGTATCACTTTCCTGTGTGCCCTGTGGTGGATTTTTGAACCCGTTCCAATCCCTTTCACCTCGATGATCCCGCTGGCATTGTTTCCGCTACTGGGTATATTGACTCCGAACCAGGTCGCCCAGGCATACGGCAGCCCACTCATACTGTTGCTGCTCGGCGGCTTCATGATCTCCACCGCCATGTCGGACAGTGGCGCCCACAGGCGTATCGCGCTATTCATGGTCAACCTGTTTGGTGGCGGCAGTGCGCGCGGACTGGTGCTGGGTTTCATGACGGCCTCTGCCTTGCTCAGCATGTGGATTTCCAATACCGCCACGACACTGATGCTGTTACCCGTTGCCATTGCCGTGCTGGATCGCGCCGACCGCCAACTGGCCATACCCCTGCTGCTCGGCATCGCTTATGCCGCCAGCATCGGCGGACTGGGCACTCCAATAGGTACGCCACCCAACCTGATATTCATGCAGGTGCATGCCGACCAGTTTGGGCAAACGCCCAGCTTTCCCGAATGGATGAGCTGGGGCTTGCCGGTCGTTGTCATTATGGTGCCGGTCGTCGGCCTCTGGCTGACCCGTGGCGTGAGATTGACACAGCGCATCGAATTACCCCCGGTGGGCCGGTGGACGACAGCGGAAAAGCGCGTCATGTCGCTGTTCGCGCTGACCGCCGTTATGTGGATCACGCGGCAAGCGCCTTTTGGTGGCTGGAGCCAGTGGTTCGGTCTGCCGATGGCCAACGATGCATCGGTCGCACTGCTGGCCGTGATCGTCATGGCCATCACTCCCAACGGCAAAGGCGGCCGGCTATTGAGGTGGGAGGCCGCGAGCAATATCCCGTGGGGCGTGTTGATTCTGTTCGGCGGCGGCATTGCCATCGCCAACGCCTTCATGCAAAGCGGCCTGGCCGAACACGTGGCAGGCCGGCTGGAAGCGATGGCCGCGCTGCCCGTATGGCTGATGATACTGTTGATCAGCCTCACCGTTACCTTCACCACCGAGGTGACCAGCAACACCGCCACGGCCAGTCTGCTGATGCCATTGCTGGCAGCCACAGCTGTGGCCATGCAGATCGACCCGTTCCTGTTGATGATACCTGCCGCTCTGAGCGCCAGCTGCGCCTTCATGCTGCCGGTGGCGACTGCGCCCAATGCGGTGATCTATGGCAGCGGCAGGTTGACAGTCAAGGATATGGCGAGGGCCGGGCTGGTGCTGAACCTGTTCGGGGCGATCGTGATTTCAATCGTCACCTACCTGTTTTTTGCATGAGAATAGGCGTTTTAACGCAGCCCAATATCCTCCTGTCGTAACCTTCACACGGCCATCAGCGTCCTAAAATATAATGCTGTGTGTCAGACTGTAGAGGGAGTAGGTGGTGAGTTGTTCATCTGTCATGTTCAGCCTTTTTCTATTGTCACCGTGTGGGCAAGACGGCGGCGGTGAAGTCAGCGCGGCCGTTGCTGCAGCCATATCCAATCCACAGCGACCCGCCGCGGACCTTGCCCGGGATGCCAATCGCAAACCGGCTGAGGTGCTGTCATTTTTCCACATTGAGCCGGGCATGCGTGTCCTTGACCTGTTCTCGGGTGGTGGATATTACACGGAACTTCTCGACTCGGTAGTCGGTGAAAACGGCGAAGTCATCGCCCATACCAACGAGGCTTACATCCCGTTTTCAGGACAAATCTATCAACAGCGATATGCAGGCGGGCGACTGAAACACACCGCAACGATCATTTCGGAAGCCGATGACCTTGTGCTCGGGGAGCGTTCGCTTGATGCCGCCCTGCTGGTTTTAACCTGGCATGATTTTCTCTTCGAGGATCCTGAAAATGGCTGGCTGGCTATAGATGAGTCGATCCTGGTGGAAAAACTATGCCGTGCGATCAGGCCCGGAGGAATTTTGGGCCTGATTGACCACGTTGCCAACAGCGGCGGTGACCCGGCGAGCGTTGCCCGGGACCTGCATCGCATCGATCCTGAAGTGGTCAGGCAGTCTTTTTCTGACACCTGTTTCTCCCTCGAGGCCGAGGCCAAATTTTTGCATAACGGTACTGACGACCACACGCTGTCGCCGTTTGACCCTTCAGTCCGGGGCAAGACTGACCGCTTCATTTTCCGCTTCGTGAGGAACGCACCCTCCTGAACAAGCTGAATTGGTGCATTAGAAATACACCAATATTCGGTTTATACTCAAAATGGACACATGTCAGGTTAAGCCTTGGCGTGTTTCTGAGTTAACGCCTTGAAAGTGGACTCGAATAATGCGCATGCGGCAGCAGATACCCTGGGGTTCTGGCAGGCAAAATTCAGTATCGATTGCACCAGATAAAACCGCCAGGTCGAAAAACAACGAAACCGTTCAAACGCCGGGGATGGTGGGCGGACAGACATTCACTGCCCTCGACCGCCGCGTTGCACAGAAGTTGCTGGATATCCTTGCCCAGCCAGGTCTTCGCCTGCGTTTCTGGGACGGAACCATTATGCCCGCGGACGGTGATGGCCAAACCACGACCATCAGCTTCATGGACCGCGCCGCCCTCTACCGGACAATTTGGAACCCCGAGTTGAATTGGGGTGACCTGTACACCGAGGGACGGGTAGCAGTCGATGGTGATATTTGCACGTTACTGCACGACATTTACCGGGTCCTGAAAAAGCAAAACCCTGCCCCATGGCTGCGAAACATCAACAGGCTCGCAAAGAATCAGAGAATCTACAATACACGCCACCGGGCCAAAGACAATATCCATCACCATTATGATATTGGCAACGCGTTTTACCGCCTGTGGCTCGACCGCCAGGCAATGCAATATACCTGTGCTTACTACCCCGACCCGGATATGCAACTGGAGGATGCCCAGGTTGCCAAGATGCACCACGTGTGTCGCAAGCTGCAACTCAAACCCGGGGATACGGTTGTCGAGGCCGGCTGTGGCTGGGGTGGCTTTGCCATGCATATGGCCAGGCACTACGGGGTAAAGGTCAGGGCTTACAACATTTCCAGGGAACAGGTTAAACACGCCCGCAAGGTCGCCGAGGCTGCCGGTCTCACCGACCGTGTTGAATACATACTCGATGACTACCGCAATATCAGCGGCCAGTTCAATGTCTTCGTATCGATAGGTATGCTGGAGCATGTGGGCCCGCGGCACTACCCGGTGCTGGGGCAGGTCATCAGGGATTGCCTGAAGCCCGATGGCCGCGGCCTGATCCACAGCATCGGCCGCAACCGGCCACGGCCGATCAACCCCTGGATCGAGCGGCGCATTTTTCCGGGCGCCTACCCACCGACATTGCGGGAAATGATGGACATTTTCGAGCCATTTGAATTATCGGTAATCGATGTTGAAAACCTGAGGTTGCATTACGCCAAGACCCTCAGCGCATGGCAGCAGCGCTTTGAGGAACATGCCGGCGAAATTGAAGACATGATGGATGAGCGGTTTGTCAGAAGCTGGCGCCTGTACCTTGCAGGTTCCAAGGCGGCCTTCACTTCGGGACAGCTGCAGTTATTCCAGCTCCTGTTTACGCGCGATGACAACAATAGCCTGCCGTGGTCGAGACACCATGTCTACCAACCGGATAAAGACGGCGACCATGGACCTCCGGTGACTCCCGATGCTTGAAACCAGGGTGCTCATTGTTGGCGGCGGCCCGGCGGGTTCGACCATTGCATGGTCATTAAAACGTGCAGGAATCTCTTCTGTCATCCTCGACAAGGCACATTTTCCGAGAGATAAGGTGTGCGCCGGCTGGGTAACGCCGGCCGTGATGCAAGAGTTGGAAATCGACGTCGACCAGTATGCCCGCGAACACGTTTTACAACCCATAACCGCTTTTCGGACCGGCCTGATGGGGCAGGATCCTGTGCAATCAGAATTTCTCGACGACCCGGTCAGCTTTGGTATTCGCCGCGTGGAGTTCGACGATTTTCTGCTGCGGCGATGCGGTGCAGAACTGCGACTCGGGGAAGGCCTGAAGTCAATTCGGTCCGAGGGCAATCACTGGATTGTCAACGACTCCATCAGGGCTTCATTGCTGGTTGGCGCCGGTGGCCATTTCTGTCCCGTGGCCCGCTTCATCAATGATAACAAGAGCCCGGAAACCGCTGTTGTTGCACAGGAAACAGAATTCCACCTGAGTCCGGAACAGCGCCGGCGATGTCCCGTGCTCGCCACCACGCCCGAGTTGTTTTTCACTCCGGACCTCAAGGGTTATGGTTGGGTATTTCGCAAGGGCGAATACCTGAACATCGGCCTGGGCCGCGAAGACAAACATAAGCTCGCGGGGCATGTTGAACGCTTTTGCTCCGGCCTGACCGAGGCGGGCCGGATTCCCGCTGACCTGCCCGCGAGATTCAGGGGGCACGCTTACCTGCTCTATTCACACGCGGACCGTAAACTGATCGACGAAAGGGTCATGCTCATAGGCGACGCGGCCGGGCTGGCTTATCCACAGAGTGGTGAAGGTATTCGTCCCGCGGTCGAGTCGGCGCTGCTGGCGGCGGAGGTTATCCGGCACTGCGGAGACGATCGTTCTGTAGATGGGCTTTACCCATACCTGGAAGAAATGGAAGCACGCTTTGGCACGCGTCAACCGGGTGGCGGCTTGATTGAGCTACTGCCAATGCGGTTCAGACAAATACTTGCGAGTCAGCTTCTAAAAAATCAATGGTTGGTGAAGAACCTCGTGGTTAATCGATGGTTTCTGCACCGACAGGACCAGGCACTGAAGCAACATGACCCGCAACCGGATCTGGAGTTACAAAACCCGATCTGATTGACCAATCAGGTTACCGGACCACGCCAACTTCGAACCAGGCAGACCGGACATGGGAGACGCTCAAGAAGCGAACGCAAAGACTCGGATTTAAGGGTTTCTTCCGTGGCACCCAGGACCAGCATGTCAGCGCGCTTCGCCCTTGCCACATCAATCAGTCCATACAAGCCATCCTGCGGTACAAATATGATATCGGCAGGATCTGAAGGTAAGCGGCTGCGGACAAACTGCTGGCCTGAATCAATATCTGCCATTGTCCTGGCGCTGATCAACACCGTGACGTCCTGCATTCGTCCGTTGGACAAAAGTGTGACCGCATTCAGGGCATGGGCTCCGATCTCCCGGTCGTCTATAGCAACGATATATCGCTGGCGCTGGAAACGGGACCGCGCCGGAGTTGAAACCTGGTGCGTCACGAACAACCGCAACGGTTCGAAAAAAGTGATATCGGCGGACAGCGCTGTTTTCTGCAACAGGCTGACGGTCGCGCCACGCACATCGTGAAAGGAAAACGCAACGCCTGTCCGCCGCGCCAGTTGCTCGAGCGCCTTGCGGGCCGTGCGTGTCCTGAGCGCGATGGTGCGCTCGAACTCGGCACCATGAAACTCCCGGACGCTATAGGTCAGGCGGCACAGTTCTTTGACAAACGGCAGGTCAGCAGCGTGTCGCAAATCATCGTCGACGGCGAACACGCCCTGTAGATCGATACGCGTATCTTTATCCAGCAGGGGCCCAAGAATATTGAGCAAAGCCTGCCCTGAGCCGCTGGTACCGAGGAACACGGCGATACTTCGGGGACCGGTATCAGGAAGTTTTTCCGGCATCGGTATCATCAACCTGTTTCAGACCTGCTCCGGCAAAGGCACGCCGCTTTTCAGCGAGCCCGGTCAAGCGGGCGCATATCTTGTGATTCAGGCTGTCCTCGGGAAATTGACCGTCCGCATCACGTTCACCGGATGGCAAACCGGTCAGTAGTTCAAGGCAGCGGTCAACATGATCGACCGGGTAAACGTGGAACTTTCCGGAATCCACCGCCTCGATCACATCTTCACGCAGCATCAGGTGTTTCACGTTCGCAGCCGGGATCAGGACACCCTGGTCCCCGCTCAAGCCGCGCTTTTCACAAATATCGAAGAAACCCTCTATCTTGTGATTGACACCGCCAATGGCCTGGACCCTGCCGTATTGATCGACCGAACCGGTTACTGCCAGTGACTGCTTGATCGGAACTTCCGCCAGCGCGGAAGCCAATACGCACATTTCGCCCGCGGAAGCACTGTCGCCATCCACGCCGCCATACGACTGTTCAAAAACAAGGCTGGCCGACATGGAAAGGGGCTGGTCTTTGACGTAGTGTGATTTCAGGAAACCGGTCAGGATCAGAATGCCCTTGGAATGCAGGGGACCGCCGAGATCCACCTCGCGCTCGATATCGACGACGTCACCCGAGCCGAGAGAAACAGTCGCGGTGATTCGCTGTGGTCGGCCAAACATGAATCCGCCGAGCTGAGTGACTGCAAGCCCGTTGACCTGCCCGATGCGCGCACCGGAGGTCTCGACCACGAGCGTATCGCGAATGATCTCCGTCTGCATTTGATCCATGTAGCGGCTGGCACGGCGGACCTGGCTGTCGATCGCCTGTTGCACATCACTGACGCCGATCAATTCTTTACCGTTGTGGCCGGCCCAGTAATGCGCTTCACGCAGCAGGTCAGAGGCTTGCCGGATGTCGGTCGACAGACGCTCGTTGTCACCGGCGTGTCTTGCACTCTCCTCGATCAAGCGGGCAACTGCGGCCCGGTCCATGTGCCTCAGATTTTCCTGCCGAATCACCGTCGCCAGCAGGCGTGCCCGGTGTTCAACGTTTTCCTCGCTTCGCGGAACCTGGTCTTCAAAATCGGCGGCTATCTTGAACAGCTCCGAAAACTCAGGATCATAACGGTCCAACAGGTAGTAATGAATGCGCTCTCCTATAAGAACGACTTTCAGTTCCAGCGGGATCGGCTGCGGCTCGAGGGATACCGTGCTGACAAAACCGATATCATCACCCAGTGAGCGAATCCGCAACTCGGCGGATTTTATGGCGCGTTTGAGACCTTCCCAGGCTTGCGGGTAGGCGAGCACCTTGGCCGCGTCGAGGACCAGGTAGCCCCCGTTCGCCTTGTGCAGCGCGCCTGCGCGGATCAGGTTGAAGCTGGTCACCATTGTGCCGAACTCGGCTTCATATTCGATCTTGCCGATCAATTCCGAGAAGCTCGGTTTATCCTCGAACACCACCGGTGCACCCTCGCGGCCACTTCGATCGACTAAAACGCTGATCGCGTAGCGGCGCAGTGCGGAATCCTCCCTGGAATGCATTACCTGCTTCACCTGTGCCGGCACCCCAGCACCCTCTGCAGCGCCGAGAAAAAGCCCGACATTTTCAACGATATCCGCCTGCATTCTCTCCAGGTGTTCCACTACCACAGGAATGTGCTGGTACTTCGTTTTCAGCTCATCAAGCGGGCCGGTAACCGCCAGGCTTGCAACATCATGCTCAAGTTGACGTATTTTCCTGCGCATTTCCCGGGCATGCTTGGGTATCGATCGCATCAGGCGCTGCAAGCGGGCAGTCAAATCATCGATGTCTTTGCGGATCTGTTTTTGTTGGTCTTCAGGAAGCTTGTCGAAATCATCCGACTTGATTACCTCGTTGTCCTGCATGGGCAAGAAGGCGATACCGGCGGGCGTCTGAATGACGCTGATGCTGCGCTTCTGCGCCTCCTTGCCAATAACCTGGAATTCTTTTTCCTGCCGGTCCTTGAATTCATCGGTGATCGCCTCTTGCTGGGCCTGGAAGTCCTCACTCTCAAAGGCGGCGGGAATGACCGTTTGTGCGTCCTGGATCGCGTGCTCGATATCAACACGGAATTCCTTACTCACGCCAGCGGGCAGCTTCAATGCCAGCGGCTGCCGGGGGTCGTCGAAATTGTAGACATAGCACCAGTCCGATGGCGCCGGTTGTTCCGCAGCTTTCCCCTTGAGAAATTCACGTACAAAGGTATGACGGCCGCTGCCGGGCCGGCCCAGGACAAAAACGTTGTAGCCTTCGATATCGATTTCCGTGGCGAGATGAATCGCCTCAACCGCCCGGTCCTGGCCGGGGATTTTGCTGAACTTCTCGAGGCTTTGCGTAGTCTTAAACGCGAATTGTTCTGGGTCGCAACGCCGGTAAAGCGCCTGTGCCGGTAGTGGATTTCCCGATTTAAAACCCATTTCTATCCAACCCTCTTCAGTCAAGATCCGCATACGGTCCCAAGGGTCCACGCATCATGATCGCATGGACGGACCTTTAGATAAATCACTATCGGAAAGGTTTTTGATCTAAATCACTTGGCTGCCTTGTACATACCCGCGATGACGCGATGATTAGCGAGTTTCTGAACATGGCCCTTTATCAGGAGTGACTTGACGGGCACCGGGAAATGCCCGGACGTTTATCTTTGCAGCTTAAAACAGCGGTGTGCCCTTGACGAAATACCACGTTGCGTCCAGGACCAGCGCCAGGCCGATAAGGCCCAGCATCAGCGGCATCAGGATCCCGCTGATCTTATCCAGGAAAGCATTGATCCTGGTCAGCAAAGGTTTGGCTTTTTCTCCCAGAACGGCGGAAAGCAATGGTACAGCCGCGAATGGCAAGGCATACACCAGGTTGTAACCCACCAATGCAATGACTGACCGGGTCACTGACAGATCAGCTTTCAGAATCTGGTCGATAGCGGCGAAATACGGGATCGCGAAGGGAATGCCGATGAAATTGACAACCGCGCCAAAACCAAAAGCGCTGAGTACGGTAAATTGCTGTGTATTCTCATCCGGCCGTTTGCCGGTATCTTTCTTAGTGCCAAAAGCCAGCCATAGCAGGACGATGCCGAGCACCAGTTCTATCAGAAAATCGATGGTATGCGGAACGGACAGGTAAGCGGCAATCTTTTCGAAAAACGTGGCAAGTACGATACCCGCGCCCAGATATGCGACAGTATGCCCCAGCAACATCGAACTGCTGAGAAGCACGGGCCGGTTGGTTCCGGCCGCGTATACGAGGAAAGCGAACAGCACCGGGTTGACCATATCGGTCAGCAGAATCGGCACAAGATAAGTCCAAAGTTCCATCGGGCTTCCTTATTGATTCACTTCATACTAACGTAAACCAGGTTGGTGCAGTTATGGTTTACCCCTAAACCCGCATCCGGTAGCTGCAACTAGCCCTGCTTTCGCTTCGGAATGTAAAGGTCTGTAATCGTTCCCTCAAACACCTCGGCTGCCATCGCGACAGTTTCCGACAGTGTCGGGTGAGGATGGATCGAAAGCCCGATATCTTCAGCCTCGCAGCCCATTTCGATCGCCAGCACACATTCCGCGATGAGGTCACCAGCCTGTGGTCCGACTATACCGGCACCGATAACCCTTTGCGTTTGCGGATCGAACAACAGCTTGGTGAAACCCTCGGTGCGCCCGTTACCCAGCGCCCTGCCACTGGCAGCCCAGGGAAATTTACCCAGTTCGTATTCAACCCCTTGTTCTTTGGCCTCTGTCTCCGTCAGTCCGGCCCAGGCGATTTCCGGATCGGTGTAAGCTACGGAAGGAATGACCCTCGCTTCGAAAGCACTTTTCATGCCGGCACAGACTTCAGCGGCGACCTTTGCTTCATGCGTGGCTTTGTGCGCCAGCATGGGCTGGCCGACCAGGTCCCCGATGGCAAATATGTGCGGCACATTGGTGCGCATCTGCATGTCCACGGGAATGAAACCGCGCTCGCTTACCTCGACCCCGGCGGCGTCCGCACCGATAAGATTACCGTTAGGTGTGCGGCCCGTTGAGACCAGGACCCGGTCGAACACGGTGTTCTCCGGCACTTTTGAGCCCTCGAAAGTCACGTGGAGTCCGTCTTCTTTGGCCGCTACCGCGGTGACACTGGTGTTGACAAAAATGCCGGCATAGCGGCTTGTGATTCTCTTCTGTAAAGGTCTGACCAGATCCTTATCGGTACCCGGCATCAACTGACCGGTTAATTCGACCACGGTAACGTCGCTACCCAGGCCCTGGTAAACACTGGCCATTTCCAGGCCGATGATACCGCCGCCTATCACC
>JABDPJ010000103.1 GCA_013042835.1 Lysobacterales bacterium
GTCCACGGCTTTGTTGTACTTCCCAGTGCGCAGAAATATCCCCTCTTTCACGGGAAAGTGCATTTTCAGGTTATGTACTTCTAGCAGAGGAGCTTTGCTTTCTTGCATGTTATAGCCCATTAGCTGCCTGAATTTCCCGCCAGCGGATACAACTGACCCCGTGCATGCCCTTCATTCGCTCCAGGCGCGGTGAACGCTTGGAACAGGCATCTTTTCGATACGGACATCGATTCTCAAAACGGCAGCCGGCCGGTAGATCGAGCAGACCTGGCACCATACCTTCGATGATTGGCAGTGCGGATTTCGGTTCGGTCTCCAGTCGCGGAATGGAGGAAATCAGCCCTTGGGTATAGGGATGACGCGGACGGTCAAAAATGTCGTACACAGTACCCTGCTCCGCCACTTTGCCCGCATACATGACAACAACGGAGTTTGACGTTTCTGCGATAACGCCGAGATCATGAGTGATGAGAATTACCGCCATGCCCATTTCGTACTGCAATTCCTTGATCAGCTCAAGAATCTGGGCCTGGATTGTAACGTCCAGCGCCGTGGTGGGTTCATCGGCGATCAGCAGACTCGGCTTGCAGGCCAGCGCCATGGCAATAACCACCCGCTGTCGCATGCCGCCAGAAAGCTGATGGGGATACTCGCCCAAACGCAAGTCTGGAGATGGAATGCCAACCCGGTCCAGCATTTCTATTGCTTCACGGGTCGCGTCCTGCTTGCGGATATCCTTGTGCAGGTATAAAACTTCGGTCAGCTGTCGGCCGATGGTGTGGACCGGATTCAGAGCGGTCATCGGTTCCTGGAACACCATTCCAATGCTGCCACCACGAATCTTTTCCATGCGGGTGAAATCGGCCCGGGTCAGATCCTCGCCCCGCAACATAATCTCGCCGCCCATGATATGCCCCATGGGCTGTGGCAGCAGGCGCATGATTGACAAGGCCGTGACACTCTTGCCACAGCCGGACTCACCAACAATTCCCAGAGTTTCGCCACTATCAACACTAAAACTGACATCATCGACTGCACGAACACGACCTTCATCAGTATCGAACTCAGTAATGAGATTGTTAACCCGTAAAAGTGTTGCTGCCATGAGCTTTTATTGAATCCGGAACTGGTCGTAAACTTGAATTACAGGCTCAAAAGCCTGACCACCGCGCCTGGCGCCCCTGGTTTCCGCTTTAATGTCTTCATCGATCCAATGCACAAACAACTCATAAGGGTAAGAGGTGTTCTTGTGATTGAAACCTTCCGGCCACCGCACCCAGCGCCAATAGGCCGTTCGATAAAACGGCTCCACAAAGCCGGGGGAATAGGACGCATAATCAAAATGCATCTGCGAGATCTGCTGTGAAAGTTCGATCATCTGCTCCCGATCTTCCGATTCCTCGTATCGGTCGATAAGCTGATCAATTTCATAGACCGCAACGCCTTGCAGATTATTGGTTTGCGGTTTGACCTTGCGCTCCGGATTTATGCTGCCGTCGTCCAGAAACGCATCATCGTACGCATTGTCCGAGTGGAAGTATTGCCAGTAGTCCGGGTACATGGCGGGCGGGGCATTAAAGCTGACAAAATAAATCTCATGCTGCTTTTCACTTGCCTTGCGAAAGCCTGCCGCCCCGTCAAGAATTTCAATCCTGAGTTCAAGGCCTGCTTTTATTGCTTCCTCTTTAAGAATCGTGAACACGTCGGCAAAGCGGTCATAGTGGGTCGTCAGGGTAAAGGCCAGACGTTCGCCCTGCTCGTTCGTCAGAATGCCGTCCGGACCACGCTGGCTGAAACCTGCTTTGGCGAAATACTCGGTTGCTCTTTCAATATCAAAAGGACGCGCTGCCAGGCCAGTATGTGAAAAATCTTCGTAGCCGTCGGTTTGTGTCCGCAGGCGTTCCATGTCACCGCGGAAATAATTGTCGATAACCAGCTGCCAGTTCATCGCAAACTGAATGCCGCTCCTGATATCCTGGTTATCCAGCAGGTATCTCGTGGAGTTCATCCACAATCCCCAATTGGACCGGGGTCCGCCATTGTAGAAAGTCGACTTGTGCAGGTAACCGTTGGCGACGTCCGGGTCGTCCTCGGGCAGATTGTCATACCACATTTCCGCGGTCGCGATTCTGAACATATCGGAATCACCGCGCCGGAAGGCTTCATAACGCTTGGCCGGATCCCGCACCACGGACAGGTTGATCTGATCCGGATTAAAAAGGTTGCGCCAGTACTTATTGTCTTTGGCCCACCAGTCCTGCTTGCGGCGCAGAACCAGCCTGACGCCCATATCAACATCTTGCTCCGCCAGGCTGTAGGGGCCCGCATGGGGCTGATACCGCCACTGATAACGCTCCGGAAAATCGGGGCCCAGCTCATCGTAGAAATGCATGGGCACCGGCGCTTCCCTGAGCACCTTGTCAGCCATATCCGGCTTCAGCCGAGGCACCGCAACCGAGAAAGTCAGGTCATCGTAACGGGTGATATTGGTGAATTCGGTACTCCAGAAATTGGCATAGTAAGGAGCCTGTATGTAGTCAGACAGATAAAAG
>JABDPJ010000229.1 GCA_013042835.1 Lysobacterales bacterium
GCCGGCCAGCGAGTTCGCAGGGCCGGAAGCTGAAAGCGTAGTCCGCCTGAAAAGGGCCGGAGCACTGATCCTCGGAAAAACCGTCAGTGCGGAGTTCGCCTACATTGCTCCCGGCGAAACCCGCAACCCGCACAATGTACAGCATACGCCGGGAGGCTCCAGCAGCGGCTCAGCGGCGGCTGTTGCTGCCGAAATGTGCCCCCTGGCGCTGGGAACCCAAACGGTTGGTTCCATTAACCGGCCGGCGGCCTATTGCGGCGTTGTCGGATTCAAACCCGGTTATGGCCGCGTCAGCAGGCGAGGCGTCGTGCCGGTTTCAGAATCACTGGATCACGTGGGGTTCTTCACCAGTGATGCGCAAAGCGCCGAACTTGTCGCTCCGGTTCTGGTTACCGGTTGGCAGCACCGGAGTGCAAGCCGAAAACCGGTACTGGCGGTGCCGGCCGGGCCGTATCTCGACAAGGCTTCGCCCGCCGGTCTCGAAAACTTTGAGGAAGCTTGCGCAAGGCTGGAGGCAGCGGGTTACCGGATCCACAAGATAAACGTCATGCCTGACTTCGAAGACATACGCCAGCGTCATTTCACCATCATGGCCGCCGAGGCAGCCCGGGTGCACACCAACTGGTACGAGCGCTATGCAGGCCTTTACCAGCAGGAAAGCAAGGATCTGATCCTTGCCGGCAAGGCAGTCTCCAGCAAAGAGTTGGATGATGCCCTGGCCGGTCCGGAGCAACTGCGCAGCGAGTTGACGGCAGTCATGTCCGAAGCCGGTGTCGACCTGTGGATCGCCCCGGCAGCCACCGGCGTTGCGCCGCCAGGCCTGGCAAGCACCGGGGACTCGATAATGAACCTGCCCTGGACGCACTGCGGTTTACCAACGCTCGGCCTGCCTACGGGTAAAGATGCAACCGGTTTGCCATTTGGAGCGCAAGTGGTCGGCAAGTGGCATGAGGATGAGAAGCTGATAGCGTGGGCGCCCGGTGTCGAAAGCGCACTCGGGTACGAGTCTTGAACAAAGGAGAGATTTTTCAGACAAGGAGTCGTTTACAATGAAAAACCTGTTTCAGCCATTGAGCTTCAACTGTGGCGCTGTGATGAAGAATTTGTTCATGCTAGCGCCGCTGACCAATCTGCAAAGCCACGAGGACGGACGCCTGTCCGATGACGAGTACCGCTGGCTGACCATGCGGGCCCGGGGTGGTTTTGGCCTTGTGATGACCTGCGCTTCCCATGTGCAGGCAATCGGCAAGGGATTTTCCGGACAGCTGGGTTGTTATTCGGATGACCACCTGGAGGGCTTGAGCCGCCTCGCTGCGAGCATCAAGGCCGAGAACAGTCTCGCAGTGGTGCAGTTGCATCATGCGGGTATGCGCTCACCTGAAGAGGTAATCGGTGAGCGTCCGGTTTGTCCGTCAGACCACGAGGAGACTGGTGCCCGGGCGCTGCAGCATGAGGAAGTTGAGCAACTGAAAGAGGATTTCGTGGCGGCTGCCGTGCGGGTCAGGAAGGCGGGCTTTGACGGCGTGGAATTACACGGCGCGCACGGATACATATTGGGCCAGTTCCTGAGCGCGGCTATCAACCGGCGAAGCGATGAATACGGCGGCTCACTGGAAAACCGCTCGCGCATTATTTTTGATATTGTCGAAGCCGTGCGGAACCGTTGTGGACCGGACTTTCTGCTGGGTATCCGGCTATCGCCCGAACGGTTCGACGTAAAGCTTGGTGAGATCATTGAGGTGGCGCAGCGCCTGGTCAGCGAGGGACAGATCGATTTTTTCGACATGTCTTTGTGGGATGTTTTCAAGGAGCCCGAAGAGCAGCAATACAAGGGGCGCTCCCTGATGAGCTATTTCACGGAACTGGAGCGCGGGCATGTCAGGCTGGGTGTTGCGGGAAAAATACAAACGCCTGTTGATGCATTGAAAGTACTCGAGCAAGGTGCGGATTTCATCATCCTGGGCCGTGCCGCCATTCTGCATCATGACTACCCCCTGCAGGTGCATGACAATCCGCTGTTCAAACCTGTAACAACCCCGGTGAGCCGGGAATACCTGCGCAGGCAGGGCCTGGGCGAGAGTTTCGTGAACTATATGGCGGGCTGGTCAGGGTTTGTCAAAGACTGAGGCCGTCGTTCCGAAAGCCCCCGGAAGCAGCGTCAGGCTTCAGGCCGGCGCTGAAGCCTGACAGGGTAGCAAGCGGTCAGGTTTGTTCAGGGCAGGACGGCCTGGGCCAGGTTGTTGGTGTCGGTTCCGA
Organism: Lysobacterales bacterium; assembly: GCA_013042835.1. Classification (GTDB taxonomy): domain Bacteria; phylum Pseudomonadota; class Gammaproteobacteria; order Xanthomonadales; family SZUA-36; genus SZUA-36. The sequence goes on from JABDPJ010000229.1 coordinate 2,257, forward strand.
ACCAGAGGCTGTTGCGGTTTGGGTCATAGACCATGTGGCGTACGGAGCCCGCACCGCTGGGTATCGGTGTGACGCTGAAAAAAGTGCCGCTTGCCGGGTCAAAACCGACCAGCATGTTGGTCTCAGGCCAGGTTTCAACGAACCAGATCCTGCCATCGGCATCCGCCGCCATGGCATAGGGGCCGGATCGCTCGCTGGGTGTCTTCCACTCGGTGAATTCGCCGTTTGCGGGGTTGTATCTGCCGATATACCCCTGCGCGTAATCGGTGTACCACACCATGTCGTCACGGGTGATCGCAAGCCTGCGCAAGCGGGATTCCTCCCTTGGCAGGTAGATTACGTTAAGCTCGAGGCTGGCGGGGTCGACAGTGGCCAGGCCATTGGTGCCCAGCAGCGCAACCCAGGGGCGTCCTTTCGAATCCATCTTGATGCCGTAGGGCCGCGCCTGTTCGGTTTGCATCGGCACCAGGTCAACATGTCCGCTGCGTTTGTTAAGACGGCCGACGTAGTTGCTCCACTGCATCGTGAACCAGATCTCGTTTTTACCGGAAAGCACCATCGTGTGCGGATCCCTGGCGGTTTCATCCGCAAAGTTGAAACGGGTCAGTTCGCCGGTGATGTAGCTCATGCGGCCGATGAACGCCTGGCGGTTGCCGGCGATCCACAAGGTGCCGTCCCAGTCAATGACAAGGTTGTGCGGGCCGGTGCCGGGCGGTAATTCCTTGCGCCGGAATTCACCGGTTTCGGGGTTAAAGCGCGCGGCATAATCGCCGCCCTGTCCCACCAGCCAGATGACGCCGTTGGGCGCCACATCCGGATCACGCGGCCGGGTATTGGGCCACGGTACCGGCCATTCGGTAATTTCCACCTGCAGCGGGTTTTCGACGATGGGGTTGATGACTGCATCAGCGGGTATATCCAAATCCGTTTGCGCCATGCTGGTGCCGGTCAAAAAGGTCAGCAGCAAAAGAAATCCGCATTTATTCATCGTCGCGCCTGTCATCAGAGATTGAAATTGAACCCGCTGGTTTGTCCATGTTGAAACCATAGCGCACAAACGGTGTTTGCGCAGCTACTGTTTGCCATGGCAGCCGGAGGTTATAATGCCCAATTCGCCCGGCCAGTGTCCCCGGCCCAATTCGCCCGGTTTTAATAAAGAGAAATTTATGATTGCTGAAAAAGACAAGGTTGTTAGCTTCCATTACACACTGACCAATGCCGAGGGTGAACAGATGGAGACATCGCGGGAGAAAGAGCCGATGAGCTATCTGCACGGTGCGAACAGTATTATTGCCGGGCTCGAAAAAGCCATGGAAGGTCACGCGTCCGGTGACAGCTTTAGCGTGACGCTGGAACCGGAAGATGCCTATGGCGTTCGCAATGAGAAAAACGTTCAACGCGTACCGCTGAAGCGCCTCAAGGGCATTGGCAAAATTTCAGTCGGACAGGTCCTGAACCTGCAGACCAACAAGGGCCAGGTTCAAGTCACCGTGCTTAAGGTCGGACGCTTCAATGTCGATGTTGACGGCAATCATCCGCTGGCCGGCAAACAGCTGACCTTTGACGTGGAAATCACCGGCATCCGCGATGCCAGCGACGAGGAGCGCCAGCACGGCCATGTCCACGGGCCGGGCGGCCACCAGCATTAGACAATACTAGCCAGCTATATTCCTGCCTGTACCTTCCAAAGTGACGCGTAGAGGCCGTCTGCGGCTATCAATTCGGTGTGGCTGCCGGTTTCGATGATACGGCCTCGGTCGAGGACGTAGATTCGATCGGCGTTAACGATGGTTGAAAGGCGGTGCGCCACCACCAGCGTCGTCCGGCCCTGCGTTATCACCTGCATGGAGCGCTGAATGGCAGCCTCGGTCTCGTTGTCCACGGCCGATGTGGCCTCATCCAGAATCAGTACCGGTGGGTCTTTCAGCACGGCCCTGGCGATCGATATCCGCTGCCTCTGGCCCCCCGACAGTTTCTGTCCCCGCTCACCGACGACCGTGGCGTACCCC
>JABDPJ010000230.1 GCA_013042835.1 Lysobacterales bacterium
CAGCATATTGAAGCAGTTTTTCAGGAATCTACGTTGATGTGGTCATTGATTCACAGCGTCAGCATACGTGATTGCATTCAATCAACCGCACACAGTAGAAAAAATTGGTGCACGTAATTTCTGCTTATGGCCGTTAGGGTGCATTCTTAACACAGAAATCAGCGATTCTAGGAGTTCCGCTTTGCGGGTCGAAGCTGTCACTCATTTTTCATGATACTGAGTAGCCAAAAGGGGTGAAGTCGGCCAGGAACGGCTATTGGAGAAGATGAGCCCCCGGCACATGAGCGGGGCTTTCCAAAGGTTTTGGAAAAAGTTGGCTTTTGACCTGACCTGCTAGTCGACGCTCTCTCAGTCTGGAATTTCAACTGTGCTCTGGAGCGTCCCAGTAAAAACGATCTGGGTCTGACCAACAGAGAAGGCCTCAACGTCTACCGTCCATGTACCAGTCGCCGATTCAAAACGACCGATGCCGCCAGTAATGATTCCCGAGAGTTCACCCCAGAACTCAGAGGTGTCAAGGTTCAGGCAACCATATCCCGCAGTGCCCACAAGGAAGAGCATTGAGCCATCGTTGTAAGTCTGGACATAACTTTGATGTATAGGCACATTTTGAAGATCGCAAGGGCTTTCGCCGGGTTCGAAGGAAGTGGATTCAAATACTCCTTCCATCGTAGCCCGACCAGGGTTTCCGACCAGGTGGAAGCTGGCCACATTGGCGAATACTCCGTCGTCGTTCGCATCGAGCATCGTTGGGTGGCTTACGCCGGTGTACCGTTGGTCGATCTTGATCTCAGCGGACTGGACAGACCCTGCCGCAATGAGACCAGCACAAATTATGCTGACGATAAATAAAAGTTTCATGTATTACCTCCTTTCCAGTTAAGTCACTTGTTGAATTACATAGGTGACTGCGGTCTACACCGCTATCGGATCGGGAGGTTATTGAGTTCTTTTTTGCAGACTTATAGGAATAATCTGGCGATGGAATAGCGGTTGATACCGCATATTCAATTATAGACCTTAACACTCTAAATTTTTGATTAACTTTGAGAGGTGCATGGCCGCTCGTGGCCGGCTCCGACCTTTTAACTGCTCAAACCTATATATTATCAGCGCACCTCTAAGGAGACATCATTCATATTGAAATAGCAGTTATGCAGATGACTGGAGGCGGCCACAAACAGACATTGCACTTAACGGAACTAGCGCGATGAGTAAAACCTCGGAATCGCGCCCAAAACGGTATTGTGACCAATGAAAATCATTTCCATTATGCTTAACAGGTGAGTTTCCGAGATTCGTGACCAACCGGAGAGGTCCGTAATGAAATTGTTTTCCATGATATTGATCTTCTTGTTTTTCGCCCCGACTACTATTGCCCAGACCTTGGCTGAACGAGAAACGCCACTCGATTATCTGGAGGGCCACTGGGTCATGACGGGGGTGATCGCCGGACAAAGCATTACCCACGACCTCGAGGCGGAATGGGTATTAGGGGGGCACTACCTATTCTTCCACGAGGTTGCACGCGGGCGAGACGAGAACGGTGATCCAGCTTATGAATCGAGGGTCTATATGGGCTGGGATGAGGCTGGCGAGCGTCTGGTGTGTATGTGGCTGGATGTTACCGGCGGTGCCGGCCTGGTACCGGACGGCTTCGGCTATGGAAAACCGGACGGTGATCGCATCCCATTCGTGTGGGGTGAAGGTTCAGACCGGCAAATTCACAATACTTTCACCTACCAACGCCAGACGGATCGCTGGGTCTGGAGGATTGACAATGTACGTAATGGCGAGGCCAACAATTTCGCACGAGTCGTGCTTCATCGTCCCGCCAGGCAAAGGAATTGATGGCACGTATTTTTCCACTGAATCACCCGCAATTAGTTCATGGAGTCAAAGTGAAACAGCACAAGAGGACAGAGCGCAGTCATTCAAATGTCCACTATTGGCCAGGAGCAGTCCTTGTAGTGGGCGAAAATCGTACTCGCTTGGGTTCCGCAGTCGGCCAGAAGCGGTCGCCAATAGGTCTCGACTACCTTTACAAATTATCAGGGGGTAACATGGTTGGCATGAACAGTTGGCTGATTGAAGCATTTGAACGCTGGTTCAGATTCCCTCGCGTTATCCTTCTCTACATACCCCTCTACTTAATCACCGCTGTACCGATGTTTACGTCTGACCCTGACAATCCAGCAAGGGCATTTAGCTTTGCCCTACTGTTGTGGATTAGCTTGACTGTTGTATCCGCAGTGGTTGCCTTGGTGGCGGCGGGTGCCGTCACAAGCAAGCGAAAAAAGCACCTGTTTGCACCGACTTTCAATGCCACGTTTGCTGTGACTTGGATCGTCTTGTTTTCCGCCCTCCTGCTGAGATAAGCGAACAAATTTATAAAGTCAGAGTGAAGTGCCAGAGTAAATAAATAATTGACGTCTGCTACCGGCCGTTTCCAGTTGCTCCTGTCCCGGATAATTGTGACTGACTGATGTCCGTGCATCCGTGAAAACCAGGCGTTCATCAAGTAAGAAGTCCGGCAAATCCCGCGCTCAGAAATTTCCGGTAATGATGTTGCTCTTGCCTATCACCAGGTCTTCCCCGGCTGCATCGGGCTTCAAACCGGAGCGTGCTTCGAGTATCAAATAGACTTCGTCATCCCCGAACAAATCTTCATCCAGAACTTTTGTTTCAACGTCAAAAACCCTTTGCACCTTCATGGGCTCGCACGGTCCGGAATTGTCAAATTGCACCTTGTGTTCGTCCTTTCCCCAGGCAAGCACATCATCTTCGATAACGTCTCTGCCGCACAATACCGCGCTCATGGTGTAGCCGCGCTTCCAGGAATAGTCCAGCTCGCTGGGGTGCAGTTCGTATGAATATGCAATGTCGCTGTAACCCGGTTTCGTGGTGGAAGCCGTTATAGCAAGTCGCACGTTTTCGACAGTAGCCATGACAAATATCTCCTCATCCGTTCAGGGTATAAGCTCCGTATACGGTTGCTAAAGACGTTAATGGGCCAATCAGTCGCCGGTTGAGTCAGCCTGGTCGTCTATGACTTCGGCGCCATCGACCTGGCCGAGCACCTTGCCACCCTCACTAAGAACCAGGCGAACTTCGACATCTCGCTTGACGACGACATCGCCTTCGATGATTGATCCGCCGGTCACCTCGATCTCGATCGGCCGTTGGCGATCCGTGACGTTTACCTTGTCCTCGATCACGACGTTACCCTTGACGACAGAGTTGTCCCGCAGTTCGATATCGCCATTTACCGTCCGCACGTCACGCTGGACAATGGTCCGGTCGAGTTCGATCGCACCGTTCACCGTGCCTACCTTGCCGGAGACTTTGGATCCGGCGCCGAGTTCAACCGACCCGTTGACCGATTCGACGTCGCCATTGACGTTCACATCTTCGCCGGTTCGAATCGAACCATTGACGGCGCTCAGGTCATCGACACTGGAGCGGTCGCCGACCTTTATCGAGCCATTCACGGTGGTGCTGTTGCCTTCGATGGTGCAGTCCTTGCCAATCGAAATCTCGCCGTTGACAGTCGTCAGGGAGCCAGATCGGGTTTTGCCGTCAGGGACGACGATGGACGAATTGATGCTTAATTCACACCCGCCAAGCAACATCGTTGCCACCAGTAGAATGCCTGTAAATCTTGCGTAGATCATGATCGACCTCCTGAATTTGCCGTCCATGAAACGGACTGAGAGTGGAAAAGGATTAACCCGGCCGCGCTCTCTATTAACCACGGATGTCAACGGGGCAGCGAGCCGTTCACCGGTCCACTATACTCGGGGAGTTTGGGGCATTCAAACACCCGGTCTCGCGGGTGCGGCCAGGATGGAGCACCGTGACTTTTTCAAGTCAGAGTTCGACTGTCCCCTATGAGAATATTATTCAGGTAGGAATGGACTGATCAGCTTTTGCACATCCACGCGCGCACCGATACGTGAGCACAGCATGAAACAGCCGACCAGCTTGCGGTGCAGGAACATCGTTTCCGGCGGCGGTACGCGGTACTCGCTCATATCGTCGAAGAAGATTTCAAGACCGGCTTCGCGGCCGCGGGTAAACACGGTCGAGGCGCCAAAATCGTAAACGCCCCCCTGGATGACCGGTTCCGAGGCGAGGCGGATAATGTTCAGTATCCGCCCGACGTATTCTTCGCTGTTACCCGGGTGGATATAGCCCATCTGCTCGGCCAGGCGGCGAACTGTCGAGTCATCCCCGTCGATCATCGCACGGGCAATTTTTGCGTAACGGTGGGTAAATTTTTCATCGAAGCTTACCGTCGAACCGAAATCCAGCAGCACCACGCGGTCCGTTTCCGGTTGGTACAGGTAGTTGGCGAAATTGGGGTCGGATTGCATGGTTCGAAACTCGAACAACTCGCGGAACATCAGGTGTTGGAGCAGGGCGCCCACACCGTCTTTCAGCTCCTGTGATACATCGTCTGCGCTGATCGATTCCAGTGGCAGGCCATCAACAAAATCCATCGCCAGGACGCGCTTGGTGGTCATGTCATCGTGTACGCCGGGAACCACGAAACGGGGTTCGTCCGCTACCAGCTTTTTGTATTCCCGCAGGTACCTCGCCTCAACGATGTAGTCGGCTTCCTGGTGCAACTGGCGCTTGGCCTCCTTGACGATGCCCGAAATATCGATTTCAACCGGCAGCAGGTTGATCATACGCATCAGCATGGCCATGTTGTCGACATCGCTATTGATGCTTTTAGCCACGCCCGGGTATTGAATTTTCAGCGCCAGGTCACGTCCATCTTCCGTGACGACACGGTGCACCTGGCCTATCGAGGCGGCTGCGATGGGTTCAAAGTTAAAGTCGATGAATCGATCCTGCCAGCCTTTACCGTACTCCCGCCCCATGACCCTCTTGATCTGTGTCAACGGCATCGTATCGGCGGAGTCGCGCAGGACGGCTAAAGCGTCGGAAAACTCCCGCGGGAGAAAATCAGCGCTCTCCATTGACAGGATTTGCCCCATTTTCATGGCGGCGCCACGCATCCCGGCGAGCCGGTTGGCCAGCTTTTTGGCATTGGTGGCTGTTAGCAATGCGTTATAAGCTTCATCGGGGCTTGTCTTGCCGAATCTACGAATAGACTCCGCCGCACCACCGATTGCCAACTCTCCGGCGGTCAGCCCCAGTCTTGCCAGGCGGCCTAAGCGGGTAGTTGGAACACGTGACTTCTTTGATTTTGAGGAATCCATGCACAACTGTACATGGGTTTGCCCGGGTCATTAAACAACTCCCTGGTTTTTGGCACCCATACGGTCAGCGCAGCCTGTGACAACCGGATTCGTTATTCCATATATACGTTTAGGCGTATATAATATATCCCATGTCACCGGAACACCTGTTTAACCTGCTCTCTGATTCAACCCGGCTGAGATCACTGATGCTTATTCGGGAAGAGCAGGAGACATGTGTGTGTGAACTGACTTTCACGCTCGAAGAATCCCAACCAAAAGTTTCGCGGCACCTGGCGCTGATGCGCGATGCGGGAATCGTCACTGCGCGCAGGGAAGGGACATGGATGCACTACCGCATCAATCCGGATTTGCCGGAGTGGGCCAGCGCATCCATTGCACAGGTTTTTCAGCAATTACATGGATTGGAGCAATTTTCAAATGACCGGAGCCGGCTGAAAACAATGACCAACAGACCGGGAGGGGTTACCTGTGGGTGACGTCGTCAATATATTGTTTCTTTGTACCGGCAACTCCTGCCGGTCGCAAATGGCCGAGGGCTGGGCCAGGCATCTCGGCGGTGGCCTGTTCAGCGTGAAATCAGCCGGTATCGAGGCGCATGGCAAGAATCCGCGCGCCATCGCGATCATGTCGGATGCCGGTATCGATATATCGGGCCAGGAATCGACAATCGTCGACACCGCCATGCTGGAAGAAGCCGATGTCGTGGTGACCGTCTGCGGACACGCCGACGAACAATGCCCGGTGTTGCCAGCGGGTGTCGAAAAGGTCCACTGGCCGTTGACCGACCCGGCCAAAGCCAGCGGCAGCGAAGAGCAGATCATGCGCGAGTTTCGGGAAACCCGTGATGAGGTCGGGCGCAGGGTTCGCGACTTGTTACAACACCTTACCGAGGAGCCAGCAACGTGAGCAGCCAATGTGAAACCACCGCCCGGCGCGCCGCCGGCGCTCAAATGCCGTTTTTTGAACGCTACCTGAGCCTTTGGGTCGCATTGTGTATCGTTGCAGGCATCGCGCTCGGGCAAATGTTCCCCGGTATGTTCGAGCGGCTTGGTGGAATGGAAATCGCGAGCGTCAACCTGCCGGTAGCCGTGCTGATCTGGCTGATGATCCTGCCCATGCTGCTAAAGATTGACTTCCATTCGCTGGTCGAGGTCCGCCAGCACTGGAAGGGCGTCGGCGTGACCTTGTTTATCAACTGGGCCGTCAAACCATTCTCGATGGCGTTTCTGGCCTGGATCTTCATCCGCAACCTGTTTGCAGGCTGGCTGCCGCCGGACCAGCTCGACAGCTATATCGCGGGCCTGATCATCCTGGCCGCAGCGCCCTGCACGGCGATGGTATTTGTCTGGAGCAACCTCAGTGACGGCCACCCGGGTTTCACCTTGTCACAGGTGGCCCTGAACGACCTGATCATGGTGTTCGCCTTTGCACCGATCGTCGCCCTGTTGCTGGGCATTTCGTCCATCCACGTGCCCTGGGATACGTTGTTCCTGTCCGTGGTCCTGTATATCGTGCTGCCGGTGATTGCCGCCAGCATCTGGCGCCGCTGGCTGATGCGTGATGAACGGGGTGAGGCAAGGCTGAAGCGTGTGCTGGACCGGATGCACCCGGTCTCTTTGTCTGCGCTGCTGGTCACCCTGGTGTTGCTGTTCGGCTTCCAGGGCAGTCAGATCATCGCCAAGCCCGTGGTTATCCTGCTGCTGGCGATCCCGATCCTGATCCAGGTCTATTTCAACTCTGGCCTGGCATACTGGCTCAACCGCAGGTTCGGCGTGCAGCATTGCGTGGCCGCTCCTTCGGCACTGATCGGCGCCAGTAATTTCTTTGAGCTTGCAGTGGCGGCTGCGATCAGCCTGTTTGGATTGCAGTCCGGCGCAGCGCTGGCCACGGTTGTCGGTGTGCTGGTGGAGGTGCCGGTGATGCTGTCGGTGGTGTGGATTGTCAACCGCACCAGGCCGTGGTACGAATCGTCCAGCTCCGGTCTGACTTCTACCAACCGTTGACCCTCGGCCAGGCATCGATCACTTCTTCTCCGCCATCGACCAGGTAATAACGGTCAAACATTGCGGCGGTTGCGCAGGCGTGGTTGGGCAGGATACGCAGCAGACCACCCAGAGCAAAGTTTTCCCAGGGCAATCCTGCAGCTGAGCGGCTTGAGGCAATCCCATGTTCCTGGTTGGTGTCCGAGATGATCATGTCATGGAGCGGCTCGCCAGCCAGGCTGCACACCACGCCGGACCCCTGGTCGACCGCTTGTGAGGCCGTTCCGCGGTCACGTGACAGCGCCATCCAGCCGGCATCGGTGATAACCCAGTCTTTGTGCTTTTGATGCCCGATGACCGAGGTCAGAACCGAGATTGCGATATCGCTGATATCACAAACATTCAGACCGGCCATCACCAGGTCATGGAACATGAAAACTCCGGCCCTGACTTCGGTTACACCGGTGAGATCCGATGCGAACATGGCCGTTGGTGTCGAACCGACACTGACGATCGGGCAGGGCAGGCCATGCCGGCGTAACCGCTCGGCACAGCCCACGGCGACGCTGCGTTCGGTTTCTGCAATTGCCTCGATCTCGCGGGTGGTCTTGCACTGGTAGGATTCGCCCGCATGGGTGAGAACACCGGCGAGCGCGACGCCCTCTTCACGCTGTAAATACTGACCGATGTCCAGTAACAACGGATCGCCCGCGCTCAATCCGGAGCGATGCCCGTCACAATCGAGTTCGATCAGCGCGGGGATGGTCAGGCCGTACTCGCGGCCTTTTTTGGCGACAAAGCCGGCCTGATCCTTGGAATCCAACAACAGTGTCAGGTTGGCGCCCTTTTTAATCAGGCCTGCTACGCGATCGAGCTTGACCGGCGCGATGCCGACCGCATAAACAATGTCGGAAATCCCGTGGCTGAAATAGTACTCAGCCTCTTTTAGCGTGGATACGGTGATGCCTCCGAACTGGCCCTTGAGGCCCATGT
>JABDPJ010000104.1 GCA_013042835.1 Lysobacterales bacterium
GTATAGTCCATTGGCCGCTCTTGGCCGTTAGCTGCCACTAACAAATGCTCATAACTGGCTTCCGTTTCGGTGCGGAAAGCAGTCACAAGCCAGATGGAAATTTCAGCAGTGTAAAGGTCGGCACCCGACCATTAGTTGTAAATCACCGGTATTAACCCAGCTCTAAAATCCATATGGAAAAATGATAAACTTCTCGACGGTTTGATGCAGGATACGTGCTTACAGTTGTGCGGTATAAACCTGCGTATCTTCAATAAACATCAGGTTGCTCTACTCATCAGCATTTCACATGAATAAACCACTTCTACATTTTGCACATGCCAATGGTTTCCCTGCAAAAGTCTACAGTCATCTCTTTCATTTGCTGGATGATCAATTTGAAATCATACATGTGGATAGATTAGCCCATGACCCCAGGTTCCCGGTGGAGAATGGTTGGAGGAAGCAGGGAGACGAAATCATTGAATTTCTGGAGACTACCAGCGATAGACCCATACTCGGAGTCGGGCATTCCTTCGGTGCAAGCAGCACTTTTATAGCAGCAGCAAAGAGACCTGATCTCTTTAGCGGAATCATCATGTTGGATCCTGTTGCTGTGAATGGCTTCAAGGGCTACGTGGCAGCGGTTCTCAAGAAGCTGCACATGACTGATATGGTGACGCCCGCGAGGCACTCGGCGAATCGTAGAAGTCACTGGCCCAGTCTGGTTTCTGCCGAGCAATACTTTAAAAGCAAGGCGCTATTTAAGAATCTTCACGAGCAGTGCCTGCAGGATTTCGTTAATCATGCGCTGGAAAAGACGTCTGATGGTTACGAACTCTATTTTAAGGTGGAACAGGAGATGGCTGTTTTCCGCAATGCACCGACACATTTTGACCGTCTGAAGGGTAAGCTAAAATCAATCCCCGGTATCATTATCAATGCTGACAAAACGAATGTGGCCTTTGATGGTATGGTGCGAAGAATCGCCCGGCAGCAGAACTTTGAGCTAAAAACCATTGAAGGTACTCATATGTTCCCACTAGAGCAGCCCAAGCTGACAGCGCAACTCATCAAACAGTTTGCCGGCGTGAGCTAGTTACTGTGGAATTTGGAGATGAGCCTTGAATCCAATGGTCATTTCAGGCCGCAAGCAGTCTATCGAATTGCTGAAATCCACTTTCACCCAGCGTATCTTCACGACATGCATGGTAATATCTTTGAATACAAAAAGTATTTTTATGAGCATGTGATTTCTGAGGTGTGATAATGAATAGATTTTTGGGGTGTCCTCACTGCTGATAAGCTTGACTCTGCTAATAGCCTGTACAACCAACCCAAGAATCCAATCAGATTTCGATGAAAATGTGGATTTCAGTCAGTACAAGACATTTAATAGCGTAACGACACTGTCATGATGTATTCTTTCTTCGAATTGAAATCCCTATTTGCTGAACATACTCAAATCTGGAGGATTAATTAATGAAAATAATCTGGTTGCTCCCTATTCTCGTTGCGACGAGCCTTCTATTTCCGATTGAGGCTACAGCGGCGACTGTTCCTGAGGCTGCCGCTGTCAACGACATGGACCCCTGTTTTACCGATGATGGCTGGGTTAACTCCGTTGGTAGCTTCGATTGCCTTGGCGTTGCTGGCCTAAATTCCCACACGTTCCTGACACCACCGGATGGCAACAACTACGCCGGTGGGGTGCAATACAGTGGCGTACCGGGGATCTCAGAAACGATCATGAAAAGCTATACCAATCTCGTCATTGGTGCAGAATACACAGTCGAGTGGTACATAATGAGAGATACAGTGCAGGGTTCCGGGCTGGCCGCCGAGTCCTGGTTCGAAGTGACGCTCTGTTCTGATCAACAGGATTCACTCCGACTGACTCCCGGCGATTTACGGTCATGGACCCTGGATAGTTTGACATTCACCGCCGACGCTACAACCTGCGACCTCAGCTTTCGTGCCCGCAACACAACGGGCGACAATTCGAGCTGGGTTTTCGTTGACGGGGTGTCGATACAGGATTCCCTGATAAATCCGGTTGGAATTCCGGTAAATAGCCCGCTGGCGTTACTGCTGATGGCGCTGTTACTGGGTGGCTTTGGCTGGGCAGTACTGCGTAGAAACTAAGCACTAAAAATGCGTGAAGTGAAAGAGCTCCCCCGGGAGCTCTTTTTATTCCATCGGTGTATTAGCGACCCAATAAATCCCTGAACTTGACAATTAATGGTTGCGCACAGGATTCATAGTCACTAATCCTCCTGCCAGTCGGGTATACCCCCCATAGCGCCCGTGTTTTAAGGCTAATAATGACTCAAAACTTGAATGAGCGATGCCCGCAGGCGAAAACCTGCGGGCACCGACATCCGATTGACTTCTCTTAACTTAACTATCGGCAGTTGGTTCCTTCTCAACGCCGCCTTTGCGCTGTTGCCGCCTTTCGTTCATTCTTTCCCGGCGCTCGGCTGCCATGGTTTCCAGTTCCTCCCGCTGTTCATCGGTGAGTTGTGCATAGATGTCAGATAAGGCGCGACTGGTGAAAACCAGGCGTTCCGCCGCCAGCTTGCCTTCGGCCTCGGCGAGTTCTGCAACTGCGACTTCATCATAGGTTTCAGCCTTGATTAAATCCCTCAGCAGTACGTGGTTGGCTTTCATTTCGCCCATGATTGGACGCGTTTCCTCTCTCAGCCCCTGCATGATCTCTTTCACGGCAGACTTCTGTTCGTCAGACAGGTCCAGGTGCCTTACCGCACGCATAACCTGGGCAACGACCGGCATGGCTGGCATACCGCGCTTATGTCCCTGGTTGCGTTCACGATCTCCGTAAAAGTCGTCCTGCGCCAGCGCGAGTCCGCTAGTCATCAGCAATATCGCCGTCATGGTCGTAATCATCAGTTTCTTCATGTGCTTCTTCCTTATTTCAATGTGGTGGTTGCTTGCATGTATAAGACAACATTTAAACGTCTGCTTGGGTTAGCATTGTGTAAAGAAAGGTAAATTCGCGCCGCAAAGGCCGTGGTTGGTTAAAATCGGGGCTTGAGACTAGCCGGAAAACTATGTCAAACACCATACTCATAGCGGATGACGATACGGAGCTGTGCGAGTTGCTGCGCGAGTACCTCGGCCAGGAAGGCTTCGAGGTGCGCCTGGCGTTCGACGGCGAACAGGCACTGGCCGAATCCCGGCGTCCGGGGTTGGACGCCATGGTGCTCGATATCATGATGCCGCGGATGAACGGTATTGATGTTCTGCGCAACCTGCGCAAAGAGTCCGATCTGCCGGTCATTATGCTGACAGCACGGGGTGATGACCTCGACAGGATTATCGGCCTCGAACTGGGCGCTGATGATTATCTCGCCAAGCCGGCTAACCCGCGCGAGTTGCTGGCCCGGATTCGCGCCATATTGAGGCGCTCCAGCGGCCACTCCACCATTGCAACACTGAAAGCTGATGACCTGGAACTAAACCAGGCCGGCCGTGAACTGAGACTCGACGGGCAGTTGAAAGAGCTCACCAGCACGGAGTTCAGCATCCTGCAAATGCTATTGCAGCATGGTGGCGAAGTCGTCGAAAAAAAGGACCTGTACATGGCGGCTCTGGGCAGGGAACCCGTGGCCTATGACCGCAGTATCGACATGCATGTGAGTAACCTGCGCAGAAAACTCGGGCCGGCAAAAGACGGTAGTGAGCGGATTGAAACCATTCGCGGTATCGGTTACCAGTACCGCCTGCGGGGTACTGACTAGTGCCACGCCTGTTCTGGAAACTGTTCCTTGCGCTGTGGCTCAGTATCATGGCCTTCGCCGTCGTGGTCGCCTGGATCAACCAGGCCATTATTGTCCGTAATGCGATCGAGGAGCCGGTGGCCTTTGAAGCCAACCTCGAGCGATTTAAAACAAGGCTTGCCCGCGACCTTGAAAAGGGTGGTGAGCCCGCTTTAAAACGGCGGCTCGCCAATTTACCCCGCGGTATCTTCAATCACGTATTCGTACTGGACAACCGGGGCAGGGAGTTGCTGGGCCGTGACCGGATGCTTAAAAAGATGCAGTCGGACAGGGTAAAGGTCGCCAGCTCGCAAATAGGGGACGCTGACGGCAAGGTTTACACACTCGTCACTACCGGCCGCCGGCCACCCCGTTCGCTGCTGGCGCCGGGGCCCGAGGGCGTGGGGATGCGGCTTGGGGTGGCAGCTGTAATCTCAGCCCTGATCAGCCTGTTGCTGGCCCGCTACCTGGCGGCGCCGCTTGGGTACCTGAGCCGGGCCAGCCGCAAGCTGGCTACCGGTGACTTGAGCGTGAGGGTCGGCAATCCACTTGAAGGGCGCAAGGATGAATTCGGTCAACTGGCCCGCGACCTGGATGCAATGGCAGGCCAGTTGGAGGTCATGCAACAGGCGAACCAGCGTCTGCTGCGCGATGTCAGTCATGAACTGCGCTCGCCTCTCGCACGCTTGCGCGTTGCCCTGGAAATAGCCCGCAACAAGGACCAGAGCCAGCTCAATCATGAACTCGACCGTATTGAGCTGGAGAGCGAACGGCTGGAATATCTCATCGATGATGTGCTGGGCCTGTTGCGCGAGTCGTCGGCGCCACAGAAGCTGAACCTGCAACAATTTAACCTGGCGGAGCTGTTGCAGGACCTGGTGGAAGCCGTTAATTACGAAATCGGCGACGAACAGCTTCACATTGACCTGGACTTGCAGCCGCCCCTGGCCATTAACGCCGACCGCGAACTCATCTGGCGTGCTTTTGAAAACCTGCTGCGCAATGCCATGATTCACTCCAGCACCGCCGGGGGAATAAGGATACGCGCCAGGCAACTTGCAGATAACGAGGTCGAGGTCAGGGTGCAGGATGCCGGGAAGGGTATCCCCGAGGCGCATATCGGCAGAATATTCGAACCATTCTACCGCGTGGACGAGTCACGCAACCGCAGTTCCGGTGGCCACGGGCTCGGTCTCGCGATTGCCGCCTCTGCAATCAGGCGCCATGGCGGAACGATCTCAGCCGCCAACCGCGAAAAAGGGGGCCTGGAAGTACTGGTGACCTTACCCTTGAAACCTTCAGGCGCGTGAAAAAGGGAAAGCCATCACAGCATCGATTGAGTCGTAATCCCCTAATGCCATCTGCAGCCGATCCACACCTAATGCGACACCCGCGCATTCAGGCAAGCCGTGTTCGAGTGCCGCGAGCAGGTGCTCATCCATGTCGTATACAGCCAGGCCGCGTTGTTCGCGCTCCGCGTTTTCAGCCTTGAAACGCCGCCGCTGTTCATCGGCGTCGGTCAATTCCTGGTAGCCATTGGCGAGCTCGGTCTGTCCGAGATACAGTTCGAAGCGCTCGGCCAGTGGCGGGTTGCCCGGCCTGACCCGGGCCAGCGCTGCCTGTTCGGCCGGAAAATCATGGACAAAAGTCAGTTGTTGCGCGGGCAAAGCGGGTTGAATGACAAAACTGATCAGAAGGTCCAGCCACTGTCTGCGCTCGAGCCTGACATCAGTGATACCGTGCTGCCTGGCGGTGGCCGCAAGCAGGCCGGTGTCCGCCGTAAAAGGATCCAGATCCAAGTGCCGTAAAAAAAGTTGCCGATAACTGAGCCGCTCTTCTGGCCAGTGCGAGAAATTTTCACCGCCACAGAACCTGACAAGGGTGGCGACCTCGTCCATCAGGCGGTGGTAGCTGAAGCCCGTCCGGTACCATTCAAGCAGGGTGAACTCAGGGTTATGCTGGCGGCCTGATTCAGCAGCGCGGAAAACCCTGCCGAGTTCGAAAACATCACCCATCCCGCTTGCAAGAAGGCGTTTGAGTGCAAATTCCGGTGACGTACGCAGGTAATCCCCCGAGCCTGTTCTGATGGACTGGATTTGCGGGTCGGTGTTGCCGGCCTTTGATAGTAC
>JABDPJ010000236.1 GCA_013042835.1 Lysobacterales bacterium
TAGCAGGTTTGTCAAACCTGAGATCAGTCTTTACGGGCCTGCCGTTCAGCTTGTCTATTGTTACCCTGCCTTTTTCTTTACTCATCCCCCCAATTCCCCAATGCCCGGAAGCTCCAACCAAATAACGATATGCCCGGCCAGCTGATTCCCAGTATCCTGGAAAACAGATTGATTCCGGCAGAGCCGACCTTAAACGCTATCATAAACGCAGGCAAAAGTCATAATGCCCACGTACATTATCTTTCGTTAATTCAAATACGTAGAACTTCAGAAAAAGTTGGTGATTATTTTTTTGGAAGGTATGTCAATGGGTTGACAGGCTTACCGTGAACCCGGATTTCAAAATGCAGAACCTGCTCATTACCGGAGTTTCTCCCCATCTCGGCGATTTTCTGCCCGGCCGTGACTCTGTCACTTTCATTCACCAGGCGAACTTTGTTATGTGCGTAAGCGCTGAGCATCTTGTCGCTGTGCTTGATAATGATCAATTCGCCGTAACCGATCAGACCGTTGCCGCTATATACCACCTGTCCTCCGGCCGTGGCATTGACCGCCTGGCCTTCCTTGCCCGCGATATCGAGACCATTGCGCGCCGGGTTACCGGCGACATAACCTCTCAACACGCGCCCCCCGGTCGGCCATTGCCAGCTTTTCGGATCAGTGCCGCTGCTCACCTGCGCAGGTTTTGAACCCGTATTGGCTTTGTTGCCGGCAGATGGTTGGACCTTCGCGGTGCTGGACGGCGCCGGTTTACTGATAGATTTCGTCGTGCTCGAACTCGGCGTTTTTACCGCTTTTGTTTGCACTCCGGCCGATCGACTTCCTGTATCTTTACCGCGCTGAGGAACAAGTCGAAGTTCCTGGCCTGGGTAAATCGTGTATGGGCTGGAGATGCTGTTCCATTCGGCAACGTCCCTGAAATCCAGGCCGTAACTGAAAGCGATGGCGTAAAGCGTGTCACCTTGTCTTACGTAATATGTACCGTCCGATGTCAGCTGACGTTTGACAATCATGCTTGAGTGCTCTTCGATGGGTGCTGGCGGGTGATAGCTGCAAGCGGCCAGCACAACCGCCAGGGTCATGGCCAGCGAGCCCCGCAAATACCCACCTGCACATAAGCCGATTCTCCCGCTCATGAGCTGTCCATCTTTATGATGGCAAAAACGATCAATGCCAGCAGGATAGTCACCCAACCAATCAGGTCAATATACTGGCGCATGCGCGACGCGAGCTTTTCACCACCCAGGCGTATCAGGCCGGCAACCAGGAAAAATCGACCGCCCCTGCCAACCGCCGAACCGCCAATGAATGCCAGGAACGGCATGCCAACAACACCAGCACTTATGGTAAATACTTTGTAAGGAATGGGTGTGAACCCGGCTAACAGAATGTACCAGAAGCCCCAGGTCTCAAATGCTTCGACAGCGCTGACAAACGTATCGGCGTAATGGGAGGCCATCAACCATGGTTCAATCCACGCGAATGCCAATTTACCTATCAGGTATCCCGCCATTCCACCCAGGACCGAAAACAGCGTACACAGCGCCGCGTAGTGCCAGGCCCTGGCGCGCCTCGCGAGGCACATCGGAATCAACATCACGTCCGGAGGCACGGGGAAAAAGCTGGACTCTGTAAAGCTCAAAGCCGCCAGAAACGAGGGCGCCCGACGGTGCGAAGACAGCTCGATAACCCAGTCATATAAGCGCAGAAACATATGAACGCCAAATGGCTCTAGGCCAACCCACTGAGCAAGGGCACGAAAATCACCCCGCCAAGATCGGTTTCCTCGAACCCATCCTCGGTGCGCCGGACCGACATCAATCGTTGCTGGCCACGCCTCTCGACCGGGATAACGAGCACACCGCCGATGGCAAGTTGCTCAAGCAGCTCCTGTGGAATCGTCTGTGTTGCCGCAGTGACCATTATGCCGTCAAACGGCGCCTGGCTCGCCCAACCAAGGTGGCCGTCTGCGTAACGAATATAAATATTATTCAGGCCGAGATTGTGAAACCGGCGCCGCGCCAGTTTTAACAACTCGTCAATTCGCTCCACTGTGAATACCCGTGGCACCAGGTGCGCCAGTATCGCTGCCTGGTATCCGGAACCGGTGCCGACTTCGAGGACTTTCTCCGGCTGCCGGCCATCCAGGATGGCTTCGGTCATTCGAGCAACGATCCATGGTTGCGATATGGTCTGGCGCTGTCCAATCGGCAACGCCGTATTCTCATACGCACGGCTGGAAAGGGCCTCGTCAACAAATTGATGACGCGGCACAAGGGTGATGGCCTTCAGCACCCTTTCATCCTTGATACCTTCCCTGCGCAAGGTCTCGACGAGGCGATCGCGCGTACCCTGCGATGTCATGCCAATCCCGCGATTCTCAGAGCGAATTTTCTTTTTGTGAATCATGGCGTGACGGCTTCCTGCTCCGTGTCCGTGTTGATTGCATTCAACCAACCGGCCACCTGGTCCAGGGCCTGGTAACGGGTCAGGTCAACATGGATTGGGGTAACTGAAATAAATTTGCGCCTGATGGCGTCAAAATCCGTGCCCGGCCCCGCGTCCTGCTCTGCTCCGGCCGGACCTATCCAGTACATATCCCGGCCACGCGGATCGACGGTTTTGACGACCGGCTCAGCACGGTGGCGGTGACCAAGGCGGGTAACTTCAAAACCATTGATCTCCGGCCACGGGCAATCCGGCACGTTGATATTCAGTATCGTATCCGCCGGCAGTGGATCGCGTTGTAGCTGCCTGACGATCCTGAGGGCCGCCTCCCCCGCCGTTTCAAAATGATGTCGCTCGCTCTGGTCGTTGAAAACCAGGGACAGCGCCACTGCGGGATAACCCAGAAAGCGCCCTTCCATTGCCGCGGCAACCGTACCGGAATAGATCACGTCGTCACCGAGGTTGGCACCCGCGTTAATCCCCGAGACCACGATATCAGGATCATCTTCCAGCAGCCCGGTCAGTGCAACATGCACACAATCCGTGGGCGTTCCGGAGACCCTGAACACGCCGTGCTCCAGTTCCTTGATCCGTATCGGTGAATCCAGGGTCAAAGAATTACTCGCGCCGCTGCAGTTCTTGTCCGGAGCGACAATGGTCACATCACCCAGGCCCCGCATGCTCTCCGCCAGGATTCGAATTCCGGTGGCCTCAATGCCATCATCATTGCTAATCAGTAATTCCATTCAGGGAGTTTTCCAATCCTTATTGAAAATCATACCCGCCATCCGCAGGTATGTTGGTCAGGGCCAGTTAACAAGCCAGGAAGGATATTGTACGGTCTTAGAGCAACTTCCGAAACGCAGAAATGGGAGAAAGATCGTTAAAAAGGACAAACAGCCGTCGGAGGATGCACGACTTTTCCAACACGAGATGGAAGGAGTTGTGCCTCTGAAGGTCCAGCCAACCTCGGATTCAAAAGCACCGAAGGGCAAATTACGCAGGCCAGAGCAGCTGCCTGGGGCCAGCTCATTTGACAGGCCGTACCTGCCTCCGGCGCAGCCGCTGGCATCCATTCATGCCGATCAGGGTGCGCAACATCATAAGGACGGCATCCAGAAAAAAACTTTGCAAAGGTTGAAAAGAGGCCAATTCCCTGTGAGGGACCAGCTGGACCTGCACCATATGAATGTTGCAACAGGCCATAGGGCACTGCTCGATTTCATTGCGGACGCTCGGCGACTTGGCCACGAGTCCATCAGGATTATTCATGGTAAAGGACGACATTCGGAATCAGGACCACGACTCAGGACAATGACCCGGGAGGTTCTCAGGCAACACCCGCAGGTTCTGGCGTTTACGCCTTGTAAACCTGCGGACGGGGGTGATGGCGCCACCGATGTCCTGCTGAAAAGACAATGACTGAACTTCTCATTTTTTTGCTTGCCACGGGGGCGGTGGCCGCATGGTGGCAACTGATGCAGGGCCGGCAAAGAGCCCGCAGAGCCGCCGGCATCGTGTGCGGCAATCATGGCCTGCAACTGCTGGATGATACGGTTTCGCTGAGTTCAGTGACCTGGAACCGCGCTGGCTCGAATGCACATATCCTGGTCGATTACAGCTTTGAGTTTGCCACCAATGGAGCCATTCGCAGAAGAGGTGTGGTAACCCTCGGCGCGCCTTCGTCACTGACAGTCACACTCGACCTGGAAGAGGGGCGCTTGATAGAGACCATTGCGGCAAGCTGAAGGCGCCGGAAACTAACGGCTAGACCGTTGGGTGAAAGCGGTTGTCACCTGGAGCGGGCTGATGGGACGCGTCTACTTGACAACCTTGAGATGCGAGCGCGGTGGCGGATCATCTGTGTCATCGAACGGTGGTTGCGGCGTATCGTCCTGGGCAAACATCATGCCCTGCCCGTTTTCCTTGGCATAAATCGCAATGACCGCAACCATTGGGATGCTGATCGAATAAGGATTGCCGGAAAAGCGGGCTTTAAAAAATATCGTGTCATTTTCCAGCTGCAGATGTTCCGTCGCGCTGGGCGCAATATTCAAAACGACCTTGCCATCCTGAACCACATGGGCCGGCACGTCCACATCGTCAAGCTGCGCATTGACAAGGATATGAGGCGTCAAACCATTGTCGGTAATCCATTCGTAAAGGGCGCGTAAAAGATACGGCCGGTTGGAGGTCATGCCTTCCGACGGGGAATTCACAAAACCAACCCGATCCTGAGCTTCTGACAATCAGGTAGCATTCAGGACCATTTCGCGCTCAGCACGCGTCAGGCTGGCTTTGAATGACGGACGTGAAATCAACCGCTGAATGTAACCCTGGATAGTTGATCCCGGCTTGCCCAGGTCAATGCCATATACCGGCAAGCGCCAAAACAGCGGCGCCAGCGTACAATCAACCAGGCTCAGCTCCTCGCTGAGCAGAAAATCTGATTCCTTGAAAAGGTCATTGGCTGCAACAATGCTCTCTTTCAATTGCTGCCGTGCCTTGTCCGCCTTGTTGGCCGGGCCATTTTCTATTTCCTCCGCCAGCGGGTACCAGTCGCGTATGACGCGGTGATGCACCAACCGGAGCCGCGCGCGCGAGACGGGATCGACCGGCATCAGCGGGGGGTGCGGGTAGCGCTCGTCTAAGTAATCATTGATCACGCCGGCGTTGTGCAATAACAGGTCGCGGTCAACCAGCGTGGGTGTTTCATTGTAAGGATTCAGTTCTGCCAGGTCAGCCGCGGCTGACTCGTTATTGGTGACATCGATGATATCGACATTGATGCCTTTTTCCGCCAAAACAAACCGAACACGATGGCACTCAATGCTACGATCTGAAGAGTAAAGCGCCATTGTAGAACGTCCTTTAACTGCTGCTGTCACCAAATTTCTCCTGTTGGCGTGATAATCTGGCAGTACTCTGCCGCGAATATTGAATTAGTGGACATCACGCCAGTACTCTGCTTTCAGCAGGTAGGCGATGAAGGTGAAAAACGCCAGGAAAATGACGACCCAGATGCCAATGCCCTTGCGTTTGAGTTGGGCCGGTTCACCGGCATAGGTCAGAAACGCCGCTATATCTCGCGCGGTCCGGTCAAATTCCTCCGCGGACTGCGTACCGGGAGTCGTCACGACAAAATGATCAATGACCTCATGGGTATAGCCGGCCTCATCCGTTTCCTGCCGGTACATGGGTGTCTGGATACCCTGCAGGCGCCACAACACGTGGGGCATTGAAGCATTGGGAAGATGGGTATTGTTCCATCCGCCGGTTTCATCCTGGTAAAAACCACGCAGGTACGCGTACAGCCAATCGGCTCCCCTTGAGCGGCCGATCAGCGAAAGATCGGGGGGTGTTTTGCCAAACCATTTTTTAGCCTGCTCAGGATCCATCGCTATATCCATGGTTTCGCCAAATTTCGCGTTTGAAAAAACCAGGTTTTGCATGACCATGTCTTCGCTGAGGTCAAGGTCTTCAGCAAGGCGGTTGTAACGCATGTAACTGATGGTATGGCAACTGAGACAATAATTGACAT
Source organism: Lysobacterales bacterium (assembly GCA_013042835.1). Lineage (GTDB taxonomy): Bacteria > Pseudomonadota > Gammaproteobacteria > Xanthomonadales > SZUA-36 > SZUA-36. The sequence goes on from JABDPJ010000236.1 coordinate 5,990, forward strand.
ACCACTTGGCGCCACGCTGCAGTGAAGCGGTGTCATTGACGTTGACGCCAGAATGTTCAAGCGCCCCGCCTCCGGCCGCAAACACCGAAAAACTGGCCGCGGGAAGCAGCAAAAATGCGGAAAACAGGTAAGTTGCGAATTTGTTCATTAGTGCGTCACCCGGTCAGGTTCAGGTTTTGTTTTGGCTTTTGGGCTAATGAAAAACAACAGAACAAAAAACATGAAATAGACTAGTGTCCAGAATCTCATTTCCCAGGTCTGAGCGGGCGTTCCTTCGGCCATACCCAGCAAGCCAAGCCTTATGAACGCAATCGTGAAGAGGCCCAGCAGGATCTTGTACCAGAGGCCCTTGTAACGAATGGATCTGACCGGCGAGCGGTCCAGCCAGGGCAACAGGAACAGCACTCCGACCGATGCTCCCATCGTCAGAACACCCAGCAACTTGTCAGGCACGGCTTTCAAAATTGCATAGAACGGCGTGAAATACCAGACCGGCTTGATGTGTTCCGGCGTAACCAGGGGATCCGCAGGGATGAAGTTATCATGCTCGAGGAACAACCCACCGGCTTCCGGCCAGAAGAAAAGTATGAAGGAAAACAGGATCAGGAAGAAACCGACCCCGAAAATGTCCTTGATGGTGTAATAGGGGTGGAAGGGAATACCGTCAACAGGATTCCCGTCTGCATCCTTGTTTTTCTTTATATCGATACCGTCGGGATTGTTGGAGCCATTCTCGCGCAAGGCCACCAGGTGCAGCAGTATCAGGCCGAACAGGGCCAACGGCACGGCAATCACATGCAGGGCGAAGAAGCGGTTCAGTGTCGCGTCGGAGATGAAGTAATCACCTCGAATCCATTGTGTTAACGGTTCGCCGATTCCCGGTAGTGCGCCGAACAGGTTGATAATGACCTGAGCGCCCCAGTACGACATCTGGCCCCATGGCAGGATATAGCCGAGGAAGGCCTCCGCCATCAAGGCCACGTAAATAAACATGCCAAACACCCACAACAGTTCGCGCGGCGCCTTGTGGGAACCATAAAGCAGGCTGCGGAACATGTGCAGGTAAATCACGATGAAAAAGAAAGACGCGCCGGTTGTATGCATATATCGAATCAACCAGCCCCACTCCACATCCCGCATGATGTACTCAACCGAAGCAAACGCTTCGGTGGCGGATGGCTTGTAATGCATCGCCAGCAGGATGCCTGAAAAAATCTGGATAACCAGCACCAGAAGGGCCAGTGAACCCAGGTAGTACCAGAAATTGAAGTTTTTGGGGGCGATGTAACCCGTCATCGTCGCTTTCCAGAACTTGCTGACCGGCAGCCGGTCATCAAACCAGTTCAGTAATGCGTTGGCGCCACTGGAAACTCTGCTCTTGGAATTGGCCATTACACTGCTCCCTGCGGGCTCACGCCGATCATCACGGTGCTGTCGTCAAGAAAACTGTAGGGCGGGATTTTTAGATTGGTTGGCGCCGGTACACCCTTGAACACGCGCCCGGACAAATCGAACTTGGACTTGTGGCACGGGCAGTAAAAACCGCCGTTCCAGTTTTCGTCGAATGGCTGGGGGCCAACCTGCGGAATCATCTGGGGTATACAACCAAGGTGCGTACAATGCATGTTGACAACCAGGAACTCAGGATTCAAGGCACGGGCTTCGCCGCTGACATATTCGGGTTGGTCAGCCTTGGCTGATTCAGGATCGGCGAGAACGCCGTCGACCTTGGCAAGGTCGGCCACCATTTCCGGCGTACGCCGCAAGACACCAATCGTCTGGCCGCGCCACTGTACCTTGAGCAACTGGCCTTCCTTCAGTTTTCCAATGTTGACTTCAACCGGTCCGCCGATGGCCTGCGCTTTCGCGCTTGGCATCCAGGATTTAATGAATGGCACGGCAGCCAGGCCCACGCCAACACCGCCTACAACGGCAGTAGTAGCGACCAGAAACCGGCGTCGCCCCTTGTTCACGTCATCAGATGACATTAAGTTCTCCAGCAGCAAAATGTCCCAAGCAAGGACGGTTACTCATTATCAGGAAGTTCGAATTTCTAAGGTTGAAACAAACAGCAAACAACAGGGTGCTTGTAACATGCGCAGCAATCATCCCGTCCCTCATTTGAATCAATCTCTTATTTTACCGAAACGGGCCATGCGAGACAAACGATTTGCCGATAGAATTGCAGTATAAGCACCGGTTTGTGCAGAATACCGGCACTGAGCTGCGATTGGAGAAAAAATGACCGGGATGAATCGACCAGAAACCGAAAAAGCGGACAGGAAATCGGGCGCCGGATCACTGCTGGTGTTTTTGCTCCGTTCAACCATCGCCGGACTGGCGCTGGCATTCGTCATTCTGTTCCTGTGGCCAACGGTCAGCGATCGTTTTTCCAGACCGCCTCCAGGTGTAAGCGAAACACCCAGCGCCCCGGTTTCTTACGCCGATGCTGTCGATCGCACGGCACCTTCGGTTGTCAGCATTTACACCCGCACGGTTGAATTGCAAGAACTGCCGCCGCGCCTGCAAAGAATTGTGGGCAGTTCCCATGTCACGCGGTCGCGCCAGGATATGGGTTCGGGTGTCATCGTCAGTGAAGATGGTTATATCCTGACCAATAACCACGTGATCAGCCAGGTGCAAAACATCAACATCGGCCTCTGGGATGGCCGCATTGCGGCCGCGCAGGTGGTCGGCAGCGATCCGGAAACAGACCTGGCGGTGCTCAAGATTGACCTTGAGGGCCTGCCGGCAGCGCCACTGGCGGAAGATGCGGTCGTACGCGTGGGCGACGTGGTGCTGGCAATCGGCAATGCCTTCGGCCTGAGCCATACCGTCACCATGGGCATCATCAGTGCAACCGGGCGTAACGCCCTGCGGTCCAGCCTTTACGAAGACTTCATCCAGACAGACGCCGCCATCAACACCGGCAACAGCGGCGGGGCGCTGATCAATTACCGTGGTGAAGTCATCGGCATCAATACCCGCAACCTCGGTCAGATTCAGGGCGCACAGAATATCGGCTTTGCCATTCCTATCGCCATGGCCAGGTACGTGATGGAACAGATCATTGCCAGCGGCAGCGTGAGAAGGGGTTCACTGGGCGCCGTGTTCAGTGACCTGACCCTGTCCATGCAAACGGACGGTTCAGTGGTGCGCCGTGGCGTGCAGGTCAGGGAAGTCACCCCCAACGGCCCGGCCTGGAGTGCGGGCATCAGGGCCGGCGATGTCTTACTCAGCATGGACGGGACCGAAGTGGGGGACGCCAGGGCTCTACTGCTGGCCATCGCCCAGCGGCAACCGGGAAGCAGGGTCGAATTCACCGTGCAACGCGGTTCCGAGATTTTTGAAACCTATGCGACGCTCATCCAACAGGCCCCGCTGCGCTAGGGCCATTCGCTACCCGGCAACGAATCAGTTCAAACCCACCACACCCGTTGCACATGCCTGTCATGGCGCGGACTCCGTTCCGCGCCTGCCTTCAGTCCTTCTTGCCGCGCAATTGGTAGGCCTTCTTCAGCCGGGGCTGGAAACTTTTTGGCGACTTGATTTCCAACTCGGTGCTGTCGCTATTGTCTCCCACGCTGACGCGGATCGTGTAGTCACCCGGAACGGCGTACAGGGCATGACCGAGCCTGATTGATTCGGCATATGGCGTGTCAGCAAGATTGGCAATGGCGGGTTCTTCTTCATCGGCCGCGCTTTCCCGGGCTTTTTCCAGGGCTGTGGACTCCGCAACCAGCGCCAGTTCGCCGTCAACCAGCAGATCCCAGTCGAAGCTGTTCATGCCTTCTACAGCCTCGCTGCTGAGGCGGCGGATGACCGCATCATTTCCGTCGAGAACCTCGATGCTCGCCGCGCCGGCTTCGGGGCTCCAAAAGCTGACCGTGGAGCGCGGCGCCTGGTCCGGCTGAAAATACCAGCGCGAGCGCTCACTGCGCCATCCGCGACTGGCCTGTACAGCATCGACATAAAACACCTTGAGCCCGGTCACGTCACCACTTGCCACCAGGTCCTGTAACGGCAAAACGTCGACAATCCAGATGCTGCGGCCGTGCGTGCCGGCCACCAGTTCCCGCTCCCTCGGATGCACCACGAGGTCGTGCACGGGCACATTGGGCAAACCACCCTGCAACGCACTCCAGGAGTCACCCCCGTCGGTAGAAACATAAACACCCCGATCGGTGCCCACGTAGAGTATGTCCGCGACCACGGGGTCTTCACGAATGACATTGACCGCTTCCGCCGGCAAACCCTTGCTGATATCCCTGAAACGTTTGCCCAGGTCGTCAGTGCGGTAAACATAGGCGCCGATATCGTCATCACGGTACCCGTTGAGGGTAACGTAGGCCCGCTCGCGCTCGTGATTGGAGGCCTCCACCCGGCTCACCCAGCGGTCTTGTGGCAGTTTGCCGGCCACGTCCCGCCACTGGTTTCCACTGCTCTCGGTTACCCATACCTGCCCATCGTCGGTGCCGGCCCAGATCAGGCCAAACTGCGAAGGAGATTCAGACAGCGTGGTCAAGGTTGCAAACGGAACGTCACCACGTTGCTTCGAGCGGCTCAGATCACCGCTGATCGCGGTCCAGCTTTTGCCCTGATCCATGGATCGATACAGGCGATTGGTGCCGAAGTAGACGACATCGGGATTGTGCGGCGAGAGTATCACCGGCGTATTCCAGTTGTAGCGCAGGGCCGTTTCCCCGAAGGCATCCCGGGGCCGCACTTCATCACGACCACCGGGGCTGAGCCTGGCGTAGTAGCCGAACTGTGAACCCGAATAGACGATTTGGTGGTCACGCGGATCAATTGCCACGTACATGCCGTCGCCGCCATTGATGCGCTTGCAGTTAGGCCCGCTCTGCCAGCGGTTCCTTGAGGAGCAACGCATGGTGCCATTGTCCTGCAGCCCACCGTAGACGTTATAGGGCTCAGCCATGTCGACATTGACGGTATAAAACTGCCCCAGGGGTTGTGCATCCATCTTGACCCAGGTCTCGCCACCGTCATAGCTGACATCGGCGCCGCCGTCATTGCCGATCATCAGGTGGTCGGGGTACTGCGGGTTGATCCACATCGACTGGTGATCGGCGTGGACGTCCTGACCCTGAACTGAAAACCAGGTTTTACCGCCATCGTCGGATTTGACCACCGGGACACCCAGGGCATAAATCTGCTCGGCGTTCGTTGGCGAAACCCGGATCTCACCGAAATAGTACCCATACGAATAAACCACCTGGTCAAGCGGTTTCTCATGAGTCAACTTCCAGCTGGCGCCGGCGTCATCGGAGCGCCACACCTGCAAACCCACGATGTCGGTATTGAAAAGATTGGTGTTGGCATCGCCGAGCTCATTGACGATATCCTCGATGCTGACTTCATCGGACTTGACCCATTCGATCAACTTGTCGGCATCTATGCTGACGTCGAAATCAGAGGCGCGGATAAAGTATTCGATCTCATCCTTATCCTGCGCCAGGAATTCCTCCTTGCTCATGTTGCGCAAGCGCTTGGCGTTGATCGGCCGGTCGCCCAGGTTCCACTGCCCCTCGGGCAACTGCTGCTGGTTGTCGACACTGGCATAAAGGGTGTCAGGACTGGCCGCACTGACCGCCAGGCCAATGCGCCCGACGAAGTCGCCACTGGGTAATCCACCCTCGAGTTTCGACCAGGTGTCGCCACCATCAGTGGACTTGTAGATCGCCGAGCCATCTCCGCCCTCAGTGAAATCCCATGGCCGGCGTTTGCGTTCCCAGGCAGCAGCATACAGCGTGTTCACGTCACCCGGCTTGAAAACGAGGTCGATCACGCCGGTCCAGTCACCCCCCTTGAGAACCTGCTGCCAGCTCTTACCACCGTCGCTGCTGCGGTAGACGCCGCGCTGACCGCCCGGTGTGTATAACTTGCCAAGCGCTGCCACGTAGATACGGTCGGAATCATTCGGATCAATCAGGATACGGCCGATACGATCGCTTTCCCCCAGACCCATGTGACGCCAGTTCTGGCCGCCGTCATCAGAGCGAAAGACGCCCATGCCGCCGTAGGAGGAGCGGGAGGAGTTGTTCTCACCCGTCCCTACCCATACTGTCTCCGGCTGATTCGGGTCAACGGCGATATCACCCATGATCATGGTCGGCTGGTCATCAAACAGTGGCTCGAAGGTATGCCCGTTATTGCTGGTCTTCCACAATCCGCCCGAAGCGTAGGCTGCATAAAAGGTATAGGGCTGGCCGGGAACCACCTCCATATCCACCAGGCGGCCACCCTGCACTACCGGCCCGACACTGCGCCATTTCAAACCGGCATAGGGTGACGCGGCCACCAGGTCCTGGTGCGCCTGCCAGGCGGCATTCTTAGCTGAATAATCAGCGGCCGCATTGGGTTGTGGCCGGGCCTGTAAGGATGTAGCCGCTAGCATGCCTGTGAGCAATAGGATTGCCAGGCTCAATTTACTGAATTTCATTGTTTCTTCCTGTCTGGATGCTGATGAACGTAAAGGGCCGACCCGTTGTCACGGGTGATTTTTTGTGTTGGACTGCATTAACCCATGAATCGGAAAAGTGTGCCTCCAGCCGGCTGTTTCCTTGCGTGCGAGTATAAATAAAACAGCGTGACTTGCCTAATGAACCCACGTTTGCCGGCAAGGGTATTTTCGTTCTGATAATGAAATAACTCAGGCTTTGGGCAGCGTGACGCCCTTCTGGCCCTGGTATTTACCCTGTCGATCGGCATAAGAGGTTTCACATGTCTCATCCGATTCAAAAAACAGGAACTGGGCCACGCCTTCATTGGCGTAGACGCGCGCAGGCAATGGCGTGGTGTTGGAGAACTCCAGCGTCACATGGCCTTCCCATTCCGGCTCCAGCGGTGTGACATTCACGATAATGCCGCATCGTGCATAGGTCGATTTACCCAGGCAGATAGTCAGGACGTTCCTGGGAATTCGCAGGTATTCCACGGTGCGCGCGAGCGCGAACGAATTGGGCGGGATAATACACACATCATCATTGATATCGACAAAGCTTTTTTCATCAAAGTGCTTCGGATCAACGATTGCCGAATTGATATTGGTAAAAATTTTAAACTGGCTGGCGCAACGGACATCGTAGCCGTAACTGGACGTGCCGTAGGAAATCACCTGGTCGCCGTTGTCCGCCGCTCGCACCTGGCCGGCTTCGAACGGTTCTATCATGCCGTGCTTACCGGCCATATGGCGAATCCAACGATCCGATTTAATACTCACTGGCTATGTTCTCCGTTGGAGTCGGGGATTCACTGCTGGACGAGGATTGTGTGCTGTTAATTCTGAATCAGAATTTCAGGCATCTGCAGGGTCATGCTGCGAGGCTTGACCGATAATTCACCCACCGTCCTCAGGGCCATTTTTCGGTAGCTCTGCGCAACGGAAGAATCGGGACTCTGCATCATCGTCGGGTTGCCTTCGTCCAGCGCCGAACGAATTTCCATCGTCAGAGGCAAGCGACCCAGCAACGGCAGCTCAAAATCCTCCGCCATCTGTTCGCCGCCACCATGGCCGAATATGGCTTCCTCGTGGCCACAAGACGTGCAGATGTGAGTGCTCATGTTCTCAACCACGCCCAGCACCGGCACATCGACCTTGCGGAACATGTGCACGGCGCGACGCGCATCCATCAGGGCTATGTCCTGCGGCGTGGTCACAATGACGGCACCCGCGACCGGTATTCTTTGCGCCAGGGTCAGCTGTATATCGCCCGTTCCCGGGGGCAAATCAATGATCAGGTAATCCAGCGGACCCCAAAGCGTATCACCCAGCAACTGCTGCAGGGCCGATGTCACCATTGGTCCGCGCCAGATCATCGCGGAATCCTCATCCACCAGGAAGCCGATTGACATGACTTTCAGGCCATGGGCTTCCTTCGGGATGATGTGTTCACCATCGGTGCTTGGCTGCCCCTTCACGCCCAGCATGGAAGGAATGCTCGGACCATAGATATCCGCATCGAGCAGCCCGACCCGGGCGCCTTCACTTTGCAGCGCCAATGCCAGGTTGACGGCGGTTGTCGATTTACCGACGCCGCCCTTGCCTGATCCGACAGCAATGATATTGGCGATTGATTCCAGCGGTTTGAGATCCTCCTGCACCTTGTGAGGCATGACTTTACTGCTGATATTGACGCTTGCCCGGCTGATTTCCGGATTGTTTTCCAGGTGCTCGCTGATGGTCTTTGCAAAGTGCTCGCCATTGTTCGCCAGCGGGTACCCGAGCCGGATATCCACGTTGACACGGTCCTGGTGCAGCCCAAGCTCACGAACGACCCCGGCTGAAACCAGGTCCCGGCCGGAATTTTCATCAATGATTTCGGCCAGCAAGGCCATTACGGATTCTTTATTCATCTATTGGTTGCTCTCTTGTTCAGTCGGTCATCATGTCAACAAACCTGACATTGTACCCGTTAAGATTGGGACTGTTAACAAAGTCCCAAGTCAGGCGACGAAATTTCCATGCTTGCACTGCGTTAATTGAATCAGCCAATCGAAACTACAGCTTGACTGGCCGCCGTGCCATAATTGCGCCTTCGAATATTTGCCCGGGAACACGGCTGCAAAAGTAAAACATTATGAGCAAACAAAAAAGACGAATTCTTGTCACCAGCGCACTGCCTTACGCCAATGGCGCGATCCACCTGGGCCATATGCTGGAATACATCCAGACCGATATCTGGGCGCGCTTTCAACGTGCCCAGGGACATGAATGCTATTTTGCCTGGGCAGACGATGCGCACGGCACACCGGTGATGCTGCGGGCGCAGGCGGAAGGTATCACACCTGATGAACTGATCAACCGCATGAACGAGGAGCATCAGCGGGATTTTCGGGATTTTGGGCTCAGTTATGACAATTACGCAACCACCCACGATGACGTCAACCGCGCCTGCGTGGAATTGATTTATGAACGACTGGAGGAAGGCGACCACATCGAAAGACGTTCCATTTCCCAGTTTTACGATGAGCAGAAGGGTATGTTTCTGCCTGATCGCTTTATCAAGGGAACCTGCCCCAAGTGTAAGACTCCTGATCAATACGGTGACAGCTGTGAGTCATGTGGAAGCCACTACAGTCCAACAGACCTGATTGAACCCCGTTCGGCTGTCAGCGGCACCGCACCGGTTATGCGGGAGTCTGAACATTTTTTCGTGCTGCTGTCTGAATTTCAAATCCGTTTGCAGAACTGGATGACCTCCGGATTGCTGCAACCTGAGGTGGTCAATAAAATGCAGGAGTGGTTCGATGACGGCCTGCGCGACTGGGATATCTCGCGGGATGAACCTTATTTCGGCTTCAAAATTCCCGGTACCGACGACAAGTATTTCTATGTATGGGTCGATGCACCCATAGGCTACATGGCAAGTTTCAAGGAGCTGAGCGCACGCATAGGACTGGATTTTGATGACTGGTGGAATCCGGACACGGACACCGAGATGTATAATTTTGTCGGCAAGGACATCATTTATTTCCACACTTTATTCTGGCCGGCAATGTTGATGGGTGCGGGTTTCCGGCCGCCGACAGCAGTGTTTGCGCACGGTTTCCTGACAGTCGATGGTGCAAAGATGTCCAAATCACGCGGCACGTTTATCGAGGCCCGGACCTACCTGAATCACCTGAACCCGGACTACCTGCGTTATTACTTTTGTGCCCGCCTTGGTTCCGGCCTTGGCGATATCGATTTAAACCTGGAGGATTTCGTATTCCGGGTCAATTCCGACATGGTCGGCAAGGTTGTCAATATCGCCAGTCGATGCGCCGGTTTCATTCACGGCGGTTCGGACGGACGGCTTGCATCCGAGTTGCCCGAGCCAGAGCTGTACCAACGGTTTGTCGATGAGCGTGAACTTATCGCTGAAGACTTCGAGCAGCGTAATTACCAGTCTGCAATTCGGCGCATCATGGCCCTCGCCGACGAAGGCAACCGTTACATCGATGAGCATAAACCCTGGCAACTGAACAAGCAGGAGGGCCAGGAGGACAAGGTTCAGGCAATCTGCACGCAGGGAATTAACCTGTTCCGTGTGCTGATGACCTACCTTGCGCCCGTGGTTCCATTCACTGCCGAAACCGCTGCTAACTTCCTGGGACAGTCGCTGGACCAGTGGTCTGATCTCGACCGGCCGATGCTGGATGTGACGATTAACAAGTTTCTGCCGTTAATGACACGCGTCGACCCGGTGAAGATCGAAGCGGTGATTGCCGATTCAAAGGAAAACCTGCAAGCCGCTGAATCGCCTGAAGCACCGGCACTCGACCTGGCCGATGAGATCACCATTGAGGATTTTCTCAAAGTTGACCTCAGGGTGGCGAAAATCATCGATGCCAAGGCGGTCCCGGAAGCCAACAAGCTTTTACAGCTCACCCTCGACCTGGGCGGCGAAACCCGCAACGTTTTTGCCGGGATCAAATCCGCCTATGAACCGGCCGATCTGGTCGGCCGCCACACGGTCATGGTGGCGAACCTGAAACCGCGCAAGATGCGCTTCGGCGTTTCCGAGGGTATGGTGCTGGCGGCGGGGCCCGGTGGCAGCGACCTGTTCGTGCTCAGCCCCGATGAGGGCGCAGTTCCGGGCATGCGAGTAACGTGACCCCATTGATCATGGCGACTGCCAGAGCATGGCCGAATATTTACTGATACTCGTCAGCACGGTACTGGCAAACAATTTTGTACTGGTTCGTTTTCTCGGCCTGTGCCCGTTCATGGGCGTCTCGAACAAGCTGGAAGGCGCGATGGGGATGGCAGTGGCGACTGCCTTTGTACTTACCCTGTCATCGGTTTCAAGCTACCTGTTGCACCGCTACCTGCTCACGCCGCTGAATCTCGAATACCTATCCACGATCAGCTTTATCCTGGTTATCGCGGTAACCGTCCAGCTGACAGAAATGTTCATGCGCAAAAGCAGCCCCGTGCTCTACCGCGTACTCGGGATTTTTCTGCCCTTGATCACCAGCAACTGCGCAGTGCTTGGTGTGGCTTTGCTGAACATCCAGGAGCAACATAACCTGTTGCAGTCCGCGCTTTACGGTTTCGGGGCGGCCACGGGTTTCGGCATCGTGCTGGTGCTGTTTGCCGCGATGCGTGAACGCATTGCCACCGCAGACATACCGGCGCCCTTTAAAGGCGCCCCAATCGGCCTGATTACAGCCGGCATGATGGCGCTCGCGTTCATGGGTTTCAACGGGCTGGCCAACCTGTGAAGGGCCGGGCTTCAACATGTTGATTTCCGTCCTCGTATTGACCGTGTTAGGACTGCTGTTCGGTCTCGGGCTCGGCTGGGTTGCAATCCGATTCAGGGTGCAAACGGACCCCGTGATCGAGCGCATCGATGCGCTGCTGCCGCAAACACAGTGCGGCCAGTGCGGCTACCCCGGTTGCCGGCCATACGCAGAGGCAATAGCGAAAGAGGAGGCCGACATCAATCAATGCCCACCTGGAGGTGATGCCGGCATACGCGCACTGGCTGACCTGCTGGGGCGGGAGCCCAAGCCGCTAAATCCGGAAAACGGCGAGCAGAAAGCAAAGACTGTCGTCGAGATAGACGAGTCCCGCTGCATAGGCTGCACGCTTTGTATACAGGCATGCCCTGTCGACGCCATCGTCGGTGCAGCGAAATTGATGCATACGGTCATTCGCTCCGAGTGCACGGGTTGTGACCTGTGCCTGCCGCCGTGCCCGGTGGACTGCATCGATGTCATCGAGCTTGAAGAGGCGGCTTCCAACTGGCTGAGCCCGCGACCAGGCGATGCTCAGCAAGCAGCGGTAAGACGATGACCCTTGCGAGGCAAAAAAAACCGCTCCACGAGGTCGGCGCCCGCATCCATTCTTTTCACGGTGGCCTGCGGTTGCGCCACCACAAGAAAATTTCCTGCGGTGATCCGGTCGAACAACCACCCTTGCCGGAGTTGTTGTCCGTACCGCTGACCCAACATGCCGGGAACGCGGCCGCCCCCCTGGTCAGTGCCGGTGAAACCGTGCTTAAAGGCCAGCCCATCGGCCGTTGTCAGCCGTGCGCACAGATTCATTCACCGGTCTCAGGCGTGGTTGAGGCCATAGAAGACCGGCCTATGACCCACCCTTCAGGCAAGATGGGCCCTTGCGTGGTGATCAGGCCGGATGGCAGGGAACAGTGGACGGGGCTCAAGCCAATCAGCGACTGGAAAACGGCCAGCCCTGAAAGCCTGATCATGCAGATGCAGGACTGCGGCCTTGCCGGCCTGGGCGGCGCCGTGTTTCCGACTCACAGAAAAGCCCGCGACGGCCGCGACAGGCGGATTCATACATTGGTGCTCAACGGCGCCGAATGCGAACCCTGGATCAGTTGCGATGAAATGCTGATGCGCGAACAGCCGGACAAAATTGTTCTGGGGGCGCGAATTCTGCGCAGGGCGCTGGGAGCCAGTCGTGTTGTCATCGCGATCGAGGATCAGATGGGTGCCGTCGAGGCAGCGCTAAGCCACGCGGCGGAATGCGCGGAATGTCAGAATATCTCGGTCGTCAAAGTACCGAAGATCTACCCGGAAGGTGGTGAGCGGCAGCTCATACAGGTGCTCACCGGGCTCGAAGTGCCGCTCGGAGGACGCCCGTCGCAACTCGGCATGTTATGCCAGAACGTCGCAACGGCCGCCGCTGTCGCGGATGCTGTAGTCGAAGGCAAGCCGCTGATCGAGCGCTACATTACCGTGACCGGTCACGGCATTTCACACCCACGCAACTTCCGGGCGCTGGTCGGCACCAGTTTTTCGCACCTGGTAGAGCTCTGCGGCGGTTACACGAAGGACGTTGCACGTTTGGTCGTTGGCGGACCCATGATGGGTTTCCCGGTCGCAAGCGATGCTTCGCCGGTGGTCAAGGCGAGTAACTGCGTTCTGGCGTTGACAGCGGACGATATCTCGGACAGCCAGGTGGAAATGCCCTGTATACGCTGCGGCGAGTGCGCCCGGGTCTGCCCGGCCAGCCTGTTGCCGCAACAGCTGTTTTTGCAAGTCAGGAACGAACTCTGGAACCAGGCGGCGGAATGGGGCCTGGCAGCCTGCATCGAGTGTGGTTGCTGCGATGTCGTCTGCCCCAGCCATATCCCGCTGGTGGAGTGGTTCCGTTTCGGCAAGGGTGAGCGGCGTAAACTGGCCATGGAGGCCGAAGCCAGTGAGTTGGCCCGCAAACGCTTTGAGAATCGCGAAGCACGCCTGGCAAGACTGAAGCTGGAACGGGCTGAAAAAATGCAGCGCCGCAAGCAAATGCTGAAGGACAAAGCCAGCCAGCAGGACCGTATACAGGCCTCGATTGAACGGGCCAGGAGCAGGGCAGCCAGGCAAGCAGCATCGACCGGGAAAGGGCCAGGTGATGACGCGTAGCTTTCCAACCAGCGGCGCACCCCACGTTGCACCGCAAACCAACGTGGCCAGGGTGATGCTACAGGTCCTGTTGGCCCTGGTGCCCGGTGTGCTCACATACGCCTGGTTCTTTGGGCCCGGTGTATTGGTACAAATTGCGCTGGCGATCTTCTTTGCATTGTTATTTGAAGCAGTGATGCTGCGTTGGAGGGGACGGGAATTAAAACCGTTTATCAACGATTACAGCGCCGTGCTGACAGCGGTACTTTTCGCGCTCTGTATTCCGCCGCTCGCACCCTGGTGGATCAGTTGTGTCGCCATGCTGTTTGCCATGGTTTTCGCCAAGCACCTGTATGGCGGCCTGGGCCAGAACGTGTTCAACCCGGCAATGGTGGGTTACGTCGTTGTGCTGATCAGTTTTCCCCAGGCCATGACGGCCTGGATGCCGCCCTTGTCCCTGTCTGAAATCGACCTTGGCCTGGGCGCTATCCTGGCGACGATTTTCACCGGCCAGGTACCGGTCGAGGGTAGCTGGGATGCCGTGACCCAGGCAACGCCACTGGATTTACTCAAAACCGGTATTGAGTCGGGCCGCCTGGTACCGGAACTGCGCGCTTCACCCGTCTTCGGCTACTTTGGCGGCAAGGGTTGGGAGTGGGTGGCAGGCGGCTACGCGCTGGGCGGCTTCTATCTGCTCTACCAACGCGTGATCAGCTGGCAGGTCCCCACCGCCGTGATATTGAGTGTCATCGTGCTCAGCCTGCCCGCCTGGCTAATCGATCCGGCTAACAATCCGGACCCGTTGCAGCATGTCTTTTCCGGCGCGATCCTGTTGACGGCATTTTACATCGCGACTGACCCTGTCAGTGGTTGTGTCAGTAACCGCGGCCGCCTGGTTTTCGGTGCCGGAGTCGGTCTTCTCACGCTGGTTATCCGCCGTTGGGGTGGATATCCTGACGGCGCCGCATTCGCGGTATTGCTAATGAACATGGCGGCACCGCTGATCGATCGCTACACGCGGCCACGGATGTACGGCGAATGACTGCCTTGATGCACCCGGTGATACGCAGCGGCATCCTGCTTGCAGTCATAGCCCTTTTCGGTACGGCGTTGCTCGCAGCTGTCAATGATCTGACACGCGAGCGTATCATTGAACAGGAGAGGCAACGTACCCTCAGTCAGCTTCACCAGATCATTCCCACGGGCAACTTCAACAACGACCTGCTCGCGGACACGATCGAAATTAATGCTCCGGAGTTTTTTAAACACCGGGACGCCATCACGGTCTACCGGGCCCGCATGGATGACCGGCCCGTGGCAGCGCTGCTGACAGTGACTGCGCCGGATGGATACAATGGCGATATCCGCCTGTTGGCAGGCATTGCTTTTGACGGCACAGTCCTCGGTGTACGCATCATCTCTCACCGGGAGACTCCCGGCCTTGGCGACCCTATTGAACTGGAGAGAAGTGACTGGATACTCGGCTTCACCGGCAAGTCCCTGGACAACCCGGACCCGCCAGGCTGGGCGGTAAAAAAGGATGGCGGCAAATTTGATCAATTCACCGGCGCCACGATATCACCGAGAGCCGTGGTCCGGGCGGTGCAAAACACCTTGTTGTACTTTGCAGCCAACAGGCACTCGATATTCGATGAATCAGCAAAACCCGGCAACGCAGAATGAGACCTATCAGGCTTAGAGAAATACTGGCAGACGGGGCATGGCGCCAAAATACCGGCCTGGTCGTGCTTTTGGGCCTGTGCCCCTTGCTGGCCGTCACCAACACCGTCATCAATGGCCTGGCCCTGGGGCTCGCCACCATGCTCACCCTGATGGTTTCAAACCTGTCAGTATCCGTCTTGCGCGGTCTGCTGAAACCCGAAATCAGGATTCCAGCTTTCGTATTGATCATTGCTTCGGTGGTTACTGTTGTTGAGCTGCTGATGCACGCTTTCTTTTATGACCTTTTCCGCGTGCTCGGAATTTTCATCCCGTTGATTGTCACCAATTGCGCCATTATCGGGAGAGCTGAGGCCTTTGCATCCAGGAATGCCCCACTGCCATCGCTCGTGGATGGTTTCGCCACTGGCCTGGGTTTTTGCCTCACCCTGATTTTGCTGGGTGCATTGAGAGAATTGAGCGGGCGTGGAACGCTGCTGTCGGGAGCGGACATGCTGTTGGGTGACTGGGGCCGTAACATGGCGATGACCATCATCCCTGAATACCCCGGATTTTTATTGGCCATGTTGCCGGCAGGTGCTTTTTTTGGACTGGCTTTACTGATCGCTGCGCGCAACGCGTGGGAACACAGGCAAGCTGAAAGACAGGCAAAGGCGGGTGTGACAATGATTCCGAACGCAAATGAAACTTGAAGACAGAAAAGAATTTTTCCGCAGGCTGCAGGCAATTGATCCGCATCCAACGACCGAGCTCGAATACCGGTCGACCTTTGAACTGCTGATCGCCGTCATTCTTTCGGCCCAGGCGACCGATGTCAGCGTCAACCTGGCAACCCGCCGTCTTTTTAAATTGGCCAACACGCCAAAAGCAATGCTTGAACTTGGCGAAGACCGGCTCAGGGACTACATCAAAACCATCGGCCTGTTCAATTCCAAGGCCAGCAACGTCATCGCCACCTGTAAAATTCTGCTGGAAAATCACGCTGGCGAAGTCCCCGCCGACCGTGTTGCACTCGAAGCGCTGCCGGGAGTCGGCCGCAAAACAGCCAACGTCATACTGAACACCGCTTTTGGCCAACCCACGATGGCCGTCGATACACATATTTTCCGTGTCGCCAACAGGACCGGCCTCGCCCTTGGCAAAACACCGCTGGTGGTTGAGCGCAAACTGCTCAAGAGCGTCCCCAAAGAATATCTGCTCAACGCGCACCACTGGTTGATCCTGCATGGACGCTATGTTTGCAAGGCACGAACACCCAATTGCCCCGAATGCATTGTCCGTGACCTGTGCAGAACGGGAAAACAGCAAGGTTTTTAGCGTTTCTGAATCGTTCCGACCCGAAAACCTGCCGCTTTAGCCCGAAATCTTATCCGGTTCAAAAACCCGCTGTAATAATCTGTGCCCGGCGCCGGTCTTCTGCCCCGTATACGGATTATTTCTTGGAAAACACCGCCTTAATTGCTAGGCTTCAAGGGTAACCCGATGAAACTTCACCCCATGCAGGCAGGTTCAGGGTGAATAAAAACAACCCTTAACGGGTTATATCAACAGGTACTTTATGGTGCCTTTTACGATGTCCCGGAACCCTTACTACCGGGCTTTTTTAACTGTGGAGGTTTTACTTAATGGCTAATAATTCAAAGTTTGTTAATCCTGTTTCTGCCGCTGTCGGCGTAGCGTTCGTGTCATCCCTGGCCGCGTCATCGACCGTGCTGGCGGATGACAATCCGTTCTCAACATCCGAACTCGACGCCGGTTACCAACTCGCCGGTGAAAAAGGCGAGGAAGGCAAATGCGGCGAAGGCAAATGCGGCGGAGATAAAGGCAAGGAAGGTTCTTGCGGTGAAAAAGGCGAGGAAGGTTCTTGCGGTGAGAAAGGCAAGGAAGGTTCCTGCGGTGAGAAAGGCAAGGAAGGTTCCTGCGGTGAAAAAAGTGAAAAAGGCAAGGACGGTTCTTGCGGCGGTAACGCCTGAGACAGACCTGATGAGTCACCGCTCATACCCGGTAACGGGCGCGGGACTTGGATTGAGGCGGGCCCTTTTGGGTCCGCTTCGGTCATATGACCCCGAAACCATCGGCAGCAGCATCAGTTTCATGGAAGTCGCACCGGAAAACTGGATCAATGCCGGCGGTAAAAAAAAGCAGTATCTCCGTTACTTCACTGAACGCTTTCCATTCGTCTGCCATGGCCTTTCCCTGTCAATCGGCGGCCCGTCTCCGCTCGATGAGACATTCATAAGCAAGCTCGGGCAGTTCATGGATCAATACAACATACGGGCCTACAGCGAGCATTTGAGTTATTGCACCGACGACGGTCACCTGTACGACCTGATGCCCATTCCTTTCACCGAAGAAGCGGTCAATTACGTGGCCGGACGCATCCAGAAAGTGCAGGACATGATCGGTCGCCGCATGGCCATTGAAAACGTTTCCTATTACGCCGCGCCTGGCGCTGAGCTCAGCGAAATCGATTTCATCAATGCCGTCATTACCGAGGCGGACTGCGACCTGCTACTGGATGTCAACAATATTTATGTCAACAGCGTCAATCACCGCTACGATCCGCTTGAGTTTTTGCAGGCACTGCCCGGAGAGCGGATTGCCTACGGCCATATCGCCGGCCACTACAATGAAGCCGAGGACCTGGTAGTCGATACCCACGGCGCCGATGTCATCAGCGATGTCTGGGACCTGCTGGACAAGGCTTACGAATTATTCGGTGTGTTTCCCACCCTGCTGGAAAGGGATTTCAATATTCCACCGGTGGATGAACTGCTGCTGGAAGTGCAAAGAATCAAACAGATCCAGGATAAATGGAACCGGCACGATCGGCCACTAACCGATTCCACAGGAGGTCTGGCACATGCCCGGCAATCCTCCGCCTGAAGCGTTGGCCCGGTTGCAAACCGGTTTTGCGGCCCACATTCGTGATCCGCAGGGCGTGGCAGCACCAACAGGTATCGAAGACCGCCGGATGGCTATTTACCGCGACCTGTTCTTCAACAACGTCCGCAATTTTCTGTCGTCAAATTTTCCTGTCCTGAAAACCTTGTACGACGATGCCGGCTGGACGGCGCTTTGCCGTGATTTTTTCAAGACGCATCGCTGTCACACGCCGATCTTTGCAGAGATTCCGCGCGAGTTTCTGAAGTACCTGCAAGACGTGCGTAAGCCACGTGACACTGACCCGGCTTTCATGCTGGAACTGGCCCATTACGAATGGGTGGAACTTGCCCTGTCGCTCGATGAGGCTGAGACCGATGATCTGGACGCAGATATCGATGGTAACCTGATGGAAGGCATTCCGGTTTTGTCGCCCCTTGCCTGGCCGCTCAGCTACCGATTCCCGGTACACCGGATACGCAAGGATTTCCAACCCCGTACCGCCCCTGAAAAAGCCACCCACCTGCTGGTATGGCGCCGCCATGATTTCGAAATAAAGTTCATGCTGTTGAACGAATTTTCCCTGTTGCTGATACAAAAACTGAAAGAAGATGCAGGCTTGACGGGTCTTCAATTACTGACGGAGATTGCAGGTGTCACCAACCACCCCAAAGCCGAAGCAGTCGTCGAAGGTGGTCGGGCACTGCTGGAAGAACTGCGGGACAAACAGGTTATTTTTGGCACTAAACCCTGAATTGGCCGGGCAATCTGAAAAACCTTTCAATCAGACACAGGGCAGCAAAAATGGCAGTTACCAGATTCTACGACGACCTCACATCCCGCTTACGCGCCGGCGGAGACCATGTTTGGCCACTGGCCCTGCGCCTGATTCTGGCCTGGGAGTTTTGGGAGTCCGGCATCACCAAGCTGCGTGGCACGAACTGGTTTGCTGATATCCCGTGGTCGGATTGGCAGAAAGGCTTCCCTTTCCCTTTTGACACGATCCCGGCCGACCTTAACTGGCTGTTGGCCACCTGGGGTGAACTGATTCTCGCCGTGATGTTGCTGCTGGGTCTGTTTACCCGTTTTACCGCGATCTCCCTGATAGTCGTCACCAGTGTAGCGACGGCTGCTGTGCACTGGCCCGCCGAGTGGGACAGCCTGGCCGGATTATGGGGCGGTTATGTGATATCAGCGGATGGTGCCGGCAATTTCAAAATACCGCTTTTGTTCATCGTCATGCTGCTGCCGTTGGTGTTCAGGGGCGCTGGCCCACTCTCTTTCGACCATCTACTGATCATCCTTAGCGGGAGACGGGAGCAGTTGGAAAACCGCACCGGCGGCCTGCAATCCATTGGGCTGGCCTTGCTTGTTCTGAGCCTGACGACCATCTGGGTCGAACCGGTATGGGGTTTGACCCTGCTGGCGGCGGCTGCGATTGCCATGGCAGTACCGGAAATGACTGGAAAATTCTGATTGTTATGCTGACCTAAACACTAATCCACGGACCGGGCCGTGGCCTCGTTGAACGGCTTGTCCAGCGGTCGCAGTTCATACCCTTCCCGACGGAGTAAATTCATCAGTCCTTGCTCACCCGCAAGATGCAAAGCGCCAACAGCCACGAACACCCGGCTGGTTTCAAGTTGGGGCAAAAGAGATTCCGCCATGCGCCTGTTGCGGGCGACAATTCCGAAATCGATGAAATATCGACTCGCCTCTTCACCAACCTCCTGAAGCTGTTCATCAGATAATTCCTGCAACTTCTGCAGGTCATTCTGCAAGTAGGCATCGACCATCTGGTCATGCACTTCGGCAACGCGCATGAATTCCTTAAGCGCCTGGTCCAACAGGGATAATTGCATCGCCAACGGCATGTTTTCGAGAAAAGACAATTGCTGTTCTAGCGTTTCGAGACCCACGACCTTGAGGCCGTTCCCGGAGGCCCGCAGTGACAGGGACAAATCCATGAAAAATCCGGTTTCAGGCGGCGGGGTGCTCAGTGTCATCATCGCTGCCCAGGGCTTCATCCGGCTGATAAATCCGACCGGCACCTGGTAACTGGACAAGGCCGATGCCAGTGCATCGAAGCGTTCCCTGCCTACAACGTCCTCCAGTTTTTGCCCGGGTGGTAAATGCATGTATTCGGTGAGGCGCGAGAGTGTGGGGAGGTCCGGAACCAGTTCCATGGCAAAGACTTCATTGGACCTGAGCAGGCCAAGAAATTCCTCGGAAAAATCCAGTACGCGTGGATCCTCGCTATGGATGGTGCCGAGAAGATAGCCGCAAACCCGGTCATTTTTATGGATGGACCATAACAGCGCCCGGTCCGGATCCTGGTCACTGGCGGTCACCTGGTTCGTATACAGGACAGAAACAACCAGGACGAGGATCAGTTGACGGATTCCTGAACCGCTAAATTTTATACGTGGTATTTTGACGCGCATTCCCTTATTCTCGCTGCCTTTAGTTCTGGAATCCAATATGCCTCGAATTGCAGACCGTTTCAGAGGTTTTTTGCCTGTGGTCGTTGACGTCGAAACCGGCGGATTCAATGCCAAAACCGACGCCATCCTGGAAATGGCCGCATGCATCCTTTGCATGGACGATTTCGGCCGTCTCAAAATTGCTGACACCATCGCCGCGAACATCGAGCCCTTCCAGGGTTCCCGGATCGAACCAAGTTCTCTGGAGTTTACAGGAATTGACCTGGATGACCCGCAGCGCAACCCGCTCAGTGAAAGGGAGGCGATTCAAAAGATACTCTTACCCGTCCGGCAGGAGTTGCGCGCCACCGACTGCCAAAGGGCGATACTGGTTGGCCACAACCCGACATTCGACCTCTCCTTCCTGAATGCCGCCATCAACCGGGTAAATTACAAGCGCAATCCTTTCCATCCATTCAGTTCCTTTGACACTGCCACGCTTGGCGGATTGGCATTCGGGCAGACGGTACTGGCGCGAGCCGTGCAGGCCGCCGGGATCGACTGGGATGAATCGTCAGCGCACTCCGCCGAATACGACACCGTCAAAACCGCTGAGCTGTTCTGCTGCATCGTCAACCGCTGGAAAATTCTCACTGGTCTCTAGCATTCCCTACGAGACGCGCCTTACAGCTAATGCCTTCTCGTCTCGCTTAATCGCTGTTTAATACAGGACACTGCACCAGGGTGGCCATAACCGCCACCACCGGGCGTCATGATTGTCAGCACTTGACCAGCGAGCGCATCGAACCTGGTCTTGCCGGGTAATTCCCGGCCATCCATCTGGTTGCGGCCACATTGGCCGGGCTGCCCGCCCTGGAGGCCCCAGGGGGGATGCCTCCGGCGCTCGGTCAGCAGGGAAACCTCGGCATTTTCAAGAAACAGGTACTGGCGCATGACACCATCACCGCCCGCAAACTGCCCTGCCCCTCCGGACCCCCGCCTGACAGCGTACTGCTCAATCCTCAACGGATAGTTCAACTCCAGGACCTCCACGGGCGTGTTCAGTGTATTGGTCATGTGGCTGTGACGGGCCGAGCGGCCGTTTCCGTCAGCTGTGCCCCCCATGCCCCCGGCCAGTGTCTCGTAATAATCCCAACCCCGGTCACCGCGCCGGCCCATAGCCAGGTTGTTCATCGTACCCTGGCTGGCCGCGGCGAACTGTTCCGGCAAAGCCTGTGCCAGCGCGCCGCAAACCGCGTCGACAATTCTGCTGCTGGTCTCGACATTGCCGGCCGCGACCGCTCCGGGTGAAACGGCATTGACGAGACAACCCAAGGGCGCGCTGATGTTGACACCTTTCAGGGCGCCGTGGCAGGCGGGTGTATGTTCCGGCATCAGGCAGCGAAATACGTAGAACACGGCCGCTGCCGTCACCGGCATTGGACAGTTCAGGTTGCCTTGCACCTGTTGCGCCGTGCCGGCAAAATCAACCAGCACTCCGTCATCCCGGACACGGATCGTCACCTTCACGGGGATGTCAATGTGTCCATGTCCGTCATCATCCAGGTAGTCTTCGAACTCATAGCTTCCGTTTGGAATGGAGGCGAGGCTCTGCATGACCAGCGATTGCGCCCAGGCCTGCAAACTGCTTTCCTGTTGTTCAAAATCACCGCTATCCATTGACAGCACCAGTTCGCGCAGCCGTTTTGCCCCCAGCAAATTGGCCGCCACCTGGGCATTGAAATCCCCCCTGGATGTATCCGGGCTGGTTAAGCCCTGCAAAATGGATTTCAGGAATACTTCATCCACTTTGCCCGCGCTGATCAACAAAGTGGGCGGTATCAGGATGCCTTCCTCCGCCAACGTCCGGCTGACGGGCATGGATCCGGGTGCATCTGAGCCTATATCCGCATGGTGTGCGCGATTGGCGCAGAATCCGGTCAACTCGCCCCGGGCAAATACCGGCGCCACCAGGGTGATGTCGGGCAAATGGGTGCCGCCCTTGTACGGGTCGTTCAGGATGAGCATGTCACCGGCCCGCCATTCGCGGTTTTCCACCAGGTCAACCATGGCATAGGCCATGCTCCCTAGGTGCACGGGGATATGCGTCGCCTGGCCTAAAAGCTGGCCACGCCGGTTGAAAAGCGCACAGGAGTAATCGAGACGGTCACGTATATTGGGTGAGAACGCCACCCTTCCGAGCATGGCGCCCATCTCCTCGCAGATGGCAGCGATTCTGCTGGAAAACAGGCCCAGTTCGACGCTGTTGAACGACCCGGCCCTGAGCCCGCTCATGTCACGGGGTACTCACATCCTGCATCACTGCTTCGAGGTTCAACTCAGCGGTTACACCCAGCTTGCCAGCCAATTGCGCCGCCGTGGCCCGCAGACCACCCTCAGTTTCCGCCGTGACAGTTACATGGCCGATTTTGCGACCCGCCCTTGGCGTTTTCTGATAATCGTGCCAGTGAACATCCGGCTCTGACTGTGGCGTCGACATTCGCCGTTTCGCCATGGAAGGCATCTCGCCCAGCAGGTTGAACATCAGCGAATGCGAGGTATGGCCGGCATCACCAAGCGGTAAGCCGCAGATGGCCCTCAGGTGATTATCAAATTGCGAAGACCGCGCCCCGTCGATACTCCAGTGGCCTGAGTTATGCACCCTGGGAGCGAACTCATTGGCCAGCAGTTCGCCATCTTTCAGGAACAACTCCAGTGCCAGTACGCCGGTGTAGTCCAGGTGATCAAGCAGGCGCTGCACCAGGGCTTCCGCTTTTGCCTGCAGCCCGCTGTCAAAAAACGGTGCAACACTGGCAGCCAATACGCCATCCCGGTGCAGGTTGCGGGTGAGTGGCCAGTAAACGGTGCGGCCATCAAGGCCACGTGCCGCGATAATGGAACACTCGGCATCAAATGGCACGAAGCCCTCACAGATGAGGTCGGAATCGCCAAGATCCTGCCACACGCGTTCCAGGTCCTCTTCAAAGCGTAAAACCGCCTGCCCTTTGCCGTCATAACCGAAGCGCCGTGTTTTCAGCACACAGGGCAAACCTATCTGCTCGACTGCGGCCTTCAATTCGGGCCGTGAAGACACGGCGTGAAACGGTGCAACCGGAATACCCAGGTCCTGCATCATGGTTTTTTCGCGCAACCTGTCCTGGCTCTTGTACAGGGCCCGCGGAGGCGGATACACGGGACACAGGGATTCAATCAGGCTGGCCGAGGCTTCCGGGACATTTTCGAAATCAAACGTGACCACGTCGGACTGGCGCCCCAACTTCTTCAAGGCTGCCTCGTCGTCCCAGGCTGCGCAAATATGCTCACCATATTCTGCTGCGCAGGCATCTTCCGCCGGATCCAGAAAGATAAAATCCAGTCCCATCGGCTTGCCGGCCTGGGCCAGCATGCGGGCCAACTGGCCGGCGCCAAGGATACCGACAGTGCCTGTCATTGCGGATCCGCCTGACTCAGGACAGCTTCGGTTCGCGAGGACCTGAACGCTTCCAGTGCCTGGCGCACCTGCGGGTACTTGATACCGAGAATTGATGCGGCAAGCAGTGCAGCATTGGTTGCACCAGCGTCGCCTATGGCCAGCGTGGCCACCGGTATACCGGCAGGCATCTGCACGATCGACAGCAACGAATCCATGCCGTTCAGGGCTTTTGATTTAACCGGAACCCCCAATACCGGCAAGGACGTTTTTGCCGCGACCATTCCGGGCAAATGTGCTGCACCTCCGGCACCCGCAATAATGACCTCCAGACCTCGATCTACCGCACTTTCCGCGTATTCAAACATCCGGTCGGGCGTTCGATGCGCCGATACCACCTTGACCTCATGAGGTATGGCCAGTAAAGAAAGTGTGTCGGCCGCATTCTTCATGGTCTCCCAGTCAGACTGGGAACCCATGATCAAGCCGACCAATGCCTGTTCATTTGCCACATTTAATCTCCGGCAGTAAAAACGGTTGATTGTACCAGTGTGCCGGTTCGGCAAACAGGGCCGTTCATCGAGTGGGGTATGCCTGATACAATATTAGTCAAATATTGCCACCTGGATTAGAAAATGCCTGTTGATGGAAAATTGCTTGAAATCCTTTGCTGCCCGGTCAGCAAAACACCCCTCAAGGCCCTCGGAGCCGATCAACTGGATAAATTGAACAAGGCCATTAAAAACGGTGAAGCCCTGTATATTGACAATGAGAAAGTTACGGAGCCGTTGCAGGAAGGTCTCATTACCGAAGATGGCAAGGTTGTGTACCCGGTGCAGGATAACATCCCCATACTACTGGAAGAAAAGGGTATCGGTACCGCCCAGTTCAAGTAGTTTTAGATAATCACCCGAAGCTTTTGCCGGCCGCTATCCGGCAAGGACGGCGGACCGGCAAAGCGTTCTGTTTAACACACCCCGGCAAGTCGCGAGAAAGCTCAATTCTCCATGGAGTCAATGAAATCATTGGCTTCATCGATGGCTTTCTGCATCTGGCTGATGAGATTTGCGGTATCGCGCTCAATGCTATCGAGCTCATTTCGCAGGGCTCCGATGGCCCTGGCATTGAGATTATGCTTCAGAACCAACACCTGGTCCTGGAAAGCGACCAGAACCGGCTCCATGCTTCGTTCCGCCCGGCGCATGGATGACATGAGCTGTTTATAGCGCTTGCGGGTGTCGTTCAGCAGGGAAGCACTGCTCCTGCGCAGGTCTGCACGGGAATACTGTTCGAGCTCCTCCTCCCATTCGGAGAACAGGTCTTCAGCGACACTTTCGACCGCGTTGATCCGGGTGCTGACCGCTTCGGCTTCTTCCACGCTTTTTTCATATTCAGCGTTCAGACGATCATAAGTTTCTTCAAGGTCACCGCCGTCGAAATTGACGGTACTGCGAAACTGGTCGAGTGCCGAGGCGAACTGCTCACTGGCGTCGTCCTGCGCGTCACGGGCATCTTCAACGCGGTCAACCAGTATGTCCCGCTTTTCAATGCCGAGACCTTCCATGGTCTTGTAATAAGCGCTGGAACAAGCGCCCAGACATGCCAGCACGACAATCAGGCCGACAACCCAAGTGGTTTTTCTGTACATGTTGCTATCCTGTTTTCCAGTGGTCCAGGGATGCAGCTCCACCTTTACAGGCTTTGCTGCAACCCGTTACTTTTCAATTTCGGGGATTACCAGCTTCTGGCCAGGAAAAATCTTGTCCGGGCTATCCAGTATGGAGGTGTTGGCCTCGAAAATTTTCATATACTTGCCGCCACTGCCATACACTTTTTCCGCGATCGCCCACAAAGTGTCGCCAGCTTCCACGGTGTAAGTGTTGTCTTCACCCGCCGCCTCGGATGGCTTTACTTCTTCAGCAACAGGCGCTTCAGCAGCGGCCTCAACGGGGGCCTCTTCAACGACTGGCGCAGGCTCGGGCGCTCCGACGACAATCTCATTGTTGACGCTCTTGACCTGGGCCATTTCCCCAACCACTTCACAAATGCGATCGCATTCAGCCTGGTCGGCGGCGCGTCCAGCGACAGTGACAGAACCGTCCTGGTTAAATGAGAATTTCAGATCTGAAGGATCAATGCCGTGCTCCCGCAATACCGTGCTCGGTCCTTTGACTGTCTCGGGGGCTGCTTTTTTGCCACCGAAAAGACCACCCAATTTATCCATGAATCCCATAATGTTATGCTCCTTATGACTTAGACCAGGATGAATCCCAGCTTGAGCATCAAAGTATATCGGATAAATGCAACAACCTCGCTAATGCAATTGTGTCTTGCTGTAAACAATCCTCACGATATATATAAAAATGGGAACTTCCTGCTAGAATTGTCGGACGAGTCGGTCATCCATGGCATTTAATCCCGTTTTCGGGGCCGGGGTGGCTGGAACATTCGTCAACCAGGAGGACAACGACCATGAGTGTAGCAAGAACAACTGAAGTATCCGCTTCTTCCGGCAAAGGCTTTGAAGATGCAATCCAGAAAGGTATTAAGCGGTTTGCGAAAACCATCAACCACATCGAAGGCGCTTGGGTCAAGGAACAAAAAGTCATCGTTAAAGATGGCGAAGTTTCGGAATACCGGGTCACGATGAAAGTAAGTTTCGTTTTAAAAGATTAGTAGGCGATCGTTTTAACAATAAAGGAGAAATGACAATGGCAGGTAAATTTGAATGTTATAAAGACAAAGCTGGTGAGTTTCGCTTTCGGTTGAAAGCGGCAAATGGCAACGCCATTCTTTCCAGCGAAGGATACAAATCCAAAGCAAGTTGCGCCAACGGTATCAAATCAGTCAGGAAAAACTGCACGGATCCCGATCGTTTTGTAAAGAACGTAACTCCGACCGGAAAATTCCGCTTCAAGCTGACGGCAAAGAACGCTCAAACCATCGGTTCCAGTCAGAATTACAAGTCTGAATCCGGCTGCAACAACGGTATGAAGAGTGTTGCCAAGAATGCACCGGACGCCATTGTAGTAGAAGACTACTAAGCTTCAAACAGCTGCTGAGGGGGAATTTCAAGATAGCAGCCCGGCTTCAAGCCGTGGCCGCTACCCCCTTTCGCAGCCTGAAAAACATCAATATCCGATGCCGGTGCCAACTGGTATCGGAAGACAGTTCACAGTTTTGAACCACACCTTTCCTAAACGATCACCGGGCGGAAGCCCACCGGAGGACACGCAAATGAACCTACTCGACTTACTCGATAGCGCTGGCGGGGCGCAGAGCCTGGGTAAAATCTCCAGCAATCTCGGACTCGATGAGTCCAAAACCAAGAGCCTGATGGGCGCACTGACACCCGCACTGATGGGAGCTTTTCAAAAACAGGCCAAGTCGGAAGACGGCTTGAGCAGCTTCACCAGAGCACTGCAAAAAGGCAACCATCAACAATATCTTGAAAATCCTGCAACCATGTCGGCGCCGGAAACCGTTGCTGACGGCAATAATATTCTCGGCCACCTGCTTGGCAGCAAGGATGTCAGCCGGAATGTCGCAGCACAGGCTGCCCAATCAACCGGTATCGACGCCAGCCTGATCAAACAGGCATTGCCTTTCATCGCAAGCCTGGCGATGGGCGCCATGAGCAAAAACAGCGATGGCGGAAAATCACTCGGCCGTTCCGGTTCAGCCGGTGGCTTGCTTGACAGCCTGATGGGTGAAGATTTTGGCGTCGATGACGTGCTCGATCTCGCCAGGAAGTTTTTCTGATATTTTGAATCATTCCCTTCCGCGGTCAGAGCGCACTGTTCTGACCGCATATTGAGCCAGCCTGAAGCACCTGGCAGGCGCCAATGGCGCTATGCTTCGGGTAACAACTTGCCGGGGTTCATAATATTCATTGGATCAAATACCGACTTGATCCCCCTCATCCCTTCAATATCCGCATCTGAGCGGCTGTAGCCCAGGTAAGGTTGTTTCAGCAGTCCGATTCCATGCTCTGCAGAAATGCTGCCCTGGTAATTTCGGGTAAGCGCAAACACCTCGGGGTTGACCTGTGAACATATTTTCTCAAACTCCTCGACAAGCATATCAGCGGGCTTGAGAACGTTCATATGCAAGTTGCCATCGCCGATATGGCCATACCACAGCACTTCGAAATCCGGGTACCGGGTCGTGACCAGATGATTCAGGGCTTCCAGGTAGGCCGGCACCCTGGAAATGCGCACTGACAGATCGTTTTTATAGGGCGTAAAAGGTGTGATGGCTTCTGAAATACCTTCGCGGTAACGCCAGAGGTCCGCAGCCTGCGCATCGCTCTGGCTGATCACACCGTCAGCCACGGACCCTTCCTCGAGGCACGTTTCGAAACACTGCAGTGCAAGGTCTTCATTGGCCGCTTCACGGCACTCGAACTCGAGCAGCGCATAGAACGGGTTGCCGCTCTCCATCGGTTCGGCCAGTCCGTGACCGCTCCGCACAAAGCGCATCGCAGCATCTGACAGAAACTCAAAGGCGGTAAGCACCAGTGCGTCGTTGAATTGCCTGAAGACGTCCATCATCGCCTCGATGCTGGTCACCGCCAGCAGCATCACGCGCGAAGGTGGTGGCGGGTCGGCCAAACGCAGGGTGGCCTCCACGATCAGTCCAAGGGTTCCCTCGCTGCCGACAAACAGGTGCCTGAGGTCATAGCCACTGGCGTTTTTGACCAGCCCGCCATTCAACTCCAGCAGTTCTCCACGGCCATCGATCACCTGCAGGTCGGCTACCCAGTCCCTGGTCAGGCCATAGC